>CAIRTN010000448.1 GCA_903881515.1 uncultured Rhodospirillales bacterium | reverse complement strand
TCCTGTCAGCGAAGTCTGATGCCGACCGGTCATCCAAACAGCAGGAGTGGCGTTACGATGCGAGCGGCGGTGATGTGGCAGCCTGGCGAAGCGATGACCATCGAAACGGTGGAAATCGGCAAGCCCGCGGCGCGCGAAGTACTGATCAGAACCGCCTTTGCCGGCGTCTGTCACTCCGACCTTCACTTTGCCGACGGTACCTACCCGCACCCTTTGCCCTATATTCCCGGCCATGAATCCTCGGGCATCGTCGAGGCTGTCGGTGCCGACGTCACCTATGTGAAGCCGGGCGACCACGTGGTCACTTGCCTGTCGGTGTTCTGTGGCTGCTGTCCGCAATGCGTTACTGGTCATCCCAATCTCTGCGAGAGCGTCGAGGTGAAGCTGCCCGCAGGCAAGGCGCAGCGCATGTGGCTGGGCGGCAAGCTGATGAACCAGTTCGCCAATCTTTCCTCGTTCGGCGAACAGATGCTGGTGCATGAAAATGCTCTGGTGAAGATCCGCCCGGAGATCCCGCTCGATCGCGCCTCGCTGGTCGGATGCGGCGTGCTGACCGGAGTCGGCGCCGTGATCCATGCGGCCAAGGTCAAGCCGGGCTCGACGGTCGTCGTGATCGGTTGTGGCGGGGTCGGCCTGTCCGTGGTCAGCGGCGCGATGCTCGCAGGCGCCGGCCGGATCATTGCCGTCGACCGGTTGGACACCAAACTCGCGCTGGCCAAACAGCTTGGCGCCACCGACGTGATCAACGCGACCGAGACCGATCCGGTAGCCGCGGTGATGGAGATGACCGACGGCGGCGTGCCCTACGCGTTCGAAGCACTGGGCCTGAAATCCACCGCCGAGCAGTCCTTCGCGATGCTGCGGCCGGGCGGACTTGCGACGATCCTGGGCATGTTCAAGCCGGGCATGAAGCTGGAACTGGAAAGCTCCAGTTTCATCAAGGACCGGCGCATCCAAGGTTCGTCCATGGGGTCGAATCAGTTCCGCGTCGATATCCCCAACATCCTCGAATACTACATGCAGGGCCGCTTGAAGCTCGACCTGCTCATCACTTCGCGCATTCGTCTGGAGCAGGTCAACGAAGCCTTCGCCAATCTTCAGGCTGGCGCACCGGTGCGTCAGGTCATCGACATGTCGCAGTAACCGCGGCATGGCTTGGGAAGCGGCGCGCATTTCAAGCCAGAACATGTTCCAGCTCCAGCCTTGCGGCGTCATCCGGAAGGCTGGCTGGTAACGTAAGCCGCAGCACCATAGCGCGATCGGCGCGCAGGTGCCGGCGCATGAGATCCTCGGCCTCGGGCCCGTCGCCCTTCAGCAAGGCCGCGATAATCGCGGCGTGCTCATCGAGCGCGGTTGAGGCGCGGCCATTGCGCAGGGTCAGCAGGCCGAAACGATGCACCTGATCGCCCAACTGGCCCATGAACTGGGTCAGGCGCGAGTTGCGGGCGAGGGTGATCAGCCGATGATGCAGCAGCACCGAATGGTCATAAGCCTCGCGAAGACGCCCTCGGGTCATGCTCGACACCGCCCGAGCATGGTCGGCCTGCATCCCGGCGGCGTCCTCGGGCGTCATCTGCAGGGCAGCGAGCCGCACCGCAAAACACTCAAGCTGTTCGCGGAGTTGGTAGACCTCGACGATGTCATGCAGCGTCAATTGCGTCACCATCACACCGCGCTGCGGCATGATCTGTACCAGCCCACCGCCGGCCAGATCGCGCAATGCTTCGCGGACCGGAGTGCGGCCGATCTGCAACTCCTCTGCGAGCTGATTCTCCGACAGGATCGTGCCAGGGGCGTAATGCGAGTCCAGAATGCGCCGCTTGATCTCGTCATAGCCCTGCTGACGCAGGGACGCCTTTACCGGTCTGGCAGGCGGCTTCACGGCCTCTCCTGCACGAGGCTGCGGGCGACATAGCTTCCGGTGCCAACCGCCGCCTCCGCCAGGGCGCCATCGCGCACGACGATCTGCCCACGGACCAGCGTGTGCACCACCCGACCGGTCATTTGCCAACCCTCGTAGATCGAGTAGCCGGCGGCTGACTGTCCTCCGCCAGCCGGCACCGTCCAGCGCGCGGCCGGGTCGATCACGGTGAGATCGGCGTCCAACCCGACCGCGATCACGCCCTTGCGATGGCTGATGCCCATGGCGCGCGCGGGGTTGCCCGCGGTCAGCGCCGCAATGCGCTCCAGGCTGAGGCCGCGTTTTGCATGTCCCTCGCTGAGCAGCACTGGCAGCATGGTTTCCATGCCAGGGCAACCCGGAGAAGCCGCCCAGATGCCGCCCTGTTTGCCCGCCGGACCACGATGAACGTGGTCGGTGGCAATCGTGTCGATCTCGCCATCCAGCAAGGCCTGCCAAAGCGCGGCGCGGTCCGATGCCTCGCGCAATGGCGGGTTGATCTTGCCCAGATCACCGCCGGCCCAGCCGATGTCATGGGTCAGGTAGTGCGGGCAGGTTTCAAGCTGAACGCGCGCGCCGGCACGGCGGTGCCGCAGGCCGGCTTCCAGCGCCTCGGCGGAGGAGGTGTGAACGATGTACAACGGCGCGCCGGCGTGGTGGGCAATCAATGCCGCACGCTGCACCGCATCGGCCTCAACGAACGGCGGACGGCTGGCATTCCAGGTTGCCAGGCCGCCATGTCCCTGCGGATCGGCCGCACGCATCCGGTCGCGCAGCACCCACGCAAGTTCGATCGTCTCGGGGTGTGGGCAGACCAGACCGCCATGCGCTGCTGCAGCTTCGCACAGCCGCAGCAGGAACCCGTCATCGATGTCCGGCAATCCCAGGCGCGCGCCTTCGCCGCCGCGATTGTTCATGAAGATTTTGAAGCTCGGAACACCGTATTCGGCGATATAGCTCGGCACACCAGCAAGCTGCGCTTCGGTCGAGATGATGAAATGATAGCCGAAATCGATGCGCGACCCGGCCGCGGTGACCGCTACGACCTCATCGAACAAAGTTTCGAACGGCTCGGTTGCCATCAGGTAGGGCACGAAGCAGGTGATGCCGCCGAGCGCTGCCGCGGCACTCTCCTGCGCCGCGTCTTGCGGCACGCGCGGCCTAGCGATGTCGTTGCCGTGCCCGAGATGCAGGTGCACGTCGATCGCGCCCGGCAATACAACCAATCCGGCGACGGATAGGGTTTCCGCGCCATCGCCCTCGCCCGGCGCAAGCAGCGCGGCAGTCCGGCCATTGCGCACGCCGATATCGCAGATCTGGCGGCCGATCTGCGGCAGGATCACCGTTCCGCCGCGCAGCACGAGGTCGAAGGGGGGCACGATCGTCTAGCTCCCTTTGGCCACGGAGGCCGGTTCCAAGGCGTCCAGCGCCTTCAGGCAGGCGTCGGTGGACATCACCTCGGCATACTTGGCGGCCATGTCGAAAAGATTGACAGCGTGCGACGTCGCGCTGCGATCATAGACCGCATCGCTTGGCACCACCGCGCGGAAATTATAAGCAAAGGCATCGACCACCGAGCCGCGCACACAACCGCTCGTCGTGCATCCGGTCACCACCAGCGTATCGGCACGCAAATTAATCAGGTAGCTGGCGAGCGGCGTGCCAAAAAAGGCGCTCGGGTGCTTCTTCGGCAACAGCACATCGTTCGCCTGCGGCGCCACCTCGGCGACAAAATCATAGCCATGCGCCGCCACCTGCATCAAAGCCGGCACCTTCTCGGCGAGCCGTCCTCCGTCAAAAGTCTCCTTTTGCGAGACATAGGGGTACAGCACGGGCCAGCCGCGCGCGCGAAACAGCTTCAGCAATTTTTCGATATTCCGGACTGCCGCCCAGCCGACATCCCCACACGAGGTGGAAAACTCCTTGATCGCCTCGTCGAACGGCATCGGATGCGTACCGACGGTGCGGTACTGAACATCGATGATCAACAGAGCAGGCCTGGTCCCGAGGCCAGAGGGACGGCCAAACCCTGCCGCGCGATAGGCCGCCTGTTCAGCCTCCGGGATGATTCCGTCCCAAGGATTTTTCGATTCAGCCATCATGTCCCCCTCGGGTCGCTGATGCCGGCAGGCGAACCGCCGACAGCGTGCCGATCTACGAACTAATATATGAGTTGTGTGTTACCGAAAGCAAGACAATCCGCTTTCAGTACCAACCCGGTCAGGCTAGTACTGAGCGTCCAGCTCCAGCGGATAAAGCGGCACGCGCCGATGGCGATACGCGAACGTCGCGATATCGGCCGTCGTCACCCCCGGTGTTGCCACCCAGATCATTTCGCGCGCAATCGGCTCCACCGCCGGGCGCGGTGACTGGACACCCTTAGCAATCAGAATCTTCGCGGCTGTCGGCTCAATTCCCAGCGAGCGGAACTGTTGCAGGCTCGCCGTCCCGCCGGGCCGCGTGATCAATACCAAAATGTGCCCGTCGTCCGTCGTTACCGCCGCGCTCGGCCCATCGTCGTAGAAACGGAACCCGCCATGCGTCGGCCCGGTCGCCTCGTATCGTCCATCGGACAGCGCCGTGACCGTGCCGGCGATGGGAAAAGGCGTGCCATGCCGGTCGTCGGTCTTGCCGCCCACCGCCAGCGAGACCCGCCCACCGACACCAACACGTTCACATTCCTGCACCGCCTCACCGTCGCCGACCGCCTGCACTAGGCCAGAAATTCCCAGCCGCCGCGCGGCGTGCAAAATCAGCGTCGAATCCCCGGGGCTGCCGCCGCCGACGTTGTCGCCGACATCGAACAGCACCATCGGCCCCGCGGGCGCGGCGGCCGCGCGGGTCAACGCCACATCGATCGGCGTGCCCCCGGTGTTCAAAGCTGCCCGCATATTCCAAGCCGCCCGCGCCAGGGTTCGCGCCACTTCTGCGGCCAATTCCGGGTCGTTGTCGGTCACCGCGATGAACGACATTCCGGTTTCGGCCACGTCGGCATAGGAATAGCCCTCGACCAAGCTCAGCGTTAGCACGCCCGGCCGGCAGCGCTGCTCCTGCGCGATCCGCAACAGCTCGGCCATAGGATAATCGCTGGTGCCATGGTTGAGGATGTTCACGCTCAAAGGCGGCATCTCCAACGCCGAGCATGGCTTGATCTCACCGCGCACCATCCGCACCACCAGCCGCGCCAGCAAAAGCGCCTGGTCATAGGCGTCGATATGCGGTGTCGTCTGGTACACCGTTGTAATGTCGGCGTTTTCCACCATCTGGCGCGACACGTTGGCGTGCATATCCAGCGCGAGCCCGATCGGCACATCCGGCCCCACCACCTCACGGACACGGCGCACGTACTCGCCATCCGCATCCGGAAACGGCACCGATACCGCTGCCCCATGTTGCGGCAGCAGCACCGCATCCCATGGCCCGTTGTCACGGATCGCCGCAATTGCCCGGTCCATGATGGTGGTGATCGCCTCCTCGGTAATCGCCCCCATCGGCGTCAGACGGGTGAAAAACAGCGGCACCAACTCCACGTCGGGGTCTTCGTCCGCCGCGGCGAAAAACCCTGCCAATGTCGCCTGTGAAGTTGCGTATTCCTGGCGGATCGCATCGCCGGTGAGGAACCCGGAGCGCATGAACTTGTCCAGCGAGGCCGGCACGAATGAGAACGTATTGGATTCATGCTGAAAGCCGGCGGTGGCAATACGGATCACTGCTCTGGTCCTCCCCCGAGTTGAGAGGCAGCTTGCAGCCTTCTGGGCTGATTTCCAAGCCATGCCTTGCTGGCAACCTTCCAGCCGCGCTAGCGTCATGAAAATGAGAAAAGGGAGAGGCCGCGATGTCGGATGATCAATCCTTGGATCTGTCGCGCACCGGGTTTTTTGACTTCGACCGCCGCGGCTTGTTGCGGTTCGCAGTGGCAGGGCTCGCAGCAGGCGTTGCTCCGGAAGCTTTCGCCCAATCCGTGCCGAAGCGCGGTGGCCGGCTGACAATAGGCGCCGATGCCGACCCGATTGGCCTCGACCCCGGTACCGTCACCGCCTTCTCTTCCTACGACTTCACCGCGTTGTTGTATTCTGGCCTGCTGCGCTGGAACGCCGAGATGAAGGTTGAATCCGATCTGGCCACCGGCTTCGAGCAACCGAACGACACCACCTATATCTTCCACCTGCGCAGCGGCGTGAAGTTCCACAATGGGCAAGGTTTCGATGCCGAGGATGTAAAATATACCTTCGATCGCATCCTCAATCCCGCTACCGCCAGTCCCAATGCCACCATCTTCGCCAGCATCAAATCGGTAAGCGTTATCGATCCGATGACGGTGCGCTTCGAGCTGAACGCCCCCAATGCCGCTTTCCTCAGCTATATGGCAACCAATCCGGTTGGCGTCATCGTGCCGCGCGGGGTGGGTGATCTGGTCACCAAGCCGGTTGGTACCGGCCCCTTTATTTTCGTCTCCTACGAGCCGAACCAGCAATTCACCTTGAAGGCCAATCCTGACTACTATGAGAAGGGCCAGCCCTACCTTTCGGAGGTGGTGTTCCGCTTCTTTAAGGATCAGGCATCGCTGACCTCGGCGTTGCGCTCCAAGGCGATCGACATGACCTGGTTCAAAGACCCCAAGGTCTCCGCCCAGATCGTGCGCACCTCGCCTGACCTGGTCTCCGCGCCAGGGAAAACGACCCGCACCTTCCCGGTCTGGCTGAACATGAAGGCCAAGCCGCTCAACGATGTACGCGTTCGCCGCGCGCTCAGCCTCGCCACCGACAGGCAGGCTTGTCTGGAAACCGTACTCGGCGGCTCCGGCAAGGTCGCCGCCATGGTTCCCGAGAGCCATGTCGGCGGCTATGACGGCGCGAGCGAAATGCCGTACTACAAGACCGACATCGCCGCGGCGAAGAAGCTGCTGGCCGAGGCCGGCTACCCCTCGGGCATCGATCTGGGTGACTACATCGTCGTGGCCGCCAACCCGCTCGATGTCGCCTGCGCCCAGATCCTGCAGCAGCAATGGGCCGAAGCCGGCATCAAGGTCGCCATCAAGCCGATGGAGACCGCACCGCTGATCTCTATGTGGCTGAAAGGTGAATTCGCCACTTTGATGTCGATCGCATTGAGTTGGAGCCCCGACCCGGACGCAATTATCTCGCGCATCATCTCAACCGGGGCCTATGGCAAGGCCCTTGGGATGACCGACACCGCACTCGACGCCATGATCGTCGAAGCCCGCACCCTGCTGGATCGCACCAAGCGCGCCGCCGCGTATCTGGCGATCCAAAAGCGCATCGCTGAGCAGGCTTACGTGCTCGACATCTACCAGTATCCACTGCGCTGGGAAGCGTGGTGGAACTACGCCAAGGGCTACGTGCCGCTGGCAGCCAATATCCGCAGCTTCGTGCGCACCACCTGGATCGACAAGTAGCCGATCCAGGCGGCGCGCCATGATCCGTCTCGTCGCGCTCCGCTTGGCGCTGATGCTGCCCATTCTGTTCGGCGTTTCCATTGTCGCCTTTACCTTGATGCGTGCGTTGCCCGGTGATTTCGCACAAGCGTCCGCTGGGACCACCGCCATATCGGCCGAGGCGCTGGAAACCATCCGGCGCAATCTGGGGCTCGACCGCCCGGTCTGGCAGCAATACCTCGGCTGGCTTGCTCACGCTCTTACCGGAGACCTCGGCACCTCCTTCGTCACCCGCCGGCCGGTTGCCGGTGAATTGCTGCCGCGCCTTGCGGTGACCGGTGAGCTGACACTGATTGCCGGGTTGATGGCGATGATAATGGGCACCGCCACCGGCCTCGCTTCGGCGCGGCTGCGCGGCGCCACAGACTGGATGGTGCGCGGGCTCAACAGTCTGTTGCTCGCTGTGCCGAATTTTGTCATCGCCACGCTGATCGTGCTGCTCGCCGGGCTGTATTTCCCCCAGCTTGCCATTTTCAACTATGTCGCCTTCGTCGCCGACCCGGCCGGCAATATCACCGGCCTGCTGCTGCCGGCCCTGTCGCTCGCGCTGACCGTGTCGGTCACCATTTCCGAGAACACCCGCGCCGCCGTGCTGGAAGTTGCCAGCCAGGATTATGTCATGGTCGCCCGCGCCAAGGGTCTGCGCAGGCGGACCATCCTGGTGCATTACCTGGTGCGCAACGCGCTCACGCCGGTCGTCACGGTTACCGGGCTACAGCTTGCGGCTTTGCTCGGCGGCAGCATCCTGATTGAGACGATCTTCACCGTGCCCGGCATGGGCCAGTACCTGTTCGACTCCGTGGCCAACCGCGACTATCCGGCGATCCAGGCGATCGTATTGCTGTCCGCGACCATCGTGCTGCTGGTCAACGTACTGGTGGACATCACCTATGCCCGCATCGACGCACGGGTATCCTATGAATAAGGCGCCGCGCACCCGGGGGCAGGTGCTTGTCGCGCTCGGCCTCGTCATGCTGGCACTGCTGATCGCCATCGTGCTGTTTGGGCCGGTGATTGCCCCGTACAGCCCCTCCAAGACCTCGCCCGGTTCGTTGGCCGGGCCAACTGCCGCGCACTGGCTTGGCACCGATTCCATCGGCCGCGACGTGCTCAGCCGGCTGATCATCGGCGGGCGCACCACCCTGGTGATCACCAGCGCTGCCGTCGCGATCGCGCTGACGGTCGGCCTGATCCTTGGCCTGATCTGCGGCTATGTTGGTGGATGGGTCGACCTCGCCGTCATGCGCGTGCTGGACATCATTTTCGCATTCCCCGTCTTCCTGTTGGCCATCGCCGTGGTCGCGGCGCTCGGCCCAACGCTGCGCAACCTGATCATCACCATCGCCATCGTCTATACGCCGACACTGGCCCGGGTCGTCCGCGCCCCGGTGCTCAGCGTCAAGCGCTGGGACCATGTCGAGGCCGCGCGCAGCATCGGCGTTGGCGAGGTCGCGATCGCGCTGCGCCACGTCCTGCCGCTCGTCATCTCGCCTGTGCTGGTGCAGACCAGCCTGACATTGGCCAACACCATCTTTACCGTCACAGCCCTGTCATTCCTGGGCCTCGGTCCACCGCCACCCGACCCGAACTGGGGAAGCATGCTCGCCGAGGCACGGCAGTTCATGGAACTCGCCCCGCTCACGGTGATCGGGCCGGCGACAGCTATCGTCTTTGCCTCGCTCACCTTCATTGTGCTGGCAAACGGCCTGCGCGAGGTGCTCGACGTGACGGCGAGCCGATGACCGCGCCGCCCCTGCTCCAGGTTCGTGACCTCACCGCGACATTCACCCGGGGCAGCAGCGCGACGCGGGTCGTCCAGGGCATCTCGTTTGACATTGCGCCGGGCGAGGCCGTCGGCTTCGTCGGCGAATCCGGTTGCGGCAAGAGCGTCACCGCACGGGCCATCATGCGTCTTGCCCCCGAAGGCACACCGCTCACCGTCGGCGGCAGCATTCGCTATCGTGGCCAGGAATTGACCGATCTGCCCGAACCCGCCATGCGCGACATCCGCGGCCGGCGAATCGCGATGGTGTTCCAGGACCCGATGTCCTCGCTCAATCCAGTGATGACGATAGGCGCACAGATCGACGATATGCTGCGCCGCCATGGGGGACTGTCCCGCCAGGCGGCGCGCCGGCGCACCATCGAGTTGCTCGGCCTCGTCGGGATCCGCGATCCCGCGCTGCGCGCCGATGACCACCCGCACCAATTCTCCGGCGGCATGCGACAGCGCGTGCTCATCGCCATCGCTGTGTCCTGCCAACCCGACCTGCTGATCGCCGATGAACCCACCACCGCGCTCGACGTCACCGTGCAAGCGCAGATTCTGCGCTTGTTGCTGCGCCTGCGCCGCGAACTCGGCATGGCGCTGATGCTGATCACCCATGATTTCGGCGTCATCGCCGGCATGGTGGAACGTGTCCATGTCATGCGCGAGGGCAACATCGTCGAAACCGGCGCCACTGACACGATCTTCACCGCCCCTACCCACCCATATACCTCCGCCCTGCTCGCCGCCGTGCCACGGCTTTCCGAGCGAGGCACGGCATGAAACCGCAACTGCTGCAGGTCCGCGATCTCTGCGTCACCTTTCCAAGCCGCCTCGGTCGCCCTCCGGTGCACGCTGTCATGGACGTTTCGTTCGACATGCTGCCCGGCGAAACGCTCGGTCTGGTCGGCGAATCCGGCTCGGGCAAGACTACAACCGGTCGGGCCATCCTGCAGCTTCAGCCCAGCAGCGCCGGCACTGTGTCGCTGCTGGGACACAGCATCACCGCGCTTGGCGGCGGTGCATTGCGCGCCATGCGTCGCCACATGCAGCTTGTGCAGCAGAACCCGTATTCCAGCCTGCATCCGCGGATGACGGTCGCCCGCATCCTTGCCGAGCCGTTGACGGTGCACCGATCCGTTCCCCGCACCCAAATTCCTGAGCGAGTGGCCGAGTTGATGAACCTCGTCGGCATGGACCCGGCAGAGGTCAGCCGCTACCCGCATGAGTTCTCTGGCGGCCAACGCCAACGCATCGTCATTGCCCGCGCCCTGGCAGTGAATCCGAACTTGGTGATCTGCGACGAGCCGGTGTCAGCTCTCGACGTTCGCACCCAAGCGCAAATCGTGGATCTGCTGCACAGCCTGCAAGCCAAGCTCGGCCTGTCCTACCTGTTCATCGCCCACGACCTTGCCGTCGTTCGCGCTGTCGCCCATCGCGTTGCGGTTATGTATGGCGGGCGAATTGTCGAACTGGGCGCCGCGGCGCAGATCTACCGAAACCCCGCGCACCCCTACACCCGCGCGCTGCTCGACGCCGTGCCCCAGCCCGACCCAGCGCGCCAACGCGCCAAACTCGCCGAGGCCGCACCGGAAACCAATTTCAGTGTTCCGTCCAGCGCAACCTGTGCTTTTGGGACCGACCATGCTGCGACAGGCACGGCACAGTGGCATGAGGTCGCTCCAGACCACTTTGTGTCCTGCCATTTCTGGCCGCATGGCAGCGGGTGTCAACGATAATACCCATTCCTGTGCCGTTTGATTCACCAGGGGACTCCCGACACGGCGGTGATGTGAGTCAAGTTGGTGAGCATCCGAGGCCGCCGCCGAAATGCTCAGAGCTGAACGTGGTGGAAAACTCAGGCAGCTCATGCGCAACAACCGGCTCGTCAACAGTGTGTGCCAGGGCCACGACGATATCGTCGATGACCGTTGCCATCAATGGAGCCACCCTGTCGATCAACCCTTGCGCATCAGGCCCACCGGCCGGCGCCAATGGGTGCATGGCTCACAGTCTATGGGAATTGGTCCAATTCACCCCTCGGTTGAACGGTGAACCGATATCGTAACGGAATTTACGGTGTTTGCACGAGATTTGGCGCCTCGGGTTCCGCGTCTATCACATTTGCTCAACAGCCGTGTTCGTGCGCGATCGCGACAAGGCGTTACGATGATCGCCGCCTTTTTCGGAAATATCGCCCCGCGGGCGGTTCCCGCTATGCGGGAACCGCCGGGATCATCAGGTATCGAGAATCCCTAGCCGCTGCAGCAGCGGCACCCGCTCGGCCACAAACTTCTCAATCGTCTCCAGCATCGCGGCCTGCGCGGCCACCGGCTCGCTGATCGGCTTGCCCTCGCGCACCGGCGCACGGCCGGTCAGCGCCAAGGTCGCGATCATTTTGGTGGCCACCGGCGCAAGGTCGTTCACCGGTCCGTTCACGAATTCCTGTAACACCATGGTGTCGACCGGATCGACCGTGATCGCAGTCCCCAGGCGCGGCGAAACGAGATAGGGCAGGTTCGAGCCCTGCGCATTCAGAACCCCGATCTGCCGGTTCAGCGCCGCCGACGGCGCGGCACCGTCGCGCGTCATGCGAAGGTTGGCGGTCGGATGCGCCATGCCGCCAGCGGCAAGGAAGGCCAGCACCTGCAATGCTTCGGCCAGCGGCTTGTCGGCCAGCATCGGCATCCGGCGCAGCTCCGCGAACGCCAGCGGGCCTTCCAGCAGGCGCTGCAGCACCGGCGCATAGATCTCGGGCTTCGGCGTGACATGGCCGATCCCGGTCTGGATCTGGATATTGGCGTCGCGCTCCCGGCCAAGTCCGGTCATCACGATCTGATCAACGATGTTCACCTGCTCGCCCGGCGGCGGCGTCTCGGCGCCGCGGCGAAACAGGTCCCGGCGAAACGGCCGGGCGCCGCCGACGTCGCGCACCAGCTCGCGCAGCCGCGGATCGGTGATCCCCGCCGCCATCGCCGCGACCTTCGCCGGCACCGACACCGCATCGATGTTGTCGGTCAGCGTCGCGCTGCCGATATAGCTGCATTTGCTTTCGCCCATGTCGCGCGCCATCGCGTCGAACATGATCGGGTCCCAGGTCTCGTTGAGGTATTCATGCGCCAGATACCGGGCATCCTGGCTGACAATCTGGTCCAGCCGCGCGGTCGCAGAGGGATTGGCCGGAAAATACAGCGATTCGGTCGCGGTAACCTGCTTCAGGAACGCCAACACGCCGGCGGCATGCTCAATCGTCCCGCCCGGCTGCGTCGCGCACCACGCCCGCATCAGCCGCTGCATCGGCACCATCGAGGCCCAGCCGGTCAGCACGTTGTAGCTGACATAGACGATGCCGCCGGGGGCAAGGTGATTGGCGATAAACCGCAGGATATGCGCCCGCTGCGTCGTCGATACCCAGCTCCAGATGCCGTGCAGCACGATATAGTCCATCTGCGGATAGGTGCCCTTCGGCGCCTCCGCAAGCTCTTCGAACGACGTCTCGCCGAAGGTGATATTGCCAATCCCGGCACGGCTGGCGAGCAGGCGGGCGTTCTCGATATGCGAGGGGTTGAAGTCGAACGCATAGAACTCGCCCGTCGGATGCGCCGCGGCAAAGCTCAGCGCCGAGAAGCCCTGGCCACAGCCCAGCTCGCACCAGCGGAACGAACCATCGCGCCCAGGCGGACGGTGACCCAGCAGCGACGTGGCCAACGACAACCAGGCCGGCGAGGTCTCACGATAGAACCCGGTGGTGTAGCTGATATCCGAAACATAGCCATCCGACCAATTGGTCATGGCGCGCCCTCCCGACATAAGATGTGTTTGTCTTGCCCTGTAAAGGCTGGCAAATCCAGAGCCCTAGCGAAACTATTACCGGACCGGATGATCACTGCGCCGCGAATTCAGTGAGCGCGGCGACGACATCGCCTATCACGGAGCTCCAGCCGCGCGGCGCCGGCGGGCGGAACAGCCGCAGGCTCGGATACCACGGCGTATCGGTGCGCCCCATCAGCCAGCGCCAGTCCGGCGCATAGGGCAGCATCACCCAGGCCTGGCGCCCCATCGCGCCGGCGATATGGCCCACCGAGGTATCAACGCAGATCACCAGATCCAGGCATTCGATGATCGCCGCGGTATCCTCAAAGCCCTGGATCTGCGCATCCAGGTTCAGCAACGGCGCCGGCCCGGCAAACTGCGGGATCTGCGCCACCGCCGGTCCCTTCTGCAGCGCCACAAACGCAACCCCGGGCACCTGGCCCAGCGGGTTCAGCACCGAAAGCGCGATGGTGCGGTTGATGTCGTTGTTGTGCGTCGGCCGCCCGGCCCACACCAGACCCACCCGTTTCAGCCCCGCCGGCAGCATCTCCGCCAGCCGGCCCCGCCAACTCTCGACGCGCGCCGGGTCGGCACACAGATACGGAATGCCCTGCGGCACATTGTCCAGCCGTGTGCCATGCAGCCGCGGCAGTCCCGACAGCGGGCAGAACGCGGCATAGGGCGGTGTGTCGTCCCAGCGCGAAAAACAGTGCAGCCCGGGATACATCCAGCTCAGCAGCGGGATCAGCTCGGCGCTCGCCGCGATCGAAAGCGTCGGACAGCGCTCCAGCACCCAGGGAATGTAACGCGCGAACTGCACCACATCGCCATAGCCCTGGTCGGCGATCAGCAGCAGCCGTTCCTCGCCCAGTTCCCGGCCGTCCCATTGCGGCCGGTCGGTCTTCGGCATCAGCGGTGCCGCGCCGGGGATCTGATAGCGCCACTCGTACTCATCCCAGCCCTCGGCCAGCTCGCCCTTCAGCAGCAGCACCTGCGCCAGCTTCATATGCCCCTGCGGCAGGTTCGGCTTCAGATCCAGCGCCGCCCGCGCGCTGGACTCGCAGGCATTCACCTCCAGCCGGTCGTACAGCACCAACGCCATGTTAAACAGGCCCAGCGCATCCGCCGGGTCCAGCGACACCGCCCGCCGCGCCGCGGCGACGGCCTCATCCAGCTTTGCCTGCAACCGGTAGAGTTCCGACAGATTGCGCCAGGCGGTCGGCTTACCCCCACCATTGGCAATCGAGCGCTCAACCAGCGCCGAAGCCTCCGCCAGCCGGCCGCGCCGATGCGCGATCAGCCCCAGCAGATGCAGCGCCTCCGGCTGGTTCGGCATGCCGGCCACCACATGGCCCAGCATCCGCTCGGCTGCATCCAGCCGCCCGGCCTCCAGATACTCCTGGGCGACAACAAAGATTTCCTGCGCCGGCACCGGGATGACCCCAGGCGGCAGCTGAACAGAGCGGTCGGGCAGGGTAATTTCGTTCACGTTTCTTCCGGCGCTTTGGATGGTGACCAAGACTAGTGCGATTTGACGGCGGATCAAACCTGCCTAGTCTTCTGTTAACAGACAAAGGCAAGGCCAGGGCTCTGCCCTGGACCCGCAAGGGCACTCAGTCCCCTTGACCCAACATTTTTTTAGGCGGGTTGCCAAAGGCCCGCGGCCTTGCCGTAGTCTGACCATCACGCCCCCACGGAGCCGCCCGGCCATGAAAATCTTCTTCGCCACCCTGGCAACCGAAACCAACACCTTCTCACCGATCCCCACCGGCACGGCCGGCTTCAAATCGGTCGATTATTTCCGCCGCGACGGCAGTCTCAGTCCGGGCAATCACGGCAACATCGCCCTGAAGGAATGGCGCCGGCTGGCCGAAGCCGACGGGCATAGTGTGGTCGACAGTATCTGCACCTTCGCCCAGCCTGCGGGGACAACGCTGCGCAATGTCTATGAGGGGCTGCGCGACGACATTCTCGACGACCTCAAGGCTGCGATGCCGGTCGATGTCGTGCTGATGAAGATGCACGGCGCCATGGTTGCCGACAGCTATGACGACTGCGAGGGCGACACGATTGCCCGCATCCGCGCCATCGTCGGGCCCGACGTGGCGATCGGCCTGGAGCTCGATCTGCACTGCCATCTCACCGAGTTGATGCGCACCAGCGCGACGGCAATCATCACCTACAAGGAATACCCGCATATCGACGTCGCCGACCGCGCCCGAGAGTTGTATGCGCTTTGCGTCGCCGCCCAGCAGGGCAAGGTGAAGCCAGCGATGGCGTACTACGATTGCCGCATGATCAGCATGTGGCGCACCACGGTCGAGCCGATGAAAAGCATCGTCGCCCAAATGAAAGCGATGGAAGGCAAGAACGGCGTGCTGTCAGTCTCCTTCGGCCACGGCTTCCCCTGGGGCGACGTCGCCGAGGTCGGCGCCAAGACGGTGGTGATCACCGATGGCGACATGGCGAAAGCCGAACGCCTCGCCGCTGAACTGGGCCAGCAACTCTGGCGCCTGCGCGAGGAATGCTTCCCCCGCCATGACAGCATCGACAACGCCATCGACGCCGCCCTCGCCGCCCACGGCGGCCCGATCGTCATTGCCGACGTCGCCGACAATGCCGGCGGCGGCGCGCCCTCCGACAACACCGAAATCCTGCGCCGCCTGGTCGCACGCGGCATCACCAACGTCGCCACCGGCTGTTACTGGGACCCGGTCGCCGTGCAGTTCTGTATCGAGGCCGGGGTGGGTGCGAGCTTCGACCTGCGCATCGGCGGCAAATGCGGCAAGGCCTCATCGGACCCGATCGACCTCAAGATCACCGTGCGCGCGATCAAGCTCAACCTCAGCCAGGGCGGCTTGGCCGGCGGCCGCGCCCCGCTCGGCGACAGCGTCTGGGTCAGCGCCGATGGCATCGATATCATCCTGAACTCCACACGCAGCCAGGTGTTCAACCAGGATGCTTTCACCGGCCTCGGCTGCACGCTCGCTGACAAGAAGATCGTGGTGGTGAAATCCACCCAGCATTTCTACGCCGGCTTCGCCCCGCTTGCCGCCGAAGTCCGCTACGTGGCCGCCGGCGGCGCCATCGGCCCGGATTTCGCCAACATCCCCTACACCAAGCGCACCCGGCCGTTCTGGCCGCGGGTGGAGGATCCGTTTGCGACCAACAGCTAAAGGCGGGGTGGCACCCGCGGCGATAGGTAGCATCCCCGGCTTGTGATGCGTCCGCCAATCCCGGCATGATCGCGCGATGAGACATGCTCTGCGCCCCCTTGTCCGGCCGTGCACATTAGCAGTGCTGGCACTGCTGGCCTGTGCTTCGCCGGCACTGGCGATGCCGGAGATTCCCGAAATTGCCCAGCGTGCGATGTGGGTCGTGCTTGCCGTCGTCGTCGTCCTGACGATCGTCGCCCTGATCGTGCTGCGCCTGCGCGACCGCCCGGAGGTGCCGCAGCCGCTGACACCGGAGGAGAAAGAGCGCGTCGAGCACTTCATCCACGACTCCGAGCGGTGATTGCCGCGATCGGCCTGCTGCTGGCCGGTCAGCTTGCCGGCGAGGTGCTGGGCCGCGGCCTCGGCCTTCCCGTGCCGGGGCCGGTGATTGGCCTGGTGCTGCTGGCCGGGTTGCTGAGCTTGGCTGCCGCTACCGGGCGGGTTTCCACCACAAGCATTGACGCCACCGCCCTCGGGCGGACCGCCGGCGGGCTGCTGGGTGTGCTCGGCATCCTGTTCGTGCCGGCCGGCGTTGGCGTAATTCAGCAATTTCACCTGCTGGGCCGCTATGGGCTGGCGCTCGGCGCGGCGCTGGTCGGCTCGACTCTGCTGGCGATGTTGGTCACGGTGTTCGTGTTCATCGCCGTCGCACGCTGGACCCGGCGGGAATGAACAACCCCTTCGCACTCTGGACCTATCTGTCCACCAGCCCGCTGCTGTGGCTGACGGTGACGGTGCTGGCATGGGTCGTGGCCGATTTCATCGCCGGGCGCAGCGGGCGGCACCCGCTGGTCAACCCGATGCTGATTGCGGTCGCCCTGGTCGCCGGCCTGTTGCTGGCCACCGGCACACCGTACGGAACCTATTTCGCCGGCGCGCAGTTCGTACATTTCCTGCTCGGCCCGGCGACGGTGGCGATCGCGGTGCCGCTGTTCCGCAACGGGCGCACGGTGCTGCGCAACGCCTTGCCGATGGCGGCCGCCCTGCTGGCGGGCGGGCTGACGGCGATCCTGTCCGCGCTCGGCATCGCCGCCGCGCTGGGGGTGCCGCGGGATGTGCTGATCGCGCTGGCGCCGTAATCGGTGACGGCCGCGGTGGCGATGGGCATTTCCGAATCGCTGGGCGGCGCGCCGGCGCTGACCGCGGTGCTGGTGATCACCACCGGGCTGATCGGCGCGGTGACCGTCACGCCGCTGATGAACGCGCTGGGCATCCGCGATTACGCCGCGCGCGGTTTCGCCGCCGGGCTCGCCGCGCATGGCATCGGCACCGCCCGCGCCTTCACCGTCGATCCCGTCGCCGGCACCTTCGCCGGCATCGCCATGGGATTGAACGCGCTGTTCTCGGCGGTGCTGGTGCCGCTGATCGTCAGCTGGCTGTTGTAACCTTCGGCGCCACCGTCGCCCGCAGCCGCTTGCCCTCGCGTTCCACCGCGCGGAACACGCGCAGGAAGTTGCGCCCGGCCAGCCCCGCCACCGCCTTGTCGGTCCAGCCGCGCCGGAACATTTCGGCCAGCACATGCGGGAAACAGGTGACGTCGGCCAGGCCCAGCGGCGTCGACGTCGAGCCGAAGAAATCCGAGCCTATGCCAATCCGCGACGGGCCGACCTTGCCTGCGATATATTCCAGATGGTCGGCAAACTGCTCCAGCGTCGCCTGCGGCATCGGCCCCTGCGTTTTCTCCAGCCGCGCCACCGCCTCGGCGCGGCCAGCCGTCGGGTCCAGCTTCAACTGCTCCGCCAGCGGCGCCATCCAAGAGCGCACCTTTTCGCTGATGAAGGCGGGGATGAACGTCGCCATCACCAGCCCGTCGTTGCCCGGCACGCGTTCCAGCACGTCGTCGGGCACATTGCGCGGATGGTCGCACAGCGCGCGGGCGTTGGAGTGGGAGAACACGATCGGCGCGGAGCTGGTGTCCAGCACCTGATGCATCACGCTGGGTGCGACATGCGCGCAATCGACGATCATGCCCAGCCGGTTCAACTCGCGCACCACGTCGCGACCGAATTCGGTCAAGCCGCCATGCCGCGGCGCATCGGTAGCGCTGTCCACCCAGTCCAGCGTGCCATTATGGCACAGCGTCATCAGCCGGGCGCCGGCGGCGTGCCAGACGCGCAGCGGCGACAGGCTGTTCTCCAGCCCCACCCCGCCCTCGACCGCCAGGATCGAGGCGATCTTGCCCGCCTTCTTCGCCCGCATGATGTCGGCGGCCTTGTCCACCGGCAGGAACACATCGGGGTGCGCCGCGTTGATGCGCAGGATGACGTCGATCTGCTCCAGCGTGCTGCGCGCGGGGTGCGGAATGTTGGTGGGCAGATAGGCGGCCCAGACCTGGCCGGCGACACGGCCCTGGCGCAGGCGGGGGATGTCAGTGTCGCCCTCCTGATGCACACGGTCGAGGCCATAGGCGAGCACATCGCCCTTGGCCGCGCTGTCCTCGCGGATGACCCAGGGCAGGTCGTTATGCCCGTCGATCATCGGTTCGGTTTCCAGCAGGTGCAACGCGCGCTGCAGGTGCTTCGTCATCCGCGCCATGTGCCGTCTCCTACGGTTGCCCGTCGATCAGGCTGACATGGGCGGCGACAACCCGCCAGCCCTCGGGGAAGCGCACCCAGGTCTGCATCTGTCGGCCGACCTTGCCGGGGGCGGCGGCGCGGCTGAACAGGGTGCTGGCGGTGGCGAAATCGCGGCCATAGGTCGTGATCACGGTGCGGTGCAGCGTCCGCGTCAGACCCACCGGCGAACGGGCGGCACGGAACGCCGCGATCTCGGCGGACCCGTAGAGATTCTCACCGATGCCGTAGCGGATGGTGTGCTCGCCGTCGTAGAAACAGCCATCGAGCGCCGGCACGTCGTTGGTGGTCAGCGCGATTTCATAAGCCGCGAAAGCGGCTTCGACCTCGGCCTTGACCTCGGGGATGTTGATCTCGGTCATGGGCGTTGTGCCTGTGCGATGCCGGTTGCTTCCAGATGCCGCGCAACGCGCAGGCACAGATCCTCCCGCCAGGGTGCGGCGATGATCTGCACCCCGATCGGCATGGGCCCCGGCACCGGCACGGCGGCGACCGGCAGGCCGATGAAGGAGATCGGCTGGGTGAAGATGCCGATATTGGCGCGCACCGGCAGTTCGGTGCCGCCCAGCACAAAGGTCTTCTGCCCCAGCGCAGGCGCGGTGCAGGGGGTGGCGGGCGCGATGATGACATCGACATCGGCGAACAGCCGCAGCACCTGCGTGCGGTACCAGCGGCGGAATTTCTGCGCCTTCAGCACCATCGCCGCCGGCGTCATCGCGCCGGCGATCAGGCGGTCACGGGTATCGGGATCGAAATCGCCGGCCTGCCGGCGCAGCCGGTCGAGATGCAGCGTGCCGCCCTCCGCTGTGGTGATGAGATAGGCCGCCGCGCGGGCCCGGGCGGCTTCGGGGATTTCGATCTCGGCGGTGACGCCCAGTGCGTCGGCAATGGCGGTGGTGGCCGCCTCGGCCTCCGGCATCAGGTTCTGCCGGAAATAGCCGCCGGCACGGGCGATGCGCAGGCCGGCGATGCCCTGGTTCAGGCCCGGTGATCCCGGCTCCGCCGCGCGCTCGGTGCAGGCGGGGTCGAGCGGGTCGGCGCCCTGCATCGCGTCATAGGCCAGTGCCAGATCGGCGACCGAGCGCGCGAACGGGCCGAGATGGTCGAAGCTGGCGACGAACGGAAAACTGCGCGCGCGCGACAGCCGGCCATAGGTCGGCTTCAGGCCACAGATGCCGCAGAACGACGCCGGCACCCGGATCGAGCCGTTGGTGTCCGAGCCCAGCGCCAGCGGCACCAGCCCGCCCGCCACCGCGCTGCCCGACCCGCCGGAGGACCCGCCCGCCATCCGGCCGAGGTCATGCGGGTTGCGCGACGGCCCGTCATGGCAGTTCTCGCCAGTGAAATCATAGGCGTATTCGCCCATGTTCAGCGCGCCCACCAGGATGGCGCCTTGCGCCTCCAGCCGGGTGATCAGCGTCGCGTCGGCTTCGGCCGGGGGATGCGACCGGTTGATCTTGCTGCCTGCCCGCGTCGGCAGGCCGGCGATGTCGAACAGATTCTTCACCGCGAACGGCACCCCGGCCAATGGCCCTTTGATGTCGGAAGCATCCAGCAGCGCCGCGCGGCGCAGCGCGCGTTCGGCGACGACATCGGTGAACGCGCCCAGGCCAGGGTTGCGGGCGGCGATGGTGGCCAGGGTGCGGCCGATCACCTCCTGCGCCGTGGTTGCGCCGGACTGCACGGAGGCTGCGATGCTCGCGGCATCGCTCCAGGCATCGAGGCTCATGCGCGGAACACCGGCGCCGGCTCGGCGTCGTCCGGCAGGTCGAACGCATCGACGAGCGCGCCCATCCGCAGCGTCACCCGAAGATTGTCGCGCACCGGCTTGCGCCACTCAGGGGCCACGCTCAGGCCGAGCAGCCCGGCATTGGAGTCGATGAAAGCGTCGAGTTCGTCGTCGGTCATGGCAGAGTCTCCCGTGCGGCGAGCCAGGCGCGCCAGCCGCCGTGTTGTGTGATCTCGGTCGCCCCGGCGATGCCGGCGGTCTCTGCCAGGAACCCCAGGCAGGGGCCGTCCTCCAACTGCACCGTGCCAAATCCCAGCGGCGGCGGCACCTGCGCCAGCAGCGCGCCGACCGCTGCCGTCGGCAGCGCCCAGACCTCGCCCGCGATCGCCGACCCGGAATCGGCGCGGATCAGGCCGGGGCGACTGCCCAGGGCGAACAGCCGGTAGGAGGACACGGTGCGCGTCTTGCGCAGCAGCCGGCCGCCAAGGCTGGTCACCTGCGGATTGAGCGGCAGGCCGGACATATGCGCCCCGATGCAGAACAGGGCGGTCTCATCCGCGCTGAGGGTTTCGGCAGCCAGCGCCTCGCCGGTAATCTGTGCGGCGATTGCCGCCAGCCGGGCTTCCGACCAGGCCGGGCCGATCAGGGTGACACCGGTGGGCAGGCCGTTGCGCAGGCCGGTGGGCACCGCGATGGCGGCGAGGTCGCAGAGATTGACGAAGTTGGTGAAGGTGCCCAGCCGGCTGTTCGGCCCCACCGGATCGGCGGCCAGCTCGGCGAGCGTCGGGGTGAACGGCGCCGTCGGCAGCATCAGCGCATCGACGCGGGAGAACAGCTCGGTTGCGAGGCGGCGGGCCTGGGCGAGCTGATGGAACGCATCAAAAGCATCCACCGTGCGCCGGGTCAGGCCGCCGGCGAGGATCGCGCGGGTGGTGGGGTGCAGGATGTCTGGGCGATTTTCGATCAGGTCGCGCAGGGCCGCAGTGCGCTCAGCCACCCAGGGGCCGTCGTACAACAGGCGGGCGACGGCCAGGAACGGGGCGATGTCGACCTTGGTCTGCACGACGCGATCCGCCGCGTCGTGATAGGCGGCGGCGATTTCGGCGTCGCACAGCGCGTCAATGTCGGCGGTCGCAATGCGGGGCGTTGCGCCGAGGGCGGGGATCCGCAGATGCGGAAACGCCGCCTGCCGTGAATACGGGTCAGCGGCATCGTAGCCGGCGATGACCTGCAGCCCGGCCATCGCCATCCCGATGTCGCGCGAGAACACCGAGATCGTGTCGATCGAGCGGCAGGCCGGGACCATGCCGGTGGCCGACACGCTGCCGATGGTCGGTTTCAGACCGACGATATTGCCGAACATCGCCGGCACCCGGCCGGAGCCAGCGGTGTCGGTGCCCAGCGCCAGATCGGCAATCCCGGCGGCAACCGCGATGGCAGAGCCTGAGGAGGATCCCCCCGGAACCCGGCTGGGGTCGAACACATTGCGCGGAGTGCCATAGGGGCTGCGCACGCCGACCAGCCCGGTGGCGAACTGGTCAAGGTTGGTCTTGCCCAGGATCAGGGCACCTTCCGCCTCCAGCCGGGCCACGGCGGGGGCGGAAACGCTGGGGGTATAGGCAAAACCCGGGCAGGCGGCGGTGGTCGGCAGGCCGGCGACGTCGATGTTGTCCTTTACCGCAACCGTCAACCCCCACAGAAGCCGGCCGCGCGGGCCCTCGGCTTCCAGCGCGGCGGCGCGGTCCAGCAGGTCGGAAGTGCGGGTGATCCAGAGCGCGGGATCGGCATAGGCGGCATCGGCGGCCAGAGCGGCCTCGGCGGCGGCGCGGGGGGAGCGTCTGCTGGTCGGTACTGTCATCAAGCCCGCTTCCGTGGTTTCCTGGGCAACTAAGCAAATATTGTGCCGGGGGGTTACCGATGTCGGTGTTGACGGGGCTGCGGGTGATCGAGTTCGCCGGCATCGGGCCGGGGCCGTTCGCGGCGATGATGCTGGCGGATATGGGCGCCGATGTGGTTCGGATCGAGCGGCCAGGCGCCATCCGGCAGGATTACGAGGTGATGCTGCGTGGCCGGCGGGTGGTCAGCCTGGACCTCAAGCGGGATGCGGCCACCGCGCTGGCGTTGCTGGCAAAGGCCGACGCGCTGATCGAGGGGTTCCGGCCGGGGGTGATGGAGCGGTTGGGGCTCGGGCCCGATGTTGTCGCGGCGGTCAATCCGAAGCTGGTTTATGGGCGGATGACCGGATGGGGGCAAAGCGGGCCGCTGGCCGAACGCGCCGGGCATGACATCACCTATCTGGCGATCACCGGCATACTGGGGGCGATCGGGACCAAGGCGGCGCCGGTGCCGCCGTTGAATGTGGTCGGCGATTTCGGCGGTGGGGCGCTGTATCTGGTGGTCGGCCTGCTGGCCGCCCTGCTGTCGGCGCGGCAGAGCGGACAGGGGCAGGTGGTGGATGCGGCGATCACCGATGGGGTGGTCAATATGCTGAGCATGTTTCACGGCATGATGGCCGGCGGGCACTGGCGCGATGCGCGCGAGGCGAATTTGCTGGACGGCGGTGCGCATTTCTATGGCACCTATGAATGCGCCGACGGCAAATTCATCGCGGTGGGCGCGATCGAGCCGCAATTCTATGCCGAACTGCGCGCGCTCGCCGGGCTCACCGATCCGGTGTTCGACGATCAGCGCAATCCGGCGGTCTGGCCGCTGCTACGGCATAAATTCGCCGCGGCGTTTCTTACCCGCACCCGCGACGAATGGGCCGCGCTGTTTGCCGGCAGCGATGCCTGTGTGGCGCCGGTGCTCAGCCTGATCGAAGCGCGCAGCGATCCGCATCTGACGGCGCGGGGCAATTTCGCCAGTGGCGAACCGGCCCCGGCGCCGCGGTTCTCGCGCACCGCGTCGGTGGCCGGCGGTCGGCCGATGGCGGCTGACGTCAGCGCGGTGCTGGCGGACTGGCAATAGTGCTGTCCACTGCGGCTTAAATGTCGAACACCAGACGGAAGCCGACATGGCCGGTGGAACTATCGGCCCCCGCCCCGGTCCGCGCCGCAATGCGATAGCGGTAGCAATAAGACCGGTGGCACAGAAACGAGCCACCCTTCAGCAGACGGTCATTGCCGGCCAGCGCCGCCGCATTGCGTGCCCGCGCCGTGCTGGCCAGCGAGCGGATGCGAAACCGGTCGGCACACCATTCCCAGGTGTTGCCAACCATGTTGTGCAGCCCAAACCCGTTCGGCGCGAACGCGTCCGCAGGCGCCGTGCCGGCATAACCATCGGCCTGGGTGTTCAGGTCAGGAAACCGGCCCTGCCAGATATTGCACGGCAGGAACGCCGCCTCATCCGGTTCCCGGTCGCCCCAGGGAAAGCGAGCACCGGATAGCCCAGCGGCGGCGGCGTATTCCCATTCGGCCTCGCTGGGTAACCGCCCGCCGACCCAGGCGGCGAAAGCCATCGCGTCGTTCCATGAGACATGCACCACCGGGTGCGCGGCGCGCGTATCGATGCCCGAGCCCGGCCCTTCCGGCGCCCGCCAGCATGCCCCGTCGATCCGGCTCCACCACGGCGGCGCACCCTGTGACGCCACAGAGCCCTCCGGCCGGAACACCAGTGACCAGCCGAACCGCTCTGCCTCGGTGCGGTAGCCGGTCGCCGCGACGAAGTCCGCGAACCAGGCGTTGGTCACAGCCAGCGGATCGATGGCAAACGGCCGGACTTCGACGGCACGCGAAGGCCCCTCCCCGTCCCGCGGCAACGGACTGGCATCCGTGCCGGTGCGGAACCTGCCGCCAGGCAGACGCACCAACCGGTCCGGGCGCGTGCCGTGGCCGGTCAATCGCGGGCCGGCCGGCAGAGCACCGCGCTCGGCGGATGGCGGGCAGCAGCAGGACGGCATGGCGCAGGCCTAGTTGTACACCGGCTTGGTGCCAGGAACCGGCGAGAAGCCAAAGCTGCCCTTGGCCAGGATCGCTTCCCGCCCGCCCAGCGCGGCGATCTTGGCGGCCTGATCGGCATGGGCCAGCGCGTCGGCCGCCTCCGGGTCGACCACGCGGCGCATCGCCGCTTCGCAATCAGCCAGAATGCCCCGGTACGCCGGGTCCTGGCCCAGATCGCGCGCCTCCTCCGGGTCACCGGCGAGGTCGAAAAGCTGCGGCGGCATACCGACGTAATGCACGTATTTGAAGCTGCCGTGCCGGATCATGAACGCGCCAGTGGCTGCACCCACGGCGTGATACTCGCTGAGCACGGTGCGCCGCGCCGCGGTTCCGCGCACGATGTCCATCAGGTCGGCGCCTGGCAGCTCGGCGTCCTCCGGCGCGGGGGCGACGCCCGCACAGCCCAGGATCGTCGGGAACCCATCCACCAGCGACACCGGGTCACGGCACACCACGCCCTGCGGCACGTCCGGTCCGGCCATGATCATCGGAATGCCCGCCGCCTCCTCGTACATGTTCGACTTCCCCCACAGCCCGCGATTGCCGAGATTGTCGCCGTGATCGCTGGTGTAGATGATCCGTGTGTCGTCCTGCAGTCCGGTATCGGCCAGCACCCGCATCAGCTTGCCGACATTATCGTCCACGAAGCTGACCATGCCGAAATACGCCGCGATCGCCTTGTGCACCTTCGCGGGATCGTCAAAGCCCTGATCGTAGATCTGGCATGCCCGCATTGCCTCGATGAACGGATGGTGCGGCCGGTCCGCCGCGTCGTACAGCGCCGGCCATGGCACATCGGCTTCGGGATAGAGGTTGTACCACTCTGGCCGCGAAATCAGCGGAAAATGCGGACAGACCAGCGATACAAAAAGCACCCATGGCTTGTCGTCCGGCGCCTGCGCGCGCGCCTGCAGCCATTCGGCGGCCCCGGCGGTGATCCGGTCGTCATAGCCCTGATAGGTCGAATCACCGCAGCCGGCATCGGCGGCCAGCTTCAGCGACGCGACCCTGGGCTGCGGCGGATCGCGCAACATGCCGATCGGGTCGCCGATGCCGTCGACCACGTGCAGCGGCATATGCTCCTGGGTGAAACCGTTATCGTCCTCGGCGCTGCGGAAATGCAGCTTGCCGATCGAGTCCACCCGGTGCCCCGCCGCCTTCAACCGGTGTGCCCAGGACGGCACGCTACCGTCATAGGCGATGGCGTTGTCCCAGAACCGTATGTCATGCACGTAGCGGCCGGTGTGGAAACTGGCACGCGACGGCACGCAGATCGGCGAGTTGCAGTAGGCGTCGGTAAAACGCACGCCCTGCTCCGCCAGCCGGTCCAGGTTCGGAGTGCGGACCATCGGATGCCCGGCGGCGCCGAGCATCCGCTTGTTGTGCTCGTCGGACATGATGAAAAGCAGGTTTCTCGGTTTGCTGGCTGGCATCAACTGGCGCCCTTGCTGAGGGAATAAGATTTCACGCCTCGCCGCCGACGGCGAGACACTCTTCGACTGGGATGGACAACACCACCCGCTCACCTGGCGCGTGGAAGACCCAACGTCCGGCCTGCACCCGCAGCACCGCGCCACCAATATCGATGCGATGCTCGACGATATTGCCCAGGAATGTGCTGTCGATGACGTTGCCGGTGATCACGTTGCAGGCAACGGCACCGGGTTCCGCACCGAGGCGAATGGCTTCAGGGCGGATCGCCAGGATCACCGGCCCGGTCGTCGCCATTGCGGGGCCGTGCGCTTGCGCCAACAGGCTCTGCACGCCGACCCGCACACACAGCGTATCGCCATCGCGCCCCTCCAACTGGCCTTCGACCTTGTTCACCAGCCCCATGAAGTCGGCGACGAACAGGTTGGCCGGCCGCTCATACACAGTGCGCGGGTTGCCCACCTGCTGCACCCGGCCCTTGTTGAACACCACGATGCGGTCCGACAGCGCCATCGCCTCGGCCTGGTCGTGGGTGACGTAGATGAAAGTTATGCCGGTGCGCCGCTGCAGGTCCTTCAGTTCGGTGCGCATGCGTTCCCGAAGCTTGGCGTCAAGGTTGGACAGCGGTTCGTCCAGCAGCAGGATCGACGGCTCCACCACCAGCGAACGCGCCAGTGCCACGCGCTGCTGCTGGCCGCCGGACAATTGGCCAGGATGGCGCCCCTCCAGCCCGTCGAGCCCGACCGCGGCCAGCACCCGGCGCACGCGGGCATCGATCTCGCCCGCCGAAACCCGCGGCTCTCGCGCCACAAGCAGGCCAAAGGCGACGTTCTCGAACACCGACATGTGCGGCCAGACGGCATAGTTCTGAAACACCATGCCCATGCGCCGCGCCTCCGGCGGCACGCTGCCGGACACAGAGGACAGCACCGCACCATCCACCCGGATCTTGCCGGCATCCGGCGTCAGGAATCCGGCGAGGGTGCGCAGCATCGTCGTCTTGCCGCAGCCGGAGGGGCCGAGGAAGGTGACAAATTCGCGCGCCTCGATCGCCAGGTTGATGTCTGCCAGCGCGACGTAGGACCCGAACCGCTTCTCGATGCCCTCGATCTCGATGAATGCCATCGCCTAGCCCCGCACCGGCGCGCCGGCCACAGCGCGGCCCGACAGCAGATTGACCAGTCCGCTTAACACCAGCACGACGGCGACGGTGAATACCGCGAGCGCCGAAACCACCTCGATCTGCCCCACATCGTTCAGCCGGTAGATCGCGATGGCGATCGTCTCGGTACCGCCGGTATAGAGCAGGATCGTTGCACTCAACTCGCTGAACGCCGGAATGAATACCATCAGGAACGCCACCAGCAGCCCCGGGCGCGACAGCGGCACCAGGATCAGGCGGATGGTGCGCCACCACGATGCGCCAACGATCCGGCCGGCCTCCTCCAGCGACGGATCGATCTGCCGGAACGTCGCATTGGCGCTGCGGGTGGCAAACGGGATGAACCGGGCGACGTAGGCAATCAGCAGGATCCAGATCGTGCCATAGATCGGCAGCGGCACGCGGATGAACGCCAGCAGCACGGCGACAGCCATCACCGTGCCCGGCAGGCCAAGCGGCAGGATCGCCAGATAATCCAGCACGCGCCGGAAGCGCAGCGTGGTTCGCAGGTCGAGATAGGCGACCGCGGCACCGATCGCCACCGCCAGCGCCGCCGCGCCCGCAGCCAGGCGCAGGCTGTTGAGGATGCCGCGCACGGCGATCTGGTCGCTGAACAGCGCCGAGGCAAAATGCGCGAATGTCAGGTTTTCCGGCGTGGGGGCCGCGATCCAGCTTTTCGAAAATGCCGCCAGCGTCAACACACCCAGCGGCGCAATGGCGGAGAAGAACACCACGGCAAGGCAGAAGCCCAGCAACGCGAACCGGGCCGCACCGAGACGGACGGTCTGCGTACGTCCGCCCTTGCCGCCGATGGTCACGAAGGAGCGCCGCTCGAGGAAATAGCGCTGCAGCGACAGCCCGGCCACCGTCAGCGCCACCAGCGCCAGCGACAGCGCCGAGGCTTCGCTCCAGCGCGGTGGATAGCTGGCGATCGTGGCATAGATGCGGGTGGGCAGAAACACGATCTGCGCCGGCATGCCGATGATCGCCTGCGGTCCGAACAGCGCCAGCGAGTCGATCGCCGCCAGTAATGCGCCGCCGGTGATCGCCGGCGCAACCAGCGGCAGGTTTACCCGCAGCACCGTTTGCCAACGTCGGGCACCCAGGATCTGCGCGGATTCCTCAAGCGAGGCATCGATCGAGCGCAACGCACCAAAGGTCAGAAAATAGGTGAAAGCAAACACATGGATGCCGATGACGAACACCACGCCTGGCATGCTGAAGATGTTAAGCCCGCCGGCATCAGGGCCGAAGACAGCACGCAGCAGCCGGTTGAAATGTCCGGCATCGGGGCCGGCAAGAATGGTATATGCCAACGCCGTCAGATAGGGCGGCGTGATGTAGGACAATGCCACCAGCGCGTGCACGCTGCGGCGCAGCGGCATGTCGCTGCGCGCGGTGGCCCAGGCCAGCGGCACCCCGAGCACAACGCTCATCACCAGAT
>CAIRTN010000447.1 GCA_903881515.1 uncultured Rhodospirillales bacterium | reverse complement strand
TG
Organism: uncultured Rhodospirillales bacterium; assembly: GCA_903881515.1. Classification (GTDB taxonomy): domain Bacteria; phylum Pseudomonadota; class Alphaproteobacteria; order Acetobacterales; family Acetobacteraceae; genus CAIRTN01. The sequence continues at coordinate 11,062 of CAIRTN010000447.1, read as the reverse complement.
AAGAAGCAGGTGGGTGCTGCGATCAGCCAGGTTCCCGAGGGCTTCGGCGTCAACCCGAAGATCGCCCGCCAGCTTGAAGCCAAGCGGCAAATGATCGAGACCGGCGAAGGCATCGACTGGGCCACCGGCGAGGCGCTGGCGTTCGGCTCGCTGCTGCTCGATGGACACCGCATCCGCCTGTCCGGCGAGGACTGCCAGCGCGGCACGTTCAGCCAGCGGCACGCGGTGCTGATCGATCAGGCGAACCAGAACGAATGCACGCCGCTGAACAACATCGCCCCCGACCAGGCGAAGATCGAGATCTACAACTCGCTGCTCTCCGAGGTCGGTGTGCTCGGCTTCGAATACGGCTACACCCTGGCCGACCCGCGCACCCTGGTGCTGTGGGAGGCGCAGTTCGGCGATTTCGCCAATGGCGCGCAGGTGATCATCGATCAGTTCCTGGCCTCGGGCGAAACCAAATGGCTGCGCATGTCCGGCCTGGTGATGCTGCTGCCGCACGGCCATGAGGGCCAGGGGCCGGAGCATTCCTCGGCGCGGATGGAGCGTTACCTGCAGCTTTGCGCCGAGCGCAACATGTGGGTCGCCAACCTGACGACGCCGTCGAACTACTTCCACGCGCTGCGCCGGCAGTTGAAGCGCAACTACCGCAAGCCGCTGGTGCTGATGACGCCGAAAAGCCTGCTGCGGCACAAGATGGCGGTGTCCAGCCTCGCCGATTTCGGCCCCGACAGCCGCTTCCGCAACGTGATCGAAGAGGTCGACACGCTGCTGCCGCCCGATCAGATCCGGCGCGTCGTGCTGTGCTCGGGCAAGGTCTATTACGACCTGCTGACCGAACGGCGGAATCTCGGCATCAAGGATGTCGCGATCATCCGCATCGAGCAGATCCACCCGTTCCCCGTGGTCTCCCTGCCGCGGGCGCTGGCGCCCTACACCAACGCCCAGGTGGTGTGGTGCCAGGAAGAGCCGGAGAACATGGGCGCCTGGACCTTTGTCGACCGCCGCATCGAAAAGACGCTGCTCGGCATCGACATCGCAGCCAAGCGCCCCAGCTATGTCGGCCGTGTCGAAGCCGCCTCCCCGGCGACCGGCCTGGCCAAGGTTCATGCCGCCGAGCAGGCCGCGCTGGTCAGCGCCGCGCTGACGGTTGGCTAACACTCCAAAGGATCGAGCAACCAAGATGGCGATCGAAATCAAGGTGCCCACCCTGGGCGAAAGCGTTACCACCGCGACGATCGCGCGCTGGCTGAAGCACGCCGGCGACGTCGTTGCCGCCGACGAACCGCTGGTCGAGCTTGAGACCGACAAGGTGACCGTCGAGGTCAACGCGCCCTCCGCCGGGACGCTGGCCGATATCGCAGCCCCGGAGGGCACCGAGGTCTCGGTCGGCGCCCTGCTCGCCATGCTGGTCGAGGGCGGCCACCGCCCGGCTGCTAACCCGTCAGCCGGGGTCAACCCGCCGCCGACCGCCACCGGCCCGGTCTCCCGCCCCGCCTCGCCGCCTTCGGTGCCGGCCCCGGCACCGCTGCCCGCCGCCGCCAAGATGATCGCCGACGCGGGCGTCAGTGCGGCCGCGATCGGCACCGGCACCGCCAAGGATGGCCGCATCTCCAAGGGCGACGTGATCGACTTCCTCGCCCGCCCCGCCGGCGCCCTTGCGCCGGCCGCAGCCCCCGCGGCCGCTCCTGCTGCGCCCCGCGCCGCGGGCGAAGGCGAGGAACGGGTGAAGATGACCCGCCTGCGCCGCACCATCGCCTCGCGCCTGAAGGAAGCACAGAACAACGCCGCCATGCTGACCACCTTCAACGAGGTGGACATGGGCGCCGTGATGGCGCTGCGCAGCGAATACAAGGACGCGTTCGAGAAAAAGCACAACGGCACCCGCCTGGGGTTCATGTCGTTCTTCGTGCGCGCCTGCGTCACCGGGCTGAAGGCTTTCCCCGGCGGTGAACGCCGAGATCGACGGCGACGAGATCGTCTACAAGAACTTCGTGCACATGGGCATCGCCGTCGGCGGGCCGAACGGCCTCGTGGTTCCCGTGCTGCGCCATGCCGACCAGCTCAGCCTGGCGCAGATCGAAGCCGGGATCGCCGATTTCGGCCGCCGCGCGCGTGACGGCCAGTTGAAGCTCGACGAACTGACCGGCGGCAGCTTCAGCATCACCAACGGCGGCATCTATGGCAGCCTGATGAGCACGCCGATCCTGAACCCGCCGCAGTCCGGCATCCTGGGCATGCACAAGATCCAGGACCGCCCGATGGCGATCGGCGGCAAGGTCGAGATCCGGCCGATGATGTATCTGGCGCTGAGCTATGACCACCGGATCGTCGACGGTAAGGAAGCGGTGAGCTTCCTGGTGCGCGTCAAGGAGACGCTGGAAGATCCGCGCCGTCTGCTGCTCGATCTTTAAGAAGGGAAGGCCACAATGAGCGAAGCCTTCGACGTTATCGTGATCGGTGCCGGCCCTGGCGGCTACGTCTGCGCTATCCGCGCGGCGCAGCTTGGGATGAAAGTCGCCTGTGTCGAGAAGCGTGAGACCTTGGGCGGCACATGCCTCAATGTCGGCTGTATCCCGTCGAAGGCCCTGCTGCAATCTTCGGAGAACTTCCACGAGGCGACGCACAGCTTGGCCGATCACGGCATCCTGATCGAGGGCGTCAAACTCGATCTCGCCAAGATGCAGGCGCGCAAGGCCGAGGTCGTCGGCGCCAACGTCAAAGGCGTCGAGTTCCTGTTCAAGAAGAACAAGGTCACGTGGTTGAAGGGCGCCGGCCGGATCACCGCGCCCGGCACCGTCGATGTTGCCGGCACCGCCTACACCGCCAAGCACATCGTCATCGCCACCGGCAGCGAGAGCACCCCGTTGCCGGGCGTCGAGGTCGACGAGCAGCAGATCGTCACCTCCACCGGCGCGCTCGAACTAGCCGTGGTGCCGAAGCATCTCGCCGTCATCGGTGGCGGCGTGATCGGCCTGGAACTCGGCAGCGTCTGGCGCCGCCTCGGCGCCGAGGTCACCGTGATCGAATTCCTCGACCGCCTGATCCCCGGCAACGATGGCGAAATCGCCAAGCAGTTCGAACGCGTGCTGACCCGCCAGGGCATGAAGTTCCGCCTGTCCACCAAGGTGACCAAGGCGGAGAAGACCGAGGCCGGCGTTGTGCTGTCGGTTGAATCGGTGAAGACCGGCAAGCAGGAAACGATCACCGCCGACATCGTGCTGCTCGCCATCGGCCGCCGCCCGCATGTCGAGGCGCTCGGGCTGGCCGATGTCGGCATCGCGCTCGACGAGCGCGGCCGGGTAAAAACCGACGCGCATTACGCCACCAACATCCCCGGCATCTACGCAATCGGCGACGTCATCGCCGGCCCGATGCTCGCCCACAAGGCCGAGGACGAAGGCGTCGCGCTGGCGGAAATCCTCGCCGGCCAGCATGGCCACGTGAACTATGATGTCATTCCGGGCGTCGTCTACACCTGGCCCGAGGTCGCCAGCATCGGTGCCACCGAGGAGACGCTGAAGGCCGCCGGAACCGCCTACAAGGTCGGCAAATTCCCGTTCACCGCCAACGGCCGCGCCCGCGCGATGGGGGCGACCGACGGTTTCGTGAAGATCCTTGCCGACGCGAAGACCGACCGCGTGCTGGGCGCCCACATCCTGGGCCCCGATGCCGGCACGCTGATCGCCGAGATTGCGCTGGCGATGGAATTCGGGGCCAGCAGCGAGGATATCGCACGCACCTGCCATGCCCATCCCAGCCTGAACGAAGCGGTGAAGGAAGCGGCGTTGGCGGTCGAAGGCCGGGCGCTGCATATCTAAAGCTGGCGGAGAATTGCGCGAAACGGTTCGTGCTGGCTAAATTTCCCCAAAGCGTTCGGGGAAACCAATATGCTGCCACCAGCCGCCGAGGCCTCGCTGCCCGGGATTCAGCCGCGTAATCTGATCTGGTGCGTGCTCGCTTTGATTGGCACCTTGGTGATCGCCAAGATCGGCAACGCCTGGCTGCTCAACTTCGTGCACGTGATGGCCGGGGTGTTGTGGACGGGCATCGACCTGTTCATGGGATTCGTCGTCGGGCCGGTGATGCGCACTCTGCCGTTTCCGGCCAGGCGGGCGATGATCCTGCGGTTGATGCCGAAGACGCTGTTTCTGCTGCCCACGCTTTCCTTCATCACCACCACAGCGGGATATTATCACGCTGAACAGATGGGCTTCCTGGCGCTCGATTACCCGCAATTTGGCTGGGTTTTGGCCGCCTTGATCATCGTCACCATCCTGACGATCCAGGGCCTGGGCATTTTGTTGCCCACCAACCTTTATGTGTATTTCGAGATGCGCAAGGAAACGCCGGATGGCCCGCGCATCGGCCGCCTGATGAAGCGCTACGTCTACGCGGTGGCGTTTCAGGGCCTGATGCAGGCGGCGATCATCATCGTGATGGCGAAATTCGTCACCGGGCTGTAGCTAAATCCACTTCCCCGGCACCCAGACCCAGCCTGCGCCGCGGGGAGCCCATTTGCCGGGGGACCACAGCACGGACTTGCTGGGCCGGTCGATCCATTCCCCGGTTTCCCACGTAAAGGCACGTCCGTCCCAGTGCCAACGGCCGGGACGCCATTGCATGGCCTCGACCGCGTGCGGGGCGGGGGGGATTTTTTCGACCTTATCCGCGGGCGGAGCCTTCGGCGCGGTCATCTCGGTCTCGCGGAAGGCGGGCGGGGCGGGCGCCGCCGCCGGGGCAGTTTGCTGGGAGGGTTGCTGCACGGCGCAGCCAGCCAGCAGCAGCAGCGATGCCAATGCCAGCCGCTTCAGCATCAGTGATGCCTCCAGACGATCTCGTCCGGCGGTGCGGCGGCGGGGTCGCAGCGCAGCCAGGCGCCGTTGGCCACGCTAAGGCCGGTCAGCGACAGGATGAAGCCCCAGTGGCTGACCACCAGCACGTCGCTCCAATCGTCCATCCCGGCCATCGTGGCACGGAACCGGGCGGCGCGGCCGACGATATGTTCCACCGGCTCTTCCTCCGGCGGCCACCAGATCTCTTCTAGGTCGCCGAAATCATGATGCGGCCAGTCCTCCCGCAACCGCGAGGCTGGGGTGCCGATGTCGCAGGTGAAGCCATACCGCTCACGCACCAGCGGGTTGATCTCGATCGGCACCGCAAGGCTGGCCGCGACGATTTCCGCGGTCTGCAACGTGCGCCGGTAGGGCGAGGCGACGATGCGGCGAATGCCGGCATCGCGCAGCTCGGCGCCGGCTTTCGCGGCTTGCGCCCGCCCGGTATCGGTCAGCACCGGGTCGGCGATGCCCGGATCGACGCGGGTCGCGGTGAAATGCAGGTTGAATTCGCTTTGGCCATGTCGCAACAGGATCATAGCAGCCCGATATAGCGGAGCAGGCGGTATGACAAGCCGCCCTGCCCATCGACCCTGATCGCGTGCTACATTGCATCCACTGATCCCACGGAGCGACTGATGACGGCCGGCGCCGACTTCCCCTTCGACATCGTGATCTTCGGCATCGTCGCCGTGTTCCTGGTGATCCGCCTGCGTGGCATTCTGGGCCGGCGGGACGGCTTCGAGCCGAAAGCCGAGACCCCCGTCGGCCCCGTTGCCGCGCCGCCCCCTCCCGCTCCGGCCGCGGTGATCGGCCTGCCTGCCTCCGGCTCGCCGGTGGAACACACGCTGCAGGCGATCCAGGCCAGCGAACCCAGCTTCGATCCCGCCCGTTTCCTGGCTGACGCGCAGTCCGCCTTCCGCGCCATCGTCGTCGCCTTTGCCCGCGGCGATCACGCCACGCTTTCGCTGCTTACTGGCCGGCTGCCGCAGGCCGCGTTCGAACGCGCGATCGCCGAGCGCGAGCAGGCCAGGCTCACCCAGCACGCCGAAATCCTGGCGATCGAATCCGCCCGCATCACCGATGCCACCTTGGTCGGGCAGGTCGCCGCGATCACCGTGACCTTCGTCTCCGAACAGACCAGCTTCATCACCAACGAAGCCGGCGAGATCACCGCCGGCCACGAAGGGCGCACCCTGATCGACGATATCTGGACCTTCGAACGCACCATCGGCACCAGTGATCCCGTGTGGAAACTGGTCGAGACGCATCAGACCTGAGGCAGACAAAATGCAGAAGCCGCTGGCTCTGACGATGGGCGACCCGGCCGGGATCGGCGGGGAACTGACGCTGAAGGCCTGGCTGGCACGCCGCACATCGCGGCCCTTCGTGGCGCTGGACGACCCGGACCGGCTGGCCGGGATTGCCGAACGGCTGGGGCTGGATGTGCAGATCCGCCCGGTGAACGCTTTCGATGCCGCCGGCGCGATCTTCCCCAACGCCCTGCCGGTGCTGCCGATCAAGCTCGGCGCGCGGCCGGTGTTCGGCACCCCGGATCCCGCGAACGCCCCGGCGGTGATCGCCTCGATCGAGCAATCCGTGCGGCTGGTGCAGGCCGGGCTCGCCGCCGCGGTGGTCACCAACCCGATCCACAAATCCACCCTGACCGGGGCCGGTTTTGCCTATCCCGGGCACACCGAGTTCCTCGCCGCGCTCACCGGAGCACCCACGCCGGTGATGATGCTGGCCTCGCCGGACCTGCGGGTGGTGCCGGTCACCGTCCACGCCTCGCTGCGCCGCATGCTGGCGATGATCACCGTCGAACGCATTGTCGTGGTCGCCCGCATCACCGCCGCCGCCCTGCAACGCGACTGGGGCATCCCCCACCCCCGCCTCGCCGTCGCCGGCCTTAACCCGCATGCCGGCGAAGACGGCACCATGGGCGAGGAGGAGATCACCATCATCGCCCCGGCCATCGCCCAGCTGCGCGCCGAGGGGCTGGACGTCAGCGGCCCCTTTGCCGCTGACAGCATGTTCACCCCCGCCGCCCGGCTGACCTACGACGCCGCTCTCGGCATGTATCACGACCAGGCGCTGATCCCGCTGAAAACGCTCGACATGTCGCACGGCGTCAACGTCACCCTGGGGCTGCCGATCATCCGCACCTCGCCGGATCATGGCACCGCCTTCAACATCGCTGGCACCGGCCGCGCCGATCCGTCCAGCCTGATCGCGGCGATCGATCTCGCCGCCGAACTCGCAACCAGCCGGGAGGCCCGCCTATGACCCCGCAACGCCTCGGCGTGAACGTCGACCACGTCGCCACCCTGCGCAACGCCCGCGGCGAGCATTATCCCGATCCGCTGATCGCCGCCCAGACGGCGATCGCCGCGGGGGCGGACGGCATCACCATCCATCTGCGCGAGGACCGGCGGCATATCCGCGATGCCGACGTGATGCGCATCCGCGCGATGATCGACAAGCCGCTGAACTTCGAAATGGCCGCGACCGAGGAAATGGTCGCCATCGCGCTGAAGACCCGCCCGAACGCCTGCTGCCTGGTGCCGGAGAAACGCACCGAGGTCACCACCGAAGGCGGGCTGGATGTCGCCGGGCACCGCATGGCACTCGCCCCGATGGTCAAGCGCCTGCGCGATGCCGGCATCCGCGTCTCGATGTTCGTCGATCCCGACTGGAACCAGTTGGAAGCCAGCGCCGAAATCGGCGCCACCATCGTCGAACTGCACACCGGCGCCTACGCCCAGGGCAAACCCGATGAACTCATCCGCTTGCAGCAGGCCGCCGGGCTCACCGAAAGCCTCGGCCTGGAATGCCACGCCGGCCACGGCCTGAACTACGACAACGTCACCCCGATCGCCGCGATCCCCGAGGTGATGGAACTGAACATCGGCCACTTCCTGATCGCCCAAGCGATCTTCGACGGCCTGCCCGCGGCGGTGCGGCGCATGAAGGCGCTGATGCACGCGGCAAGGGGGGAGTAAGCAGTCCCTTTTTTGTAAAAAAGGGACCCAAAAAACTTTCCCTCTCCGCAAGCCGCATCAGTCGTTCTCTGCGACGTTTCTGTATGCAAGCGGAGGTGATGAAGTTTTTTTGCTTCTTTTTGTTCACAAAAAGAAGAATCCTTCTTGTTTTTTTTTGAAAAAAACCAAAAAACTTCTCTTCTTTTGGGCTTCGCTTGACTGGGCTGACCGGTTGGCTTTTGCAGGAGTGGGACATGGGACTGACGATTTACGGAATGCCGGCCTCGCGGGCGATCCGCAATCTGTGGATGCTGAAGGAATTGGGCGTGGACTATCAGCACGTCGCGCTGCCGTTCGGGCCAGAGGGCACGAAGTCGGACTGGTATCAGAAGCTGAATCCGCGCGGTCAGGTGCCGGCGCTGGACGATGACGGCCTGGTGCTCACCGAATCGCTCGCGATCAACCTCTATCTGGCGAAAAAATGCGGCGGCCCCCTCGCCCCGGCCAACGCCGGCGAGGACGGACTGATGACCTCCTGGGGCATGTGGTCGGCGATCCTGGATAACCAGGCCTATGCGCTCTACCGCACCAATCTCGACGTGCCGGAAGACATGCGCGCCGAAGCCGCCGCCCCTGGCGTGGCGGTGCTGCGCGGTAAGATCGCGGTGCTGGAAGCCCATCTTGCCAACCACGGTTTTCTGGTCGGCGGCCGCTTTACCGTGGCCGACCTCAACCTGATCGGCTGCCTGTTCTACCTGCGCCTGAACCCCGAAGTCCTGGCCGACGCGCCCACCGTGCGCGCCTGGTACGCCGCGGGCCTCGCCCGCCCGGCGGCGATGGCGGCTTGGGCGTTGCGCGAGGGGTAAGGCCGGCACTCACGCCTCGTCATTGCGAGCCCTCGCGCAGCAATCCACGCTTTTTCGTGCCGACGTACGGAACTACGCCGGATCGAACCGCACCACCGCGATCAGCGCGTCGGCACTGCCCGACACCGCCGCCGGCGCGCTGATCCGCAGCGTGTCGCGCGGCGCCGCGCTCAATCCACCCACCCAGACCTGCCCCCGCAGCACCACCACGAAATCCCCCGCGCTCACCGCGCCCGGCGCCTCCACCCGTACCGCATGCCGCATCCGCCCCTGCGCCGAATAGGCGTTCAGCACGAAACATGGCCCGCCAAGCAACCGGCAAACCGCCGGCCACCCGCCATCGAACGTGGCAGGCTCCCCCACCCGCGCCACCACCAAAGCCGGCCGGTCGGCGAAACCCAACGCAAACCCGTCCCCCTCCACCAGCGTGATGGTCCTGGTGAACCCGCGATAATCCGAAAACGCCGCCGTCCCCTCCAGCCAGGCAAACGCCAGCGTCCAGCCTTCCCCTGTCGCGATATCCGCCTTCCGCCCCGCCCCGTTGGCCCAGGGCGTCTCCCGCAATCCGGCAAACCTGATCAAATCCACCAGCCCACCCCGTCGTCAAAGCCACAGACCCAGGATACACGCTTTTTCGTCTGCAGCCCGCATCAAGGCGGTCTGCATCAACCGGGCGCCATTACCCCGACGCGCAATGACGCGAGACGATCTGGCACCTGAATTGTGCTCAATCGGGTTCGAATGGCGGCAGTCCGGGTCGGCCTCTCAGGGTCGATCCCAGGACCGGCTACCGGGTACCGCGTACCTGGCATTCCATTCAATCTCAGGCACGACATCGTCTGCGCAGCTTAATTCGAGTGTCCCAGGCGCATCTTCGCATCCCGCGTTTTTCCCCCAGTCCTCATTGGAACTGATACAGCCATTGAGCTTGTTATCGTCTTCAAGCCAGGCCGTATAATCACGCGATCCACTAATGTCTGAGTTGTTTCTTCCCGAGAATACGTTTGGACCCGTCCATGACACGAGTTTGCCGACTTGTATCACCGGAGAGTAGACCATGCGGCTGCCTTCCCAAAATTGTACCCACGGCTTGCCATCGGGCCGGCGAAAGAAAACCGCTTTTGCACTATAAAAAATGCCGCGTATCGGATGGTTTCTTAATCCCTTTATCTTGAGCGTTCCGGTGCACGTCTTCTGCAGCATTTTCTCGAGGATAGGTGACGTAACCGGGTCGTTGTTGATGGTGAACGGGCCTTTTGCCGGCTCGGGCTTGTAACCGGCAGGCACCGGCTGATCGTGCCGGTGCGCCAGAACGTAGTGCACCTATATGTCCAGCCCGGTCTCTGCTGCGCCTTCCGGAAGTGGCCGCACATATCCCCCGGTGAACGTTTTGACGGCCGCCGCGTCGAGCGCTTCCGAATCCGAGCTTTCAATCAGCTGCACCGACAGGATTCGACCGTCGCGAAGGATAATAATGTGGACACCGACAGTCCCGCCCTCGTCGTGCAACGACGCGCGTCTGGGATAGTAGGCCTGCACGTCCCACCACGCCTGCAATTGCCGGATCAGGTCGCGATGGCTCGCATCCACCGGCTTCGAGGGGTTCGTGATGCTGAAATCCTGGGACCACGCTGGCGCATCACCCGTGGCCGCCGGCATCAATACAAAAGCCGCGCTGAGGGCGGCTGCAGCGATCAGGACCCGCATCGAAATACTCCAGTCTAATGGACTGATAAAGCTTTCCGCTGAAGCGATCCGGCATGCAGAGGCGCTGGCCGCTGCCGCAATCACCTCCATGGGCGTGCCCACGACCGACACCCTGCCTGCGAAAAACCCCTGCTGCAAGGCAATGCATCATGCCGCGATGCCGTTTGCTTGCATGCGGTTGTAACCGGCATCCGGTCTGCCTGGGATCAACCGCCGCTGCCTGACGGGCGGTAGTGCAGCGTCACCACGACATCGGCCGGCTGCGCCGGCGTGCCCGGCGGGAACGGCGCCAGAGTGGCGCCGTGAAACACCGCCACCGCCGCCGTATCGAGCACACGCGATCCCGAGCCTTGCACCACGTCGACCGACAGGATCTTGCCGTCGGCCGCGATGACGATGTGGACTTTTACGTCGCCGCCTTCATTGGTTTGCGAAGCATCCTTGGGATAGAACGAGTTCTGATCCCATAACTGCTTCAGCTTCCCCATCCACGCCGCGCCGTTTGCCGCACTGCTCGCGCTGCTGGGTGTGTTCGTCCCGGCTGCCGCCGGCGCCGGCGACTTCGCGGGTTCGCGGGTCGCCGCTTGCCGCGCGGCCGGACGCGGCGGCGGCGCCGGGGCGCCCGGCTTGGGGGGGGGGCGGCACAGGCTTCGGCGCCGGCCCTTCCGGCAGC
>CAIRTN010000446.1 GCA_903881515.1 uncultured Rhodospirillales bacterium | reverse complement strand
GGGCTACATGGGCGGTTTCGTGCAGGTGGCGCGCGAGTATGACGGCGTTGAACTGGTCGGCATTGAATCGCCGGGCTTCCCCAAGACCGGCACCGGCTCGGGCTGGATCACCGAGGAGGCGTTCGAGACTTTTGTCGGCAAGATGATCGCCGAGCTGAAGGCCACCGGGCCGTATGACGGTGTGTATCTGGCGCTGCACGGCGCGGCCGGGGTGCGCGGGGTGATGCGGCCGGAGGCGGAACTGGCGAAGCGCGTGCGCGCCGTGGTCGGGCCAAAAGCGCGGATCGCCGGCACGTTCGATCCGCATGGCAACGAGGACGCGGAATTCCTCGCCCACGCCGATCTCGCCTTCACCGTGAAATACTTCCCGCATTACGACAGCCACCTGCAGGGCCAGCGCGCCGCACGCATGCTGATCCGCGCGATCCGCGGCAGCTACGTGCCGGCGCATGTCACGGTGAAGGTGCCGATCATCTCGCCCACCGTGCTGCAATGGACCGGCGCCTCGCCGTGGATGGATCTGGTGCAGCGCGCGCTGACCTGGGAAGCGCGGTCGCCGGATACCTATGTCAACGTGTTCTTTGGCTTTCCCTGGTCCGATGTGCCCGACGCCGGGATGACGATCCAGGTGATCTGCAACGGCGATGCGGCGCTGGCGCAGCGCGTGGCCGACGACATGGCGCAATGGGCCTGGCGCAAGCGCGAGGCGCTGCTGGGCTCGACCAAAATCCTCAGCATCGCCGAGGGCGTGACCCAGGCAAAGACGGCGCCGCGCCCGGTGGTGCTGGCCGATCATTCCGACCGGTCGGGCTATGCCACCTGGCTGCTGGGCGAAATCATCCGGCAGGGGCTGGGCAAGACGCTGATTGCCACCGTGGCCGACGGCCCGCTGGTGGCCCGGCTGCTGGCGGCCGGGGCCAAGGCAGGCGATGCGTTCGACGAGATGGTGGGCGGGCTTGCCGACGAGTCGGCCGGGGCGCCGGTGCGGGTGCAGGGCACGATCCGGGCGATCCCTAGCGGGATGCGGCGGGGCAACGGGCAAAGCTGGATCGTGGTGGAATTCGGCCAGGGCAACGTGGTGGCGATCAGCCCGTATCTGGTGCAGATCATCGAGCCGTCCGACCTTGCCGCCTATGGGCTTGATGTCGGGGAATTCGAGGTGATCGCGATCAAGTCCCGGGTGCATTTCCGGCGCGGCTTTGATGATAGCGGGTTGGCGAAGTCGATCCTGTTGGTGGAACCGGAGCAGCCGTTCCTGGGCACGGTGCGGCTGGATGGGCTGCCGTATCGCAATCTCGATCTGTCCAAGTTCTACCCCTACGGCAATCCTTCGTTCCCCTGATCGTGATAGGTTCGTATGCGGAACAATGAGAACGCGGGTTCGCGACGCGTACTCATGGGCTTTTCAGGCGGCTGATTTCGGGTAGCGGTCGATGCGCTGTCTGTGGGCGCTTGGCTGGAGGGCTTTGGCGCCGCTGCGCGGGTATGTGGCGCGGGCGCGGCGCTGGCGCATTGCGGGCGTGCGGTGTGCAGTACGGCGTTTGCCGGAGGCGCGGGTACGGGGCGTGTGGGCGCGCGGGGTGCTGCTGGGTTTGCGGTGCCGCACGGGTTGCGGCGGCAGGGTGCCGGCGCGCCAGAGCAGGATGATGTTTTCGAGTTTGCCGAACAGGCTGGCGAAGGCCTCGGCGATCAGCATCAGCAGAGGGGCGAGCAGGCCGGCGTTCTGGGCCTTGTCCGTGAACTGGGCGCAGGTGTCCCGCATCATGCGCACGAGCGGGTCGTTCGCTGCGGGGTTGCTGTTCACGGGGCGGGCCTTTCCTGTTGGGGTGATGAAGATTTATAAAATAACTAATTTTGTTAAATTGTGAATCGCAATTCGCGCAATTCTGCCCTGCAGGGAGAGATTGGGTTTCCAAAGGCCCGCGGCCTTTGGCGGGGTCCAGGGGCAGCGCCC
>CAIRTN010000445.1 GCA_903881515.1 uncultured Rhodospirillales bacterium | reverse complement strand
CCGGACCGTTGAGGCGCTCTGGAACACCCTACAGCCACTCATTCAGCGTTTCACGCCAGAAGAGTGTCTTAACTTCTTCAGGCACGACGGCTATTTCCAGTCAGCGTGAAACCGCTCTAAGGCGCCGAGGAAGTGGCCGCCGCCAGCTTGTCGATCGGCGACCACACATAAGCGGTCTGAACCACGGCGGTGCCGCCCACGCGCACCGTCGCCTCGGCCGCCTGCTTGCCACCGAGCCGCGCATAGAACCACTTGCTCGGATTATCCCGCAGCACCCAAACCAGCGCCGAGCCACAGCCCATCCCCGCCAGGCTCTCGGCCGCCGCCCGCATCAAACGCCGCCCGACCCCCCGCTCGCGCCAGTCGTCCAGCACATACAGCGTCTCGATCTCGCCATCGGCCAGCCGCGCCGCCATCTCGCCGCGCGCCTTGCCGCCGGTCGCGAACCCCACCACCAAAGGCCCGGCCGCACGGATCGAATCCACCCCGGAAGCCACCGCCACATAAACCGGCTGCCCCGAACGGATCGCCATCTCGTAATTCGCCGCCTGCCGCTTCACCGATAGCCGCGCCAGATACGCCTCCGGCAGAATTCCCGGATAAGCACTCCGCCAGGCCGCCACATGCACCGCCCCGATCGCCGCGGCATCTGCAGCGCGCGCCGGGCGGATCGTGATCATCCGGCCTTACGTTCCAGCACCGCGGCGAAGAACCCGTCCGTGCCATGCATCCTCGGCGTCAGGCTCAGATACGGCCCCTCGCACGGCACCGGCGTTGGCAACGGCCAGGCCTCCGCCAAAGGCACCACCGCAAACTCCGGACGCTCGTCGAGGAACGCGCTCACCTGCATCTCGTTTTCTTCCGCCAGCAACGAGCAGGTAGCGTAAACCAGTCTGCCACCGACGCGCACCAGTTTTGCTGCATCGCGCAAAATCCCCGCCTGCTTCGGCCGCAACTCCTCCAGATCCACCGCGCGCAACCGCTGCCGCGCATCCGGATTGCGCCGCCAGGTCCCGGTCCCGGTGCAGGGCGCATCCACCAGCACCCGGTCGAACCCGCCGGCCCGCCGCTTGCCCCACTTGTCGCCCTCGGTCAGCAGATGCTGCTCGACATTATGCACCCCGGCCCGGCGAAGCCGCTTCACCGCGCCCTCAAGCCGCTTGTCATGCACGTCGCAGGCGACGATATGGCCGCGGTTTTCCATCCCCATCGCGATCGCCAGCGTCTTGCCGCCGGCTCCCGCGCAGTAATCCACCACCCGCATTCCGGGCTTGGCATCCACCAGCAGCGCGATCAGCTGGCTGCCCTCGTCCTGCACCTCGACCAGCCCGGACTGAAACGCCACCCCGGTGGTCACCGCCCGGCGCCCGGCGATCCGCAGCCCCCAGGGCGAGAGGTTCGTCAGCTCCGCCTCGATCCCTTCGCTGCGCAACGCGCCCTGCGCCTGGGCACGGTCGCCCTTCAGCATGTTCACCCGCAGATCCAGCGGCGCCTCGCTGTCCATCGCGGCCATCTCGGCCGCGGTCTGCTCGCCGAACTTCGCGCTCAAAAGCGGCACCAGCCAGTCCGGCACCTCCAAGGCGGTTGCCTGCGGCATCTCCGGATGCGTCAACGCGTTGCCCTCGATCACCTGCAGCCCGGTTTCCTCGGCGGTGCTCAGATGCGTCGGCCCGAACTGTCCGCCGGCGAAGCCCTGATCCACCCCCTCCAGCGTCCAGCCCTCGGTCAGCAGCGACGCCGCCACCAGCAGCCGCGGGTTCACCGGCATCTTCGCCCGCTCCAGCCACCAGGCCAGCCGCCGCCGCCCACGGATCACCGCCCAGGTCCGTGTCGATATCGCCCGGCGATCCCCCGAGCCGATGAAGCGGCGGTCGCGGAAGAACGCGTTGGCGATGGCATCAGCCGGCTTGCGCGGGGCGGCCTCGATCGACGCCAACAACTCGATGGCAGCGGCGAAACGGGCAGGGGGGGTCATGGCTTGAATCCAGTCAGGTCGTTCAGTTCAGTCACGTTGCCCCGCAGCCCATACTCGTCCGGCAGCCGGTTGCGGTTCACCCAGAACACCCTGAACCCGGCTGTCAGCGCCCCGAATGCGTCCCACGGGTTGGATGACACGAACGCCATCTCCCCGGCCTCGAAGCCGAACCGCGCCGTCGCCAGCGCGTAGACCCGCGGATCGGGCTTGAAGATGCCCACGGCCTCGACGCTCAGCACATCATCGAGCAGCCCGGCGATCCCGGCCGCTCGCACGCCTTCGGCCAGCATCGCCGGCTCACCGTTGGACAGGATCGCACGCGGCATCCCCAGCCCTGCCAGCATCACCGGCACCTCCGGATAGGCCTGCAACGCCCGATAGGAGGCACGCAGATCAGCGAGCAGCCCCGGATCGGAGATGCCGTGCCTGGCTGCCACCCAGTCCAGCGCCTGGTCGGTCAGCACCGAGAAATCCCTATGGTGCGCCGGCCCGCTCAGACTGCGCACCCAGGTATATTCCAGCTGTTTCGCCCGCCACTCCGCCGACAGCGCCTGCCAATGCGGCCCGAGCCGTCCGGCATGGCGCGCCATCGCCGAATGCACATCCAGCAGCGTCCCGTAGGCATCGAAGATCGCCGCCCGGATCATCACTCGCCCTGGCGGTAGTTCGGCGCCTCGCGGGTGATCGCCACGTCGTGGACGTGGCTTTCGCGCAATCCGGCGCCGGTGATCCGGCGGAACCGCGCGGTGGTCTGCAGGTCCTCGATCCGTGCGCTGCCGGTATAGCCCATCCCGGCCCGCAGCCCGCCGACCAACTGATGCAGCACCGCCGAAACCGGGCCCTTGTAGGCCACCCGGCCCTCGACGCCTTCGGGCACCAGCTTGAGGCTGTCCTTGACGTCTTCCTGGAAATACCGGTCCGCCGAGCCGCGCGCCATCGCCCCCATGCTGCCCATGCCGCGATAGGATTTGTAGCTGCGGCCCTGATACAGGAACGTCTCGCCCGGCGCCTCGTCGGTGCCGGCCAGCAGACTGCCGACCATCACGCAATCCGCCCCGGCGCCGATCGCCTTCACCATGTCGCCCGAGTTGCGGATCCCGCCATCGGCGATCGCCGGCACCCCGGCCGCCCGGCACACGGCAGCCGTCTCCATCACCGCGGAGAACTGCGGCACGCCGACACCGGCGATCATACGCGTGGTGCAGATGCTGCCAGGCCCGATGCCGATCTTCACCGCATCCGCCCCGGCATCGATCAACGCCCGCGCCGCATCCGGAGTCGCGACGTTGCCGCCGATCACCTGCACGGAATTGGACAGCTTCTTCACCGCCGCCACCGCCGCCAGCACCCCGGCGGAATGGCCATGCGCGGTATCCACCACGATCACATCGACCTCGGCCGCCACCAGCGCCTCGGCCCGCGCGTGGCCATCCGCCCCCACCCCGGTCGCCGCGGCCACCCGCAGCCGACCCAGAGCGTCCTTGTTGGCCATCGGGTGCGCCTGCGCCTTGTCCATGTCCTTCACGGTGATCAGGCCGACGCAGCGATACTGGTCATCGACCACCAGCAGCTTCTCGATCCGCCGCTGATGCAGCAGCCGCCGCGCGCTGGCCGGATCGACGTCGGAGGTGACGGTCGCGAGGTTTTCCCGCGTCATCAGCTCGTACACCTTCACCGAGGGATCGTTGGCGAAGCGCACATCTCGGTTGGTCAGAATCCCGACCAGCCTCTGGGTCTCGCGCTCCACCACCGGGATGCCGGAAATATGGTAACGCGCCATCAGCGCATGCACATCGGCGAGCGTCTGGTCGGGGTGAATGGTGACGGGGTTCACCACCATGCCCGATTCGAACTTCTTCACCCGGCGCACCTGGGCAACCTGGGCTGCGATGTCGAGATTCTTGTGGATCACCCCGATGCCGCCGTGCTGCGCCATGGCGATCGCCATCTCGCCCTCGGTGACAGTGTCCATCGCCGAGGAAACCAGCGGGATATTGAGGGAAATCTCTCGAGTCAGGCGGGAGCGTGTGTCGGCCTGCGCGGGCAGCACGATCGAGTATGCCGGTTCCAGCAGCACGTCGTCAAACGCCAGTGCCTCGGTGATACGCGAGGAAATGTCGATGCGGGGATAGGCTGGTGTGTCTTGGGGAGCCATGGCCGGGCCTTTCCGATACCTTGGCGCGTTCAGATAACCCCCGGGCCCCTCATGCGCAAGCGAAGCCTCGTGACAAGTTGGCTGTCATGCGTTTGCGCGGAAACCCATGGCCACGACATAGGATTCCGAACTCTCCTTGCGGCTGGCCGGCGGCTTGGCGTGCCGCACCGAGGTGAACATCCGTTTCATCGGGTCCAGCATCTGCCGCTCGGACCCGCCCTGGAACACCTTGGCGACGAACACCCCGCCGGGGGCGAGAACATGGGTGGCGAAATCCAGTGCGAGTTCGGCCAGCGCGATGATGCGCAGATGGTCGGTCGCGGCATGGCCGGTGGTGTTCGGCGCCATGTCGGACAGCACGGCATCGGCCTTGCCGCCCAGCAGCGCCATCAGCCGGTCGGGCATGTCGGGGTCGTTGAAGTCGCCCTGGATGATCTCGGCGCCCACCACCGGGTCCACCGGCAGCAGATCGAGGCCCACCACCTTCGCGGCCCCCCGCTGCATCGCCACCTGCACCCACCCGCCCGGCGCACAGCCGAGATCGACGATGCGCGCGCCGGGCTTCAGCAGCTTGAAGCGGTCATCCAGCTCGATCAGCTTGAACGCGGCGCGCGAGCGCCAGCCCTGCTGCTTGGCGGCAACGACGTAGGGGTCGTTCAATTGCCGCGCCAGCCAGGCGGCCGAGGCGGTGGAACGCTTCTTGGCGGTCTTGACACGGACCGTCAGCCCGCGATTGGCGGGGGTCTTGCTCATCGGCTTGGCTCTTTCATCGTCCGCGCGGGCGGTATCCGCGTTCGGCGCGCATCATGCGTAGTAGCATACCCTCGCGCAGGCCGCGATCCGCGACCACCAGATGCTGCGCCGGCCAGGTCGCCTGGATGGCGGCAAAGATCGCACAGCCGGGCAGCACGAAATCTGCCCGGTCCGGCCCGATGCAGGGATGGCTGGCAAGGCCCGCGGTGCCGAGTTCGCGCAGGCGCTGCAAGGCGGCCTGCGCGTCGTTCAAGGTCAGCGTGGTGCCATCCACCGCTGCACGGGTATAGCGCGGCAGATCGAGCGCGATGCCGGCCAGGGTGGTGACGGTGCCCGACGTGCCGAGCAGGCTGACCCCGCCATGGCGAATCTCGCGGCTGATCGAGTGCACCGCCTCAAAGGGCGTCAGGCGCTCGGCGACGTCATCGACCATCGCCTGGAAGCCGTCGGCATCGTCGCCCGCATGGCCGAAACGCTCGGCCAGGGTGACGACCCCGATCGGCAACGAAATGTAGCCGATCAGTTCCGGCGCCTGAGCGCCGCCGCGCTCGGGCATGCGCACCCAGGCCAGTTCCGTCGAGCCGCCGCCGATATCGAACAGCAGGGCTCGGCGTCCGCCGTTGCACAGCAGGGGCGCGCAGCTTTCCAGCGCAAGCTCGGCTTCCTCGCGCGTTGAGATCACGTCGATCGGCAGCCCGGTCTCCTTGCGGACGCGGGCGAGGAACTCCGGACCATTGGTCGCCCGCCGGCAAGCCTCGGTGGCGATGGCGCGCACCGCACGCACCGGACGGCGCGCCAGACGCTGGGCGCAGCCATGCAAAGCAGCCATGGCTCGGTCCATCGCGGTGGTCGACAGCACACCAGAGGATTGCAGCCCTTCGCCGAGACGAACGATGCGGCTGAAGCTGTCGATGACGCGAAACCCGTCCCCAGCCGGTGCGCCGACCAGCAGACGGCAGTTATTGGTCCCCAGATCCAGCGCAGCGAAGGCCGGTGGTGAGAATCGGTGCTTTTCCAGCGGCGATGCGGCGAAATCGGCCATGGGCGGTGTGTCAATACTGCGAAGCCGTATCATCGCGCCCTGCGAGGCATGGGGGCAAGCGGGAACTGCAAATCCTCACACCGGATGTTGCACCGCCCACAGCTTAGTGCTACCCGACCGGCCTTCCCTGGTGGGGGATAGTTTAGCGGTAAAACTCCCGGCTCTGACCCGGGCATCCTTGGTTCGAATCCAGGTCCCCCAGCCAAATCTCAGTTTTCGCAGAACTGATGCTGCGTTCGGTGGCCTCGTAACCGGCGATCAGGCTGGCTTCGGCCGATAAATCAAATGGTTGCCGCCGGAACGCCGCTTTGAAACGCCGCCTTACCCGCTGAACGCCGCCCGCGCCTCCGGCAGATCCCAGATCCGCCCGATCGCCGCAGCCCCCGCCGCCGCAATCGCCGCCTCGTCGGCGCCCACAAGCCGCCCGCGATCCACCAGCACGCGGCCATCGACCACCACCATGTCGATATTCGCCCGGTTGGCCAGCGCGATCAGCCCGCGGCGTGGGTCGTACAGCGGCTGCAGCATCGGGTCCGACAGATCCACCACCGTCAGATCCGCCGTCGCCCCCGCCGCGATCCGCCCCAAATCCGGGCGCCCGACAGCGTCGGCGGCGCTTGCCGTGACGGCGTCGATCAGTTCCGGCGCATTGGCCACATCTGGCCGGCCCATCGCGATTTTCGAGATCATCGAGGCCGCGTTCAACTCGCCCAGCAGATCCAGATTGTAGCCATCGGTACCCACCACCGTGCGCACCCCATGCGCCGCAAACCGCGCAAACGCCGCCGAGGTCCCGGTGCGCGCGAACACCCGCGGACAGTTCAGCACCGTCGCCCCCCGCGCCGCCATCAGCCGCAGATCGTCATCGCTGCTGGAGATGCAGTGCGCCGCCAGCAGATCGGGCGCCAGCAGCCCTAGCCAGTCCAGGTACTCCGCCGGCGTCCGCCCGTCATAGCGCGCGCCGATCGTCGCCACCTCCTCCGGTCCCTGCGCCAGGTGCGTGGTAATCGGCACCCCCAGGTCCCGTGCCGTCGCCGCACAGGCCCGCAGCAGATCCGGCCCGCAGGTATCCGTGGCATGTGGGCTCATCGTCACCAAGATCCGCCCATCGGCCGCGCCGTTCCAGCGCTGATGCAGCGCTGTCCAGGCCGCCAGATCCGTCTGCCCGTCATCGCCGGCATAGCGCACCACCCCGTCCGCCCCGGCCTGCGCGTTCGACGTCGAGAACACATACGGCGCGCCATAGAACCGCATGCCCATCTCGGCTGCGGCATCGAACATCTCCGGAATCCCGGCGCGGAATGGCTCCATCACCGTCGCCGCACCGCCCTTCAGCAACTGCATGACCCCCATCCGCGCGATCGCCATCCGCTCCTCGGCCGACAGGATCTCGATCCCCCGCCGGGTCAGCGGCAGCAGCACGGTGTAGACGATGCTCTTGTTGTTCTTCCGCCCGTTGCCGTCCTCCGAATGCGTCCGCGCCACGGCCTCGCTAAAGCAATGGTTGTGCAGGTTCATCAGCCCCGGCAGCACGAACCGGCCCGGCCGGTCATGCACCTCGTCGGCCACAGGCCGCGTTTCCGTCACCGCCGCGATCCGACTGCCCTCGCACAGCACCCAGCGGTCGCGCAGCACCTCCTGCACCCCCTCGCGCCGGCTCAGCAGCCAGCTGGCGAAGATCGCCCGTGTGGTCATGGCACGCCCGCCTCATGGCGCAGGAAGTTCATCGCGATATCCTCGCCGGTGGCGATCCACACATCCGGGCAGGACTTCACATAGGTCAGGAACTCCCGCAGCAGCCGCAACCGCATCGGCCGCCCGCTGCATTGCGGGTGCAGCACCGTGGTCACCATTGCCCCCCAGTCCCGCACCTCGTCCAGCTCGTCCTTCCAGATCGAAAGCACATGCTCCTTCGGAAAGATCGGCCGCGGGCTGAACCGCGCCGACAGCCCATGCATCCAGTCGTCATAGCTCGCCGTCACCGGCAGCTCGACCGTGCCCCGCGACCCATCCGCCAGCCGATGCCGGTACGGCCGCACATCGTCGCGAAACGACGAGGTATAGACGATGCCATGCCGCACCAGGCTCGCCCTTAACTGCTCGGTAAACTCGCCATACGGCGCCCGATACCCCCGCGGCACCACGCCCAGCCGGCGCTTCAGCGCCTCGAACCCGCGCTCCAGCTCCTCCTCGATCCACGGATCGCCCGGATCAGGCAGAAGATGGTGATAGCCGTGATGCCCGATCTCGTGCCCCGCATGCAGGATCGATTCCGCCATCGCCGGATGCGCATCCACCGACCATCCGGTGATGAAGAACGTCGCCTTCAGCTCCATCTGATCCAGCAACTCCAGCAGCTTCGGCACCCCCACGCGCGCCTCGTAGCCGCCATAGCTCATGGTGATCAGCCGCTGCGCATGCAGCGCATCCTTGCTGGTCCACGCCGTCTCGGCATCCACGTCGAACGACAGGAACATCGCCGAGGTAAACGGCGCCGGCCACGGATATACCGGTGCCGGATCTGCGGTATTGGCCGGAACCATCGGGATACTATCGAGAGCGGCGCGGTCCATCATCGGTCGGGGCCTTTGCAATGCGGAACCCGCATTTGGACAGTCCGGCCGCGCAACCGCAATGCCACCGCCTGCCCTGCCGTGCTACACAGCCGCAAAACGCAGAGGACTCCATATGACAACACCCATCGCGGCCCTTGGCCGCCCGCTCCGCCTCGGCGTCGTCGGCGGCGGGCCGGGCAGTTTCATCGGCCCGATCCACCGTGCCGCCGCCCTGCTCGACCGCCGCTTCGACATCGTCGCCGGCGTGCTCTCATCGGATGCCGAGCGCTGCCGCAGCGCCGCCGCCGCCCTCGGCTTTGCCGGCTACAACTCAGTCCCCGCCATGCTCGCCGACGCCAGGCTCGATGCGGTCGCCATCATGACCCCGAACGACCGTCACACCGAGGAGTGCTGTGCGGCGCTGGCCGCCGGCGTCGATGTGATCTGCGACAAGCCGCTCGCCAACAGCCTGGCCGACGCCCGCACCATCGCCGATGCCGCGCGCGGCCACGTGTTCTGCCTCACCCACGCTTACACCGCTTACCCGATGATCCGTCAGGCCCGCGCCATGGTCGAAGCCGGCGTGATCGGCGAACTCCGCGCCGTGCAGGTCGAATACCTGCAAGCCGGCATGAGCGGCCCGGTCGAACAGGGCGAACTCACCCCCAAATTGCGCTGGAAGCTCGACGCCACCCGCAGCGGCCCCTCTCTGGTGCTGGGCGATATCGGCACTCACGCCCATCATCTCGCCTGCTACGTCGCCAACCGCCGCCTCACCCGGCTCTCCGCCGATCTCGGCGCCATCGTCCCCGGCCGCGAAGTCGACGACTACGCCGCCATCCTGCTCCGCCTCGACGGCGGCATCCGCGGCACCCTGATCGCCAGCCAGGCTCTCGCCGGCACCGAAAACAGCATCACGCTCCGCATCTACGGCGCCACCGGCCATATCGAGTGGACCCATATCCGCAACAATCACCTCACCCTGGCCCTGCAAGGCCGACCGGTGCAAACCCTCGCCCGCGGCGACGCCGACCTGCTGCCCCCGGCCCAGCGCCTGCTGCGCATCGCCCGCGGTCACCCCGAGGGCCTCACGGAAGCCTTCGCCAACCTCTACCGCGACGCCGCCGAAGCCATCGCGTCGCGCATCACTGGCCTTCCCGCCGATCCCCTGGCACTTGATTTCCCCACCGCCGAAGCCGGCGTTGCCGGTATGGCGTTCCTGGAGGCCGCGCTGACCTCGCGGGCGCGGGATGGCGCTTGGGTCGAGGTTGGGTAGAGCAACCGGCCGGACCATCACCCCAATGTCAACACTTGCTCTTGGATGGGCCACCTCCGTTCCAGTCCGCCCGAGCATCCCACGTTTTGGACGTGTTGTGCCGTCGAAGAGTTGACACTTTTCTCGCTGAACGGTACGCCTGCCTGACAAAGTTCAAGTCCACGGAGGATGCCGCCATGACTTCACCCGGCGCGAAACTGCGCGCGGTCCTCGCCGAACCCGGCATCATGGTCGCCCCCGGCGTGTTTGACGGCTTCAGCCTCCGCCTCGTCGAGATGATGGGCTACAAAACCGCGGCCATCACCGGCGCCGGCCTCAGCGAGAGCAATCTCGGGTGGCCCGATGTCGGCATCATGGGCTACACCGAAAACCTGCGCGCCTGCTCGGCACTCGCCGCCGTCAGCACCATTCCGCTGGCCGCCGATGGCGACACCGGGTACGGCAATGCGCTCAACGTCTACTTCACCGTCCAGGGCTTCGAACGCGCCGGCCTCGCCTGCCTGATGATCGAGGATCAGGTCTGGCCGAAGCGCTGCGGCCATATGGAGGGCAAGCAGGTGATCTCCGCCGAGGAAGGCGTGGAGAAAATCCGCGCCGCCGCCGAGGCCCGCCGCGACCCCGATTTCGTCATCAAGGCCCGCACCGACGCAACCGCCATCCTCGGCCTCGGCGAAGCGATCCGCCGCCTGAACCTCTACGCCGAAGCCGGCGCCGACATCCTGTTCGCCGACGCCCTCCTCAGCGCCGAGGACATCGGCACCGTCGCCCGCAATGTCAGCAAGCCGCTCACCGTCAACATGGGCTTCGGCATCCGCCAGCGCCCCACCACCCCGCTGCTCTCCACCCGGCAGTTGGAGGATCTCGGCGTCAAGGCCGTCTCCTTCCCCCGCATGCTCACCGCCGCGGCCATCCAGGGCATGAAGAACGCGCTCGCCGTGCTCGGCCAGTCGATCGCCGAAGGCCGGGTGATCGACCGGCCAGACCTGCTGGTACCGTTCAGCGAGATCAACGAATTGATGGGCATCGGCAAATTGCAGGCGATCCAGGAATCGTTCCTGAAAGGCTGAGCCCCGCCATGCGCGACTCTTTCGCCACCCTGCGCCCGCTCGACGCCCAGACTGCTTACTACAGCCTGCCCGCCCTCGGCATCGATCTCACCCGGATGCCGATCACACTCAGGGTGCTGCTGGAAAACCTGCTGCGGCATGAGGACGGGGTAACCGTCACCCGCGAAGATATCGCCGCCCTGGCAAGCTGGCCCGCGCCCGCCGCCCGCGACCGCGAAATCGCTTTCCACCCCGCCCGCGTGCTGATGCCCGATTCCTCTGGCGTGCCATTGCTGATCGACCTCGCCGCGATGCGCGACGCGATGGTGGCAAGCGGCCTCGATCCGCGCCGCATCGATCCGATGATCCGCACCGATCTGGTGATCGATCACTCCGTGCGCGTCGATTTCGCCGGCACCCCGGACGCCTATGCCCGCAACCTCAGCGCCGAGCTGGAACGCAACCGCGAGCGCTACGGCGTGGTGCGCTGGGCGATGCGGCAATTCCGCAATCTGCGCGTGGTGCCCCCCGGCAACGGCATCGTGCATCAGGTCAACATCGAGCACCTCGCCGACGTCGTCACCACTGCCGAGCGCGACGGAACCACCATCGCCTTCCCCGACAGCCTGGTCGGCATGGACAGCCACACACCGATGGTCAACGGCCTTGGCGTATTCGGCTGGGGCGTCGGCGGCATCGAGGCCACCACCGCGATGTTCGGCCAGCCCGTCAGCCTGCCCACCCCACGCGTCGTCGGCTGCCGCCTGACCGGCCGCCCCCCGGCCGGCACCATGTGCACCGACATCGTGCTGGCGCTCACCCGCTTCCTGCGCGCCTCCGACGTGCTCGCCGCCGTCGTCGAATTCTGCGGCCCCGCGCTCGATCACCTCGCGCTGCCCGATCGCGCCACCATCGCCAACATGGCTCCCGAATACGGCGCCACCATGGGCTTCTTCCCGATCGACGCCGAAACTCTCCGCTACCTGCGCCAGACCGGCCGCGCCGAGGCCCAGGTGCAGCTTGTGCAGGCCTATGCCGAAGCCAACCTGCTCTGGCGCGGCGCGGAGCCCGCCTTCGAAACCCTGCTGGAATTCGACCTCTCCCAGGTCCGCCCCGCGCTCGCCGGCCCCTCGCGGCCCGAGGCGCTGGTGGCGCTGCCCGACGTGCCCGAGCGCTTCCGCACCACCTATGCCGCCCGTGGCGCCGGCGAAACCGCGGCACCCGATGCCACCGCCCCCACACGGGCCTTGCAGCACGGCGACATCGTCATCGCCGCCATCGCGTCCTGCACCAATACCGCCAACCCGTATCAGATGATTGCCGCCGGCCTGCTCGCCCGCAACGCCGTCGCCCGCGGCCTGCGCGCCAAGCCGTGGATCAAAACCTCGTTCTCCCCCGGATCGCGCGCCGTATCGGCGATGCTGAGCAAGGCCGGCCTGTCCGGCGCGCTCGATGCGCTCGGCTTCAACCTCACCGGCTTCGGCTGCATGAGCTGCGGCAGCGGCTCGGGCAGCATCGCCGAGGACGTCGCCGCCCAGATCGCCGCAGGCAATCTCGTCACCGCGGGCCTGATCTCCAGCAACCGCAATTTCGACGGCAGGCTGAACGCCGCCGTGCGCGGCACCTTCATCGCCTCGCCGCCGCTGGTCGTCGCCTACACCCTGGCCGGCTCGGTGCTGCACGATATGGCAACCGCCCCGCTGGGCCGCGACGATGGCGGCAAGGACGTGTTCCTCGCCGATCTCTGGCCGGATGATGCCGAGATCCGCGCCAGCCTCGACGCCGCGCTCAGCGGCACGCTTTTCCATGCCGCCTATGACAGTTTCGCCGATCCCGGGCCGGAATGGGCCAACATACCGCACAGCGACGAAGCGGTGCTCACCTGGGACCCGGCCAGCATGTATCTCCGCCGCCCGCCCTTCCTCGATGCCGGCGACGACACCGCCGCCCCGATCGCCGCCGCGCGCATTCTGCTGCTGCTCGGCGATGACGTGACCACCGACCACATCTCCCCCGGCACCACTGTGCCCGCCGATACCGAGGCCGGTGCCTATCTCTCCGAACACGGTGTGCCCGCCAACCGCTTCGGCACCTATATCGGCCGGCGCGCCAATCACGACGTGATGGTGCGCGGCACCTTCGCCAATACCCGCCTGCGTAACGAGTTGCTGCCCGAACGCGAAGGCGGCTTCACCCGGCATTTCCCCAGCAACGAGACGATGACCATCTACCGCGCCGCCGAACGCTATCGCGCCGAGGGCCAGCCGGTCGTCGTCATCGCCGGGCGCAACTACGGCTGCGGCTCCTCGCGCGACTGGGCGGCGAAGGGCACGAGGCTGCTGGGCATCCGCGCGGTGATCGCCGAAAGTTTCGAGCGCATCCACCGCTCCAACCTCGTCGGCATGGGCGTGCTGCCGTTGCAGTTCCCTGTCGGCGTCACCCGCCTGACCCTCGGCCTCACCGGCACCGAGGTGATCGATGTGCCCGACCTCGCCGCCGCCCTGATCCCTGGCGCCACGGTCCACGCCCGCATCACCAGCGCCGACGGCCAGCAGCGAACCATCGCCCTGCTCTCGCGCGTCGATACCGGCCGCGAGGCCGACTGGGTGCGCAGCGGCGGCATCCTGCCCTATGTCCTGCACGAACTGGCCGCATCATGACCCCATCGATCACCGCCCAGGTCTGCGATCGCATCGTCGCCGGCAGCCGCGTGCCGCTCGACGCCGCCGCGCTGGCCGCCGCCCGCCAGTTGTTCCTTGATGGCATCGCGGTCGCCGTCGCCGGCGCCCGGCTGGAAGATGCCCCGCGCCTGCTCGCCGCGCATTTTGCCGACCCGCTGACCGGCACCGCCGGCAATACCGCTTCGCTGCTCGGCCTCAACGCCAGGCTCGGCACGGTGCAGGCCGCGCTGGTCAACGGGGCCGCGATCCATGTGCTGGATTTCGAGCCGATGTGGCTTCCCGCCACCCACGCGCTCTCCCCGGCGCTCGCCGCCAGTCTCGCCCTCGGCGAGGCGCTGGGCAGCGACGGCATCAGCATCCTCACCGCCATGGTGCTGGGCATCGAGATCCAGGGCCGGCTGCGACAGGCCGCGCGCGGCCTGGAATCGCACGAACTGCGCTTTCATCCCCCTGGCTTCGTCGGCCCGATCGGCGCCGCCGTCGCCGCGGGATACCTGCTCGGCTTCGACGCCGCGCAGTTCGCCAACGCCATCGGCATCGCCGGTTCGCGCTGCGGCGGGCTGTTCGCCAATCTCGGCACCATGACCAAGGCGACCCATACCGCCTACGCCGCCGCGCTCGGCCTGGAAGCCGCCCTGCTCACCCGGCGCGGCTTCACCGGCACGTCGAGCCTGTTCGACCCCGCACCGCAAAGCTACGGCGAGGCCTTCTTCCCGCGCGGCTTCGACACCGACGCCCTGATGGATTTCGGCGCACCCTGGCGCATCCTCGATCCCGGCTACGCAATCAAGCTCTTCCCGGCGAAATTCTCCACCCATTACGCGATTACCGCCGCCCTCGCCGCCCGGCCTCAGATCGCCGACCCCGCCGCGATCGCCACGGTGAAAATCACCGCCGCCGACGTGCCGTCCTCCGACCGCCCGCACCCGCGCAGCGGCCTCGATGGCAAGTTCAGCCTGCAATACACCGCCGCCGCTGCCCTGCTCGACGGCCATGTCGGCCTGTCCAGCTTCACCGACGAACGCCTGGCGCGGCCCGACATGCAGGCGCTGCTGGCGAAATGCCAGGTCCGCCTCACCCGCGACATCCCCAGCATCTACACCGCCGGCCGCTATCTCGACCTCGAGGTAGCGCTCGCCGACGGCAGCCTGATCCGCACGCGCTGCGAACGGCCCCGCGGCGCTTGGGGCGCCCCGCCGATCACCACCGAGGAAGTTTGCACCAAGGCGCGCGACTGCCTGGGCACCTTCCTCGCCATGGCGGATGTCGAACGCTGCATCCAGTCATGCCTGGAGATCGATACGCTCGACGCCGCCGGTGTCCGCACCCTGTTGCACCTCGCCAGCAGCGGAAGCACGCCATGCTGCTGATCGACAACGCCGTGATCGCCCAGGTGCTGACCACGCGGGACTGCATCGCCGCCCAGGAGCGCGCTTTCGCCGGCGTGCTCACCGGCGCTTCGGTCTCGCGGCCCCGGCTCGACACTTTCATGCCCTGCGACCGCGAGGACGGCTATTATCGCTTTGGCTCGGTCGAGGGCGCCACCGATGGCGTGCACGCGGTGCGGCTGAAATCGGACATCATGACCTGGCCGCGCCGCCCCGATGGCAGCACGTCGGAGCAGAAATACTGCGTCGAACCCGGCACCTATTGCGGCCTGGTGCTGCTGTTCAGCACCGCTAACGGCGAGCCGCTGGCCATCCTGAATGACGGCCATCTGCAGCACATGCGCGTTGGCGCCGCCGCCGGGGTGGGCGCGAAGCTGCTGGCTCGCGCCGATGCGCACCGCGTCGGCATGATCGGCTCCGGCGGCATGGCCCGCACCGTGCTCGAAGCCCTCGCCGCCGTCCGCCCGATCGACGAGGTGCGCGTCTACAGCCGCACGCCGGAACACGCCGCCCGCTATGCCGCCGAGATGTCCGCCCAGCTCGGCATCGCCGTCACCCCAGTCGGCACCGCCCGCGACGCCGTGCGCGGCGCCGACATCCTGGCGACCACCACCGACAGCATGGCGCCGGTGGTACAGGCCGACTGGCTTGAGCCCGGCATGCATGTCGTTGCCATCGGCCCGCTCGATCTCGCCCCCGATTGTGAAACCCGCATCGACATCGTCGTGCGCCAAGGCCAGGAAGCGTTCGACATGCCCGAAACCGGACAGTTCCGCCGCGACCTCGGCCACAGCCGCAGCGCCTTTGTCGGCGGCAGCACAGCCGAGCAGACGCGCCTGCCGCCGGTGGTCCGCAAGCAGCGCGGACCCCGCGTCTGGCCGCTGTACACCGAGGTCATCGCCGGCCGCGCCGCGGGCCGCACCAGTGCGGAGCAGATCAGCCAGTATCGCCCGGTCGGCAATTGGGGCCTGCAATTCGCCGCCTGCGGCGCGTTGGCCTATCGTGAGGCGAAGCGGCGTGGTCTCGGCCACAGTCTGCCGAGCGAATGGTTTCTGCAATCGATCAAGAACTGAGATGTCCCTCTCCGCCCCCCGTTTCCGGCTCGGCCGGCGCAGCTACACCGTCGATCTGCCGCATCTCGGCTTCGCCAGCGCGATCGCCGCCTGGTCGGCCTGGTATTGCCGCGACGCCTGGCTGGCGCGGGCGGACGTCGAGAACATGATCCTGATCCTGCCCGCCGGCATCGCCGCCATGCTGCTCTACGCGGTGGTCGCCATCGGCTGCTTCAAAACCGAAGCGCCCGCCGAGCGTGCGCACACCAGCGGCACCGGCGTGCAGATTGCGGTGACGATGGCCTTGCTCGCGGCTTTCGCCATCGGCGCGCCGCTGATCGGCTTCGACGCCGCCGGCTTCGCCTATCTGTTCGCCATGCTGTTCTTCCTCGGCGAGCGCCGTATCCTGGTGTTGCTGCTCATCCCCGCGGTGTTCTGCGCGGTGGTGATCTTCTGCTTCGGCACCCTGCTCGATACGCCGCTGCCGCTGCTGTTCACCGGGGACCGGCTGTGATCGACGTCCCCGCCCTGCTCGCCGCGTTTCACATCCTGGCCGGCTCCTGGGAGCCCTGGCTGGTCGTCATCCCCGGCCTGCTGATCGGCCTGTTCGTGCATGCCGTGCCGGGGCTGACCACATCCATGGCGCTGGCGATATGCCTGCCGATGATCCCGTATATGGATTTCCTGCAAGCGCTGATCTTCATGACCGCGATGTATGCCGGCTCGCTGTTCGGCGTCGCCATCCCGGCGATCCTGCTCAACGTGCCAGGCTCAGCCTCAGCGGTCGGCACCACGTTCGACGGCTTCCCAATGGCTCAGGCCGGCAAGCACAACGAGGCGCTCGGCCTCGCGCTGGCCGCCTCCTGCGCCGGACAGGCGATCGCCTATCTGCTGCTGCTGGTCCTCGCCGGCCCGATCGCCAGCTTCGCCATCAAGCTCGGCCCGCCGGAGATGCTGATCGTCTCGCTGTGGGGCATGACGCTGATCGCCCGTCTGCGCGGCCGCCACCTCGCGCGCGGCCTGCTGGCCGGCGTGTTCGGCCTGCTGATCGGCACCGTTGGGCTCAGCGCGCGTGGCGCCGCCCGCGGCACGCTGGGCTTCGATCTGCTGCTGGACGGCATTCCCGTGGTGCCGGCCATCGTCGGCCTGTTCGCCGCGGCCGAACTGTTCAACCTCGTCGGCCGCGACTATATCGTTGACGATCTGACCCACCGCGCCGTGGTCGCCAGCCGCATCCTGGCCGGCATGCGCGACACTTTCCGCTACCCCGGCACCCTGCTGCGCGGCGGCCTGCTCGGCGCCTGCGTCGGTATCCTGCCGGGCGGGCATGCCATCGCCAACCTGCTGTCGTATTCCGAGACCAAGCGCGCCGCGAAGGACCCTGAGAAATTCGGCACCGGCGACCCACGCGGCATCATCGCCGCCGAGGCCGCCAACGCCAGTTCCGAAGGCGGTTCGATGGCGACCCTTCTCGCCCTCGGCATCCCCACCGGCGGTGCCACCGCGGTGATGCTGGTCGCCTTCGGCATGCACAACATCACCGGCGGCCCCGCCTTCATGCGCGACCATACCGATCTGGTCTACGCGGTGATCCTGTCGAGCCTGGCACAGGTACTGCTGTTGGCGGTCATCGGCTTCGGCTTCATCTACGCCGCCGGCTTCGTGGTGAAGGTCCGGCTGCGCGCGCTGGTACCGATCGTGCTGGCGCTGGCCGTGGTCGGCAGCTACGCGCTGACGCAGACCATGGCCGGGCCGATCACGCTGGCGGTGTTCGCTGTGATCGGCTGGCTGATGCAGCGCTTCGACTATCCGGTCTCGGCCGCCGTGGTCGGTCTGCTGCTGGGCCGGATGACCGAAGGCGCGCTGCTGCGCAGCTATCAGATGAGCGGCGGCGAAATCGGCTACGCGCTCACCCGCCCGATCGCGCTCGGCATGGTCGTCCTGCTGATCGTCTCGGTCGTGCTGCCCTATTTCCGCTCGGCAAGAAAGGCAAAAGCCCCATGAAACGCCGCGATCTCCTCGCCGCCGGCATGGCCTCGATGGCCGTGCTGCCCGCCCAGGCCGACGCCTGGCCGCGCCGCCCGGTCACCATTCTGGTGCCGTTCGACGCCGGCGGTACCGCCGATCGGCTGGCCCGCGGCTTTGCCCAGTTCATGCCGAAATATCTGGGCCAGCCGATGAGCGTGGTCGACCGTGCCGGTGCCGCCGGGATGATCGGCACCAGTTGGCTCCTGCAACAGCCCGCCGATGGCCACACCGTGATGCTGACGCCGGCGACGCCGTTCATCCCGGTCAACATCCTGGTCACCAACGCGCGCTACACGCTCGACAGCTTCACCTTCGTCAACGCGCAATGGACCGATTTCACCGTGCTGCTGGTGCCGAAGGACCGGCCCTGGAAAACCGCCGCCGAACTGATCGACGCCATCCGCGCCAATCCCGGCAAGATCAGCACCGGCGTCGATTTCGGCTCGGTCGGCCATATCACCACCATCGCCCTGCTCGATGCGCTCGGCCTCGGCCCGAGCGCGGTGCGGATCGTGACGTTCGACGGCTCCGGCGCCATGCGCACCGCGCTCGCTGGCGGGCAGGTGGATTTCAACATTGGCCAGGGCGAAGGTGCGGCCTTCATCCGCGACTTCGTCCGCCCGCTGGCGGTGTTCCTCGAGCACCGCCATCCCGACTATGACGCACCGGTGATCAACGATGTGCTCGCCGGCTACAAGACCTCGGTGCCGCTGATCAATGGCTCCGTGCGCAGCTTCGTGTTCCCCGCAGCCTTCAAGGCGAAACACCCGGAGGACTACGCCAAATTCGTCGCCGCCTATCGCGCCACGCTCGATGACCCCGCGTTCCGCAAATGGCTGAAGGATAACCAGATGGCCGGCGACTGGGTCGGCGAGGAACGCACCACCGAGATCATCCGCGCCAATTTCGAGGCGCTGAAGAAATACAAGGACCTGATCAAGTCGTGACGGCAGGCAACGAGCGGTCCTTCAGCAAGGCGTAGAGCACCGGGATCACCACCAGGGTCAGGATGGTCGAGGTCACCATCCCGCCCAGCATCGGCACCGCGATCCGCCGCATGATCTCCGAGCCGGTGCCGGTGCTCCAGAAGATCGGCAGCAGCCCGGCCATGATCGCGGTAACCGTCATCATCTTCGGCCGCACCCGCTCCACCGCGCCTTGCATGATCGCGGTGTGCACATCGGCGCGCGACATTGCGGCGCCCCGCGCCTGGGCCATCTCGCGATAGGCATGATCGAGGTAGATCAGCATGATCACCCCGGTCTCCGCCGACACCCCGGCCAGCGCGATGAAACCCACCGCCACCGCCACGCTCATGTTGAACCCCAGCCACCACATCAACCAGATACCGCCCACCAGCGCGAACGGCACCGACAGCATCACCACCAGGCTCTCCGCCAGCCGACCGAAATTCAGATACAGCAGCACGAAGATCACCAGCAGCGTGCCAGGCACCACCACGGCGAGGCGCGCCTTGGCGCGCTGCATGTATTCGAACTGCCCGCTCCACACCGCGTAGGCGCCCGGCGGGAACGCCACCTGTTGCCGCACCGCCGCCCGCGCGCGTTCGACATAACCGCCGAGATCGGTCGCCTGGGTATCGACATAGACATAGGCGGCCAACTGCGCATTCTCGGTGCGGATCGTCGCCGGCCCCTGCGCGAAGCGCACCGAGGCCACCTGCCCCAGCGGCACCGTCACCCCGCCCATGCCCGACACCAGCACCTCGCGCCCGATCGTCTCCGGATCGCCGCGCAGATCGCGCGGATAGCGCACGTTGACGCCGAAGCGCTCGCGCCCCTCCACCGCGGTGGTCACCATCTCGCCGCCCAGCGCGGTCAGGATGGTTTCCTGCACATCGCCCACCGACAGCCCGTAACGCGCCAGGGCCGGACGGTCCGGCACGATATCGAGGTAATAGCCGCCGCCGATCCGCTCGGCGAAGACGCTGGAGGTGCCGGGCACCGCGCGCACCGCCGCCTCGATCTGCCGCGCCACCTGTTCGATCTGCGTGAGGTCCCGGCCGAACACCTTGATGCCCACCGGGGTGCGAATGCCGGTCGACAGCATATCGATACGCGCCTTGATCGGCATGGTCCAGGCGTTGGAGATGCCGGGGAACTGCATCGCCTTGTCCATCTCGGCGATCAGCCGGTCCACCGTCATGCCCGCCCGCCATTCGGCCTCGGGCTTCAGGTTGATCACCGTCTCGAACATCTCCGTTGGCGCCGGATCGGTTGCGGTGTTGGCCCGGCCGGCCTTGCCGAACACGCTGTCCACCTCGGGGAAACTTTTCAGGATGCGGTCCTGCACCTGCAGCAATTCGGCGGCCTTAGTGATCGACAGCCCCGGCAGGGTCGCGGGCATATACAGCAGCGTGCCCTCGTTCAGGCTCGGCATGAACTCGCTGCCCAGCCGCATCGCCGGCCAGGCCGTCGCCGCCAGCGCCGCGACCGCAAGCAGTATCGTGGCCATCCGCCAGCGCAGCACGAGGCGGATCACCGGCCGGTAAAGCCAGATCATCAGCCGGTTCAGCGGATTGCGCCGCTCCGGCAGTATGCGCCCGCGCACGAACAGCAGCATCAGCACCGGCACCAGCGTCACCGACAGCAGCGCGCCGCCGGTCATCGCGAAGGTTTTGGTGAAGGCCAGCGGGCGGAACATCCGGCCCTCCTGCGCCTCCAGCGTGAACACCGGCAGGAACGACACGGTGATCACCAGCAGGCTGAAGAACAGTGACGGCCCGACCTCCTGGGCGGCTGCGATCAGCACCGCAGTGCGGTCCGCGCCTGCGGGGGCGCGTTCCAGCCGCTTGTGCGCGTTCTCGATCATCACCACTGCGGCATCGACCATCGCGCCGATGGCGATCGCGATGCCGCCCAGGCTCATGATGTTTGAACTCAGGCCGAGCAGATGCATCACCAGGGCGGCGAACAGCACGCCCACCGGCAGCGTCAGGATCGCCACCAGCGCGCTGCGCAGATGCAGCAGGAACACCACGCAGACCACCGCGACGATGGCGCTTTCCTCCAGCAGCGTACGCTCCAGCGTGCTGATCGCGCGCAGGATCAGCGCCGAACGGTCATACACCGCGCGGATCGACACCCCTTCCGGCAGGCTCGGCAGCAATTCGGCGATCTTCTCCCGCGCACTGCGGATCACATCCAGCGCGTTGCGCCCGTCGCGCTGCAACACGATGCCGCTGACCACCTCGCCCTCGCCATCGAGCTCCGCCAGCCCGCGCCGCTCATCCGGCCCCAGTTCCACCCGCGCGACATCGCGCACCAGCACCGGCGTGCCGCGCTCGGCCTTCAGCGCGATCTGCTCGATATCGGCCACGCCGCGCAGATAGCCGCGTCCACGCACCACGAACTCGGTTTCCGCCAGCTCGACCACGCGGCCGCCGACATCGGTGTTCGACGCGCGGATCGCCTGCGTCACCGCGCTGAGTGGGATGCCATAGGCTTGCAACCGGCGGGGGTCGACCACCACCTGATACTGCCGCTCGAACCCACCGACGCTGGCGACCTCAGCCACCCCATCGGCCTTGGCCAGGGCGTAGCGGATCGTCCAGTCCTGCAACGCGCGCAGTTCCGCCAGCGTCCGCCGCGCCCCGGTCACCACATATTGGAACACCCAGCCAACCCCGGTGGCATCCGGCCCCAGCGACGGCGTCACCCCGGCCGGCAGCCGTTTCTGCGCGAAGTTGAGGTATTCCAGCACCCGCGAGCGCGCCCAGTAGAGATCGGTGCCGTCCTCAAACACCACGTAGACGAACGAGGCGCCGAAGAACGAGAACCCCCGCACCACCTTGGAGCGCGGCACGCCGAGCAGCGAGGTGGTCAGCGGGTAGGTCACCTGATCCTCGACGACCTGTGGCGCCTGGCCGGGCCATTCGGTGTAAACGATGACCTGGGTGTCCGACAGGTCGGGGATGGCATCAAGCGGCGTGTTCGCCACCGCCCACAGCCCAGCTGCGATCAGGAACACGGTGCCGATCAGCACCAGCACCGCATTGCGCGCCGACAGCGCGATCAGCCGGGCGATCATGGCTTCGCCCCGGCATTGGGCGCGGTGAAGGCCCGCAGCGCCGCTTTCATGTTGCTTTCGGCGTCGATCAGGAAGTTGGCGCCCACCACCACCGCCTCGCCGGCGGCGAGACCTTCGCGCACCTCGACAAATCCGTCCGCCCGGCTGCCCAGTTGCACCGCCCGCGGCTCGAACCGGCCTTCGCCGCGTTCGACCAGCACGACTTGCTTGCTGCCGGTATCGAGCACCGCGGAGTCCGGCACCGCCAGCACCGGGCCGGCCGCCAAGGGCGCCATCAGGTCGAGACTGCCGGACATATCAAGCTTCAGCCGCCCGTCTGGGTTCGCCATCTCCACCCGCACCCGGCTGGTGCGCGTCTCCTTCGACAGCGCCGGGGCGACGAAGGCCACCCGCCCGGCGAAGCGCTCGCCGGGATAGGCCACCAGCGTGACACTCACCGCCGCACCCTCGCGCACCGCGGCCAGATCCTGCTCGAACACCTCGGCCACCAGCCAGACGGTTGAGAGATCGGCTATGCGGAACAGCATCTCGCCGGCCATGAAGCGCATGCCCTGCACCGCCGGCTTGTCCAGCACCACGCCATCGGCGGGGGCACGCAGCGTGGTCAGCCGCGCCGGCCCGGTACGGGCGAGGTCGGCGAACTGCGCGTCGGAGAAGCCCAGGTTGCGCAGCCGCTGCCGCGCCGCGCCGACCAGCCCCTGCACCCCGGCTTTCGCCTCCGGCCCGGCCTCGGCCAGGCTGCGCTGGGTGCGGCCGGCGAGCGCGTATTCCTGCTGGGCTGCCAGCAGATCGGGCGCGTAGACCTCCATCAGCGCCTCGCCCGCCCGCACCGCCTGCCCGGTGGCGCCGACGTGCAGGCGCTCGATCCAGCCTTCGAACCGGGTGGAGAACACCGTCAGCCGGCGCTCGTCTGGCTGGATCGTGCCGGTGGCGTGGATCGCACGGGCCAGCATGCGCGGCGCGACGATTTCGGTACGCACGCCCAGACGCTGGATCTTCGCCGTGCTGACCACCACGGTGCCGGCCTCATCCGGCGCCTCGCCGTCATAGACCGCGATGTAGTCCATCCCCATCGTGTCCTTCTTCGGCACCGGCGAGGTGTCGGCGAGGCCCATCGGGTTGCGGTAATACAGGATGCGGCCTTTCGGTGCGGGTGTTTCCGGCTCCTCATAGACGGGGATGTAGTCCATCCCCATCGCGTCCTTCTTCGGTTCCGGCGCGTAATCCGGCTTGCCCATCGGATCGCGGTAATACAGCGGCGTGCGCAGCTCCGCCTTCGGCAGTTGGGCCTGACCGGCGCGATAGGCGATCACCGCGGTGCCGCCCAGCAGCAACAGCCCGCACAAAGCGAGCATGATACGGCGCATCATGGCGCTTCTCCGACAATGCGTTCGATTTCCGCCGCCATCGCCTGCTGCTCGGCGCGCACGCCCAACAGGTCCAGCCGCGCCTGCTGCAACCGCCGCGCGGCCTCCAGCAGCATCGCAAACTCGCCGCGCCCGGCCTGATAGGCGGCCAAGCCGGATTGCCAGGCCGCCTCGCTTTGCGGCAGCAGGCGCCTGGCCAGCAATTGCTCATTGCGCACCGCCGCCTGCAGGCCTTCCCAGGCCTGCGCCAGTTCGCCGCGCGCCTTGGCGATCACGCCGCGGATGCGCTCGTCGCTGGCGCGATACTTCGCCCCGGCCTCGCGCTGCCGGGCTTCGCGCACGCCCCATTGCAGCGGCAGACGCACGCCGACCATCGCCTCGTAGCCGGTCACCGTGCCGCCGCGATCGACCACCGAGGCGCCGATGGTGACATCGGGATACCAGGCGCGATCGGCCAGCTTGCGCTCGCCATCGGCCGCGCTGCGCATCGCCCGTTCCGCCGCGAGTTCCGGATTGGCCGCCTCCATCCGCGCCACCAGCGCGTCAAGGCTCAAACCCGCCAGCGCCGGCAGCGGGGGAAACGCCCGTGGCGTCGCCAGCGCGGCGCCGGCCGGGCGGTCGAGCAGGGCGTTCAGCCTGGCTATTGCCGATGCGCGATCGCGTTCCAGCCCGCTGCGTTCCACGGCCAGCCGCGTGCGTTCGATCTCAGCCACCAGGATATCGGTCTGCCCGCCCAGCATCTGCGCCGCACGGATCTGCGCCGCCGCCGCGACGGTGCGCAGCAATTCATCCAGCGTGGCGTTGACCCGCAGCGACTCCGCCGCCAGCACGTGCTGCGCGAAGCCCAGCCGCAGCCGGGCCGCGAGCTCATTGGCGACCATCCGTCCGCGTTCGCGCGCACTGTCGGCCTCCGCAGCGCCCACGGCGCGCAGCAGGTCGCGCTTGCCCCAGAGCGGGAAATCCTGCTCGACGCGGTAGAACACCGCGCCCACCTTGCCCGGCAGCAGGCTGCCGCGCCGGCGGTCGAGGTCCTGCAACTCCAGCTTCACCAGCGGATCGTCCAGCGCCCCGGCCGCCGCCGCCCGGGCGGCGGCGGCATCGGCCTCCAGCCGGGCTACGGCCAGCTCCGGGCTGACCTGCCGGCCGAGGCTCAGCAACTCCGCCAGTGCAGTGCCGGGCGGCGTTTCGGCACGTGCTGGGCCGCACAGCAAGGCGATGGCCAGCAGCGCCCAGCAGCCTCGGGGGTTCATCCTACTCGTCCAGATTCAAGGTGATCTGCGCCCGCAGGGTGGCCGCTTCGCCCGGCACCTTGGCGCCGAAGCTCAGCACCCATTGCCCGCTCATGCTGGGCTTTGCCTCCAGGGTATAGGTCCCGGGTTCCGTCGCCGGCAGCAGCTTGACCGGCGCGCTCATCGCGCCATGTTCGCCCATCTCCAGCTTCGGCTGGATCAGGATCGCACCGGCAACCGGCGCACCATCCGGCAGGTGCAACAGCCGCAGCCGGATCACCTTCGCCGGCTTTCCCACCACCTCGAAGCGATAATCATTGGCGCCGGCCAGTGCGGCACCGGCGAGCATCGTCATGGCCAGGGCGGCCAGGAGCACAGAGTATCCACGCATGTTTCATCGTCCTTCCCAGGCGCGCAGCACGGCGCGCGTTGTCCCACCCGCCTGTCAGCGGGCCAGCTCGGTGATCAGACCGAGGCGATGGGGGGGAAGAGTTCGGGGCGGGTTGTCACGCCCAGTTTCAGGGTCGTGGTCTGCTGATAGTCGGCCACGGTCCAGTGCAGCACGACGAACGGATGCAGCGTCGCCGGCAGGTCAACCGCGACACAGGCCAGGCAATCGATGCCATGCGCGCAGACCGGAAGCTGCGGCGCCGGGCTCTGGCTGTCGTCGTCGGGACAGTCGAGGCAGTCGTGATGCGCGGCGGCCGGTGCGGGGGCGACGATCACCGGTACCCCGCCGCTGAGAAAGGCAGCGGCCAGCAGGATCACAGCGATACGTCTGAGCAGGCCAACCAACATCCAGCCACAACCCGATCTGTCGCGCGACCGGTAGCACAGCGTGGCGGGTTGGCGATTGACGTGAATCAAGATCGTGCGCGCAGGCTGGCGCAACTTCGCGGGACCGGATACCGTTGAAGGCAAGAAACGTCGCCCTGGAAGCCTCCTGGAGTCAGCCATGCAATATACCATCACCGTGAACGGCACGCCGCGCAGCGTCGATGTCGACGGCGAAACCCCGCTGCTGTGGGTTTTGCGTGACACGCTCGATCTCAAGGGCACCAAATTCGGTTGCGGCGCGGCGCAATGCGGGGCGTGCACGGTGCATATCGACGGGCATCCGGCCCGCGCCTGCCAGACCCCGATCGCCACCGTTGGCAAGGCGGCGATCACCACGATCGAGGCGATCGGCCAGAGCAAGATCGGCCAGCACGTGCAGGCCGCCTGGATCGCGCTCGATGTGCCGCAATGTGGTTATTGCCAGGCAGGGCAGATCATGTCCGCCACCGCGCTGCTGGAACGCACCCCGGCGCCGACCGATCATGACATCAACGAGGCGATGAGCGGCAATCTCTGCCGCTGCGCCACGTACACCCGCATTCGCGCTGCGATCAAACAGGCCGCTGAAACGGTGAGGACCTGATCATGCTCGCACGCCGCAATTTCCTGAAGGTCAGCCTGCTCGCCGGCGGTGGGCTGCTGCTCAGCGCCAGCATCCCCGCCACCGCCAAGGCCGCCAGCCTCGGCAAGGCCGGCCCCGACGCGGTCGCGCTCAACGCCTATGTCCGCATCGCGCCTGATGGCAAGGTGACGATCACCGCGAAGAACCCTGAGATCGGCCAGGGCGTGAAAATGATGCTGCCGATGCTGATCGCCGAGGAACTCGACGCCGATTGGGCGAGCGTGCAGATCGAACAGGCCGATCTCGACGCCCGCTACCCCGGCCAGGTCGCCGGCGGCAGCACTGCGACGCCGCTGAACTGGCTGCCCTTGCGCCAGGTCGGTGCGGCTGGGCGGCAGATGCTGATCGGTGCCGCTGCCGCCGAATGGTCGGTGTCGGCAGCCGAGTGCGAAACCGCGCCGGGCGAGGTGCTGCACAAGCCGTCCGGGCGGCGGCTGTCCTACGGCGCGCTGGCCAGCAAGGCAGCGGCGCAGCCGGTGCCCAATCTTGCGACGATCAAGCTGAAGGACCCCAAGGCGTTCCGCATCATTGGCCAGCCGATCCGCAACCTGGAAGTGCCGCGCATCGTCACCGGACAGCCGATGTTCGGCATCGATGTCAGCGTGCCCGGCATGCTCTATGCCGTGTTCCAGAAATGCGATGTGCATGGCGGCAAGCTGGTCAGCTCCAATGTCGCCGAGATCCGCAAGCTGCCCGGCG
This sequence comes from uncultured Rhodospirillales bacterium, assembly GCA_903881515.1. GTDB lineage: Bacteria > Pseudomonadota > Alphaproteobacteria > Acetobacterales > Acetobacteraceae > CAIRTN01. The sequence continues at coordinate 3,089 of CAIRTN010000445.1, read as the reverse complement.
TGAAAGCGGCGTTCGAGGTGAAGGGCGGCAACGATCTGCGCGGGCTGCTGGATGGGGTGGCTGTGGTGGCCGAGAACTGGTGGCAGGCGAACCGGGCGCGGCAGCAGTTGGACATCATCTGGAACGAGGGCGATATCGGCGGGCAGAGCAGCGGGGATTTCGCAGCCACCGCGGTACGGATGTCGAAGGGCAAGCCGGAGAGCATTCTGCGCAGCGATGGCGACGCCAAGGCGGCGTTCGGCAAGGCGGCGCATGTGGTCGAGGCGGCATACAGCTACCCGTTCCTGTCGCATATCAATCTTGAGCCGCAGAACTGCACCGCGCATTACGCCAACGGCAAGCTGGAGATCTGGGCGCCGACGCAGAACCCGGCGCCGGGCGCCAAGCTCGTCGCTTCGACCCTCGGTATCCCCGAGACCGCGATCACCGTGCATATGACCCGCGTCGGCGGCGGCTTCGGGCGGCGGTTGAGCAATGACTACATGGTCGAGGCGGCCTGGATCGCCAAGGTTGCCGGCGCGCCGGTGAAGCTGCTGTGGACCCGCGAAGACGATATGCGGCACGATTTCTATCGCCCCGCCGGGTTCCATTTCTTCAAGGGCGGCGTCGATGCCAAGGGGCAGCTGATCGCGCTGAGCGATCATTTCGTCACCTTCAGCGAGAATGGTGCTATTGCCGCCTCGGCCGATATGGGGCCGGCCGAGTTCCCGGCGCGGATGGTGGAGAATCTGGAATTCGGGGTCTCGATGATCCCGCTGCGCACGCCGACCGGGCCGCTGCGCGCGCCGCGGTCGAACGGGTTGGGATTTGCGTTCCAGTCGTTCCTCGATGAGTTGGCGCACGCCTCGGGGCGCGATCCGGTGCAGTTCGCGCTCGATATTCTCGGCGCACCACGGCTGCTGCCCGATCCGCCGGGGCCGCGGCAGGGGCCGGGGTTCCATACCGGGCGCATGCGCGGCGTGATCGAGCTTGCCGCGGAGAAAGCTGGCTGGGGCAAGAAGACGCTGCCCAAGGGGACCGGGATGGGGTTGGCGTATTACTTCAGCCATCTCGGCTATTTCGCCGAGGTGGTGCAGGCCAGCGTCAGTGCCGGCGGGGCGATAACGGTTGAGAAGATCTGGGTGGCCGGGGATATCGGCAGCCAGATCATCAATCCGCTGAACGCCGAGAACCAGGCGCAGGGGGCGGCGCTGGATGGCATCGGCACCGCGCTGGGGCAGGGGCTGACGGTGGAGAACGGACGGATCGTGCAGGGCAATTTCGATTCGGTATTGCCGTTGCGGATGCGTCAGGCGCCGCCGGTTGAGGTGCATTTCCGGGTGACCGAGTTCCCGCCGACCGGGCTTGGCGAGCCGGCTTTGCCGCCGGCCTTGCCGGCGCTGGCCAATGCGATCTTTGCCGCCACCGGCAGGCGCATTCGCAGCCTGCCGCTGAAGGACCATGATCTGTCCACCACGGCATAGGTGACGCGATCGATGAAACGGATTGGGCTGCTCGCCGCGTTGCTGGCGGGCCTCGCGATGCCGGCTTGGGCGCAGGATACCGCGGCGGGGGAATATATTGTTCGGGCGGCGGATTGCGTGGCGTGCCATTCGGCGCCGGGGGGCAAGGCTTTTGCCGGCGGGTTGAAGATGGGCACGCCGCTGGGGACGATCAGCGCGACCAACATCACGCCGGATATCGAGACCGGGATCGGCAGTTATACGCTGGAGGATTTCGACCGGGCCGTGCGGCGCGGCATCGCGCGGGATGGGCATCATCTGTATCCGGTCATGCCGTATCCGTCCTACGCCAAGCTCAGCGATGCCGATGTTGCGGCGATGTATGAGTATTTCATGCGGGCGGTTCGGCCGGTTCGGCAGGTGAACCCACCGAACGAGATCCCGCTGCTGCTGTCGATGCGTTGGCCGATGGCGATCTGGAATGCGGTGTTCACCGAGAGCCCTGGGTTCAAGCCCGATCCGCGGCATGACGCGCAGTGGAACCGGGGGGCGTATCTGGTGGAGGGGCCGGGCCATTGCGGCGCTTGCCATACGCCGCGCGGGTGGGCGATGCAGGAGAAGGCGTTGGGGGCCGCGGATGCCGCCTATCTGGCGGGGGCGACTCTGGATGATTGGTCGGCGCCCAGTTTGCGGCAGAACAAGGCGACCGGGCTGGGCGGGTGGACCGAGGTTGATATCGCGGCGTTTCTGAAGACCGGGCGGAATGCGCATAGCTCGGCGTTCGGCTCGATGCGCGATGTGATCAATAACAGCACGCCGTATCTGAGCGATGTCGATCTTGCCGCCATAGCGGTGTATCTGAAATCGCTGCCGGCCAGTGCGGCGGAGACGGCCTATAGCCCGGCGCCGGTGACCACGAACGCGCTGTATGCGAGCCATTGCCAGTCCTGTCATCGTGAGGCGGGGGAGGGGGCGCCGCCGTTCATGCCGCCGTTGGCGGGCAATGCGGCGGTGGTCGATCCCGATCCGGCTTCGTTGATCAACATCACGTTGAACGGGGCGGCGCCTTTGGTGGTGAAAGGGCGGCCGGATGCGTATCGGATGCCGCAGTTTCGCGAGCAGTTGAGCAACCAGCAGATCGCCGAGATTCTGAGTTTCATCCGTAGCGCCTGGGGCAACCATGCGGCTGCGGTGCCGGTGCAGGATGTGGCGGAGCAGCGCAAGCGGACGGACCCGGCGAGCGACCGGGTGGTGTTCCTGCGCATGCGATAATTGATAAAACGAAACAATTGCGGGCGCGGTTTCCCCCGGCGTTTCAGGCCGGTTTTTTGAATTTTGGAATTTTTCCGGGGCTGTAGTTGCGCAGTTGCCTGGGCGTGTATTTGCCCCAGCGCGGCTTTTCGGGTTTCGGGCGCGGCTTGCGGATGCGCGGGGGTTTGGACGGCGTGCCGGGCGGGATGTAATCGAGGCCGGTGCAGAGCGGGCGCAGCAGGCGGGCCGCGCGGGGGACCTCGCGGAGGAATTGCTGGAACTCCGGGTCCTCATGCAGGAGGCGCAAGGTATCGTAGACGTAGCCGGTGCCGGGGACGCGCTTGAGCAGCCATAGCTTGCCTTGCGGCAGGCGGAATTCGGGCCGGCGGGCGGGGG
>CAIRTN010000444.1 GCA_903881515.1 uncultured Rhodospirillales bacterium | reverse complement strand
TTGCTCGACATAGGCGCCGATCCGCAGCTTGCTGTTGTCTGCAAGCTGGACCACAGGCAACGAACTGGCCTGGTTCGTCGTCGCCGCCTGCATCAGCGCGCCGGGATCGGCGAAGCGGGCAACCACCGTGCCGTCGAACGGCGCCTTGATCACCTGATAGGCCCGCATCGTGCCCAGGTTCTTCACCGATTCCTGGGCCATGCGGAAATTCGCCTCCGCCAGATCGGCCGCCTGCTGCGCTGTCGCGCCCGAGCGCAGCAATTCGCGGGCCCGCGACGCCAGACGCTGCTTATAGTCCAGGTCGGCGAGTGCGCTCTGATACTGGCTATCCAGTTCGGTGCTTTCGATCTCCGCGATCACCTGCCCGGCCTTCACAAAGTCGCCCTTGTCGACCTGGACATTCTTCACGTAGCCGCTGACCTTGGCGAACAAGGTCGCCACCGTATACGGCCGGGCGTCGCCCAGCAGGTTGATCACCCGCTCCTTCGGCCCTTGCGTTACCGTGGCCACGACGAGTCGCGGCCCCTTCGCCGCCTCCTCCTGCATCGCCGCGCGGGCTGACCCGAGCCAGGCCGTGCTGGCCCGCACGTAATAAGCCGTTCCAGCGGCGGCGGCGCCCAACAGCACGATACCGAAAATATAAAGTCCGACACTGGATCGGCGCGAGCGAACGGGAACCGGTTCCATCAAGATTATCCCTTAGCCTGCGCCGAGGCGCCGGCGGCTTCTGCGTTGAATTTCGCATCCAGCGCATACAGCGCCGGCGGCTTGCGCCGCAACAAAGTATAGAACACCGGAACGATCACCAGCGTGGCGATCGTCGCGGCAATCAGCCCGCCGATCACCGCGCGGCCCAGCGGCGCGTTCTGTTCGCCGGCTTCGCCGGTGCCCAGCGCCATCGGGATCATCCCCAGGATCATCGCCAGCGCTGTCATCAGGATCGGCCGCAACCGCGTCTTGCCCGCCGCGATCACCGCCTCGAGCGGCGGAATGCCATGCCGCGCCCGCACGTCATTGGCGAAGCTTACCACAAGGATCGAGTTGGAAACCGAAATACCGACGGTCATGATCGTGCCCATCAGGCTTTCGACATTGATCGTTGTGCCGGTGATCGCCAGCATCCAGATGATGCCGATCAGCGCGCCCGGCACCGCCATCATGATGATGAACGGATCGACCCAGGACTGAAAGAGCACCACGAGCAGCGCATAGACCAGAATCACCGAGATGATGAAACCTTGCGCCAGGCTGCGGAACGAGTTGTCCATCACCTCAGGCTGCCCGCGCAGTTCGATATGGGTGACCAACGACAGGTCCTTCGACACTTCGGCGATCGCCTTGCGCACATCGGCCGTGACACCGCCGAGGTCCCGGCCATCCACGTTCGCCGCCACGTCCATCACCCGCTGCACCGCGTAGTGATTGATCGCCGACACCGTGCTGCGCGGGCGGATCGTCGCCACGTCGGAAATCCGGGTCACCGGCGCGTTCGGCATCGTCGCGTACTGCGTCGCCGAGAACTGGTTGGCCACCGTGGTCGCCGCCGCGATCTGCGGCTGGCTGACCGGCAGGTCCATCAGATCGTTCACCGACTTCACCACCTCGACCGGCTGACGCACGGCCACGAAGTAGTTGACGTTGTTGACCGGGTTCAGGAAGTACGACGGCGCCACCAGCGAACTGGACGACAGCGATATCAGCAGATTGTTGGAAACGTCGCGCTGCGTGATGCCCAGTTCCGCGGCGCGCAGCCGGTCCACGTCGATCTGCAAGGTCGGGTAATCCAGGATCTGCGGAATATGCGGGTCCGCGATGCCGGGGATCTTCTGCAGCGCCAGCAGCAGTTTCTGCGCGATGCCGTAGGCCCGGTTGAAGTTCGGATCGGAGATCTGAATATCGATCGGCGCCGAAAGCCCGAAATTCAACACCTGGCTGACGATGTCCGCGTTCTGGAAATAGAACAGCGCGCCGGGGAACGCCTCAGGCAGCGCGGCACGCAACGCGTGCACATGCTCGGCGCTCGGCTTATGGCCCTTCTTCAGCTGAATCAGGATCTCGCCATCCGCGCTCGACACATTGTCCGACGGGATCATCGCCAGATTGAACGAGAACGGGATCCCGACCAGGTCATTGATGGTCTGGATTTCGCTGTCGCCGATCACTTCGCGGATTTTCTTCTGCACTTCGAGCACATTGCGCTCGGTGACTTCCAGCCTCGTGCCGGACGGCCCACGATAATGCAGCTTGATGATGCCCACGTCCGCCGTGGGGAAGAAGTCCGTCCCGGTCGCCGTGGCCAACAACAGGCTCGCGCCCAGCAGCGCAAAGAAGCACACCAGAACGAAGCCGCGGGTCCGCAGGCACGCGCCCAACGCCATGCCGTATAGATCGACCAGCCAGCTGAATCCGCGCTCGAAGGTCCGCACTGCCCAGTTCGGCTCGTGATGCTCCTCGCTCAGCATCAGCCGCGTCATCGTCGGCACGATGGTGAAGCTGAGGAAGTAGGACGCCAGCATCGCCAGCACCACGGTGATGCCCAGCGGAATGAACAGGAACCGCGCCGAACCGTTCAGCAGGAAGACCGGAAAGAACACGATGCAGATCGCCAGCGTCGCCACGGTCAGCGGCGTCACCACCTCCGAACATCCGTCCAGGATCGCCACCGTCAGCGTTTTGCCCATGGACTGGTTGCGATGGATGTTCTCGATCGTCACCGTCGCGTTGTCGACCAGCAGCCCGATCGCCAGCGCAAGGCCGCCCAAGGTCATCAGATTGATCGACTGGCCGGTGGCGAACAACCCGGCGATACCGGCAAAGATCGACAGCGGGATCGACGCCGACACGATCAGCATGTTCCGCCACGACCCCAGGAACACCAGGATCATCACCGACACCAGCACGGAGGAGATCAGCGCCTCCTCCAGCACGTTGTCGATCGCCGATTTCACGAACACCGACTGGTCGAAGTCCAGCGACATGTCCAACCCTTCGGGGGACGCCGCCTTGATCTCCGGCATGATCGCCTTGGTCGCCTCCACCACCGCCAGCGTCGACGCATCGGAATGGCGCAGGATAGTGACGTAGGTCGCCTTCTCGCCGTTCACATGCACCATGTTGGTCTGGTTGGCGAAACTGTCGCCCACCTTGGCCACGTCGCCCAGCGTCACCACGATGCCATTGCGCACCACCAGCGGCAGGCCTGCGAACTGCGCCACTGCCGGCGGGCTGGAGTTCATCGCCACGTTGTATTCGCGCTCGCCGATGCGTGCGACACCGGCCGGCACGATCACGTTGGAGGTCTGCAGCGCCACGACCACGTCGTTCGGCGCAACGCCCTTCGCCGCCATCCGCGCCGGGTCGAGATCGATGATCACCTGCCGCGCCTTGCCGCCATAGGGCGCGGTCAGCGCGATGCCGGGAATGGTGAACAGCTTCAGGCGCACGAAATTGTTGGTGTAGTCGACGATCTCCTGCTCCGAGACCGTCTTGGACGACGTGGTCATCTGCACCACGCCGACGCTCGACGCATTGAACGGCACCAGCACCGGCGGCGTCATCCCCGGCGGCATCACCCGCAGTGCCTGGTTGTTCACCGCGTTGATCTGGCTCATCGCCCCGCCCAGCTGCGAGCCGGGGGCAAAGTAGATCTTGATGATGCCGGTGCCGGCGATCGACTGGCTCTCGATATGATCGACGCCATCGACGTTCTGCGCGTAGGAGCGTTCGGCGACCAGCACCACGCGGCGCTCCATCTCCTCCGCCGGCAGGCCGTTATAGTTCCATGCCACCAGCACCACGGGGATGTCGATGATCGGGAAGATGTCGACGATCATCCGCGTCAGCGACATTGCGCCGGACAGCAGCACGATGAACGCGATGATCGCCGAAGTGTAAGGGCGCCGCAAAGCCAGGCGCACCAATCCCATCATGATTTCAGTTCCCCAATGACCCCCGCCGCCGGTAATGCCGCTCCAGCGGTTGCGCTATCAACGCTAATTTGCCGTGCTGCGGCGCAACGCGCAAGTCAGCACTGCGTTGATGTCTTGGCGCGCCGAAATTAGTCGCGCGCTGACGCCCTGGCGGTCTCAATCGCGCAGGATGTCCTGGCCAGCCTTCCCAACCCGCCCCACAAATGCGAGGTTCCGCCGACCATCCGGAGCCCTTCCATGTCCAGAATGACCGCCGGCGAAGCCATCGTCGACACTTTGATCCGCCACGACGTCGACACGGTCTTCGGCCTGCCCGGCGTTCAGACCTATGGCCTGTTCGACGCCCTGGCGCAGCGGTCCAACCAGATCCGGCTGATCAACGCGCGCCACGAGCAAGGTGCTGCGTATATGGCCCTCGGCTATGCCAAGGGTTCCGGCGGCCGCCCCGGCGTCTGCACCGTCGTGCCCGGCCCCGGCGTACTTAATGCCGCCGGCGCGCTATGCACCGCCTATGGCGTCAACGCTCCGGTAATCTGCCTCACCGGCCAGGTGCCGACGCAGTATTTCGGCATCGGCAAGGGCCACCTGCACGAACTGCCCGACCAGCTCGCCACGCTGAAATCCTTCCTGAAATGGGCCGGCCGCTCCGAACACCCCGCCATGGCCGCAGAAATGGTCGCCCGCGCGTTTCAGGAGGCGCTGTCCGGCCGCACCGGCCCCGTCGCTGTCGAAACCTTCTGGGACCATTTCACCCAGGAGGCCGAGATCACCCCGGCCGATCCCAAGCCGCTCTACCCGGTGCCGCAGCCCGATCCGGTGCTGATCGACGAGGCCGTGAAGCTGATCCTGTCGGCGCGCAAGCCGATGATCTTCGTCGGCGGCGGCGCTGTGAAAGCCGGCCCCATCATCCAGGCGCTGGCCGAGCATCTCGGCTGCCCCGTCGGCGCCCATCGCGCCGGCCTCGGCGTGCTCGACGCCGACCATCCCCTGGCCGTCACGCTGGCGCAGGGTTGGCCGCTCTGGGCCGAGACCGATCTGCTGATCGGCATCGGCACCCGCCTGGAAGGGCCGGGCTGGCGCTGGGGCGGCCTGCCCGGCGGGCGCAAGATGATCCGTATCGACATCGACCCCGCCGAGATGCGCCGCACCCGCTCCGACGTTTCGCTGGTCACCGACGCCAGCCTCGGCGCCGCCGCGCTGCTGCAGGCGCTGGGTTCCAACCGGACACCGAACCGCGCCGCCGACATCGCCGCCGCCCGCGCCGAGATCGCCCCGAAGATCGACGCGGTGCAACCGCACACCGATTACCTGCGCGCCCTGCGCAAGGTAATGCCCGCCGACAGCTTCATCATGGACGAGGTCTGCCAGGCCGGCTTCACCGCCACTTTCTCCTACCCGATCCATCGCCCGGGCGGCTTCGTCACCCTCGGCTATCCCGGCACGCTGGGCGCGGGGTTTCCCATCGCCCTTGGCGTCAAGGTCGCCAACCCCGACAAGCCGGTGGTGTCGCTGTCCGGCGATGGCGGCTTTCTGTTCGCCGGCTCCGAGCTGGCCACCGCCGTGCAGCACGGCATCGGCCTGGTCACGATTCTTTATAACAACTCCGCCTACGGTAACGTGCAGCGCGACCAGCGCCGGCTGTTCAGCGGCCGCGATCACGGCTCGGCCCTGCGTAATCCGGATTTCCAGGCCTACGCCGCCGCGTTCGGGGTGAAATCCTGGCGCGTCACCTCCCCCGACCAGCTCGCCTCCGCCGCGGCGGACGCCATCGCCGAGCCTGGCCCGACCCTGATCGAAGTGATGACCGACATCAATACGGAGGCGAGCCCTTGGCCGCTGCTGGTCCCGGCGAGGCCGTAACCAAGGCGCTCGACGCCGCGAACGCCGTTCAGTCGCAAGGCCGCGACGGCGACGCCATTGCCCTGTTCCATCAGGTGCTGGCGCTTGCCCCCGGCCATCCGGTGGCTTTGAACAATCTCGGCGTCGCCGAGTTCCGTCTCGGCCGGCCGCAGATTGCCGAGGCGCATTGGCGGGCAGCGCTCGCGTCCGCGCCCGACTACCCCGACGCCAACGCCAACCTGGCCAGCATCCTGCGCCAGAAGGGCGATCTGCGCGGCGCACTCGAAGTCCTCCGCCGCGCCGTGCCCGGGCGCGCGCGGAATTGGAACGACCTCGGCGCCGCCTTCCAGCTTGCCGGCGACAGCGCCACCGGCATCGCCTGCCTGCGCACCGCCCGCGATGCCGACCCGACCCTGCCGGAGATCCACAATAATCTCGGTGCCGCGCTTCAAGCGGCGGGCCAACGCGACGAAGCCATCGCCGCCTGCCGCACCGCGATCGCCCTGCGCCCGAACTACGCCGAGGCCTGGGTCAATCTTGGCACCGCGTACGGCGCCGCCGACCCCGACCAGGCGATCGCCTGCGCCCGTGCCGGCGTGCTCGCCGCCCCGCTGAACGCCGACGCGCACCACAATCTCGGCCTCGCTTTGCTCGCCACCGGCAATTACGCCGAGGGCTGGGCCGAATATGCCTGGTGGGAACACACCCCGCAGGCCGCCACCGAGCGCCGCCGCTTCGACGCCCCGCTCTGGGACGGCAAGCCCACCGAAGGCACAGTGCTGCTGCATTGCCAGCAAGGCTACGGCGATGCCATCCAGTTCGTCCGCTACGCCCGCCGCCTGTCAGTGCGCGTGGTGATCGAAGCGCCCGCCGCCCTGGTGCCGCTGTTCTCCACGCTGGTCGAGACCATTCCCCGTGGCGCGCCCCTGCCGGACTATGTCGCGCAATGCCCGCTGCATATTCTGCCGCTGATCACCGGCACCAAGCCGTCGCCCCTGCCCTATCTGCACGCGGACACCAATCGCTTCCGCGAGCGTCTGGCTGCCCTGCCCGGCCGCAAGGTCGGATTGTGCTGGGCCGGCAATCCGGCGCTCGGCCAGCGAGGCGGCTCCCCCGTCGATGCCCGCCGCTCCCTGTCCCGCCGGGCATTCGACATGCTGGCCGATCTCGACGGCATCAGCTTCATCTCCCTGCAACGCGGCGCCCCGCCTGATCCCGAGGCGCGGCTGCAGTTGCACGACTGGACCGCTTGGTTCACCGACTTCGCCGTCACCGCCGGGCTGATCGCCGGGCTCGATCTGGTGATCACCGTCGATACCGCCATCGCCCATCTCGCCGGCGCATTGGGCAAACCGGTCTGGCTGCTCAACCGCTTCGACAGCGACTGGCGCTGGGGCCTCGGGCGAGAGAATTGCGACTGGTATCTCGCGCTGCGCCAGTTCCGCCAGGACCGTCCGGGCGATTGGGCCAACGTAATGGAACGCGTGCGCGATGCTCTCGCGCCACCGGATTATCGTGACCTCATCGCGGCCGCGGAGACCATGCGCACACAGGGCGAACCCTTGGCGGCCGCCCGACTCTACCGCCGCATCGTCAGCCTGCGTCCCGACGTGCCTGGCGTGCAGAACAATCTCGGTCTTGCCCTGCTCAACGAGGGCAATCTGCCCGGTGCAGAAGCCGCGTTTCGCGCCGGCCTGTCCGCCAGCCCCGACAATGTCGCGCTACTGGTAAATCTCGGCCTGCTGCGCGTGCGCCGGGGCGATCCCGCCGAAGCCGAACCGCTCTACCGGCGCGCGCTCGCGCTCGAACCCACCGAGCCCGCCGCCCTAGGCAACCTCGCCTTCCTGATGGCCACCGATGGCCGCGGCGCCGAAGCCGTCGCGCTTTACGACGCCGCAGGCACACCTGAGGCCGAACTCGACGCCGCGATCACGCTGACCCAGTTGCAACGGCCAACAGAGTCCATCCCCCGCCTGCGCCGGCTGGTTGCCGCCAGTCCGAACAACGCGGCGGCGCATTTTGCGCTCGCCGAGGCGCTGCTGCTCGACGGCCAATACCGCGACGGTTGGCGCGCCTACACCTGGCGGCGCCACATCGCCACCAGGCAGCCCCGCGCCCTCGACATCCCGCTATGGGACGGCCGCGGCGCCCCCGGCAAGACACTGCTGGTGCAGGCCGAGCAAGGCATGGGCGACACCATCCAGTTCGCCCGCTTCATCGCGCTGGCCGCCACCCGCGCCCGCGTCATCGCCCACGTGCCGGCAACCCTCTGTCGCCTGATCGCCACCGTGCACGGCGTCTCCGCCGTGGTCCCCCGCGAAGGCCCCGCCCCCGTCGCCGACCTGCGCTGCGACCTGCTGGACCTGCCGCACCTGCTCGGCATTCGCCGTGCCACGCTGCCCGCCCGCGTGCCCTATCTCCGCCCCGACCCGGCGCAGGCCGCGTTCTGGCGCGACCGCCTTGCCGTGTTGCCCGGCCGTAAGATCGGCCTGGTTTGGGCCGGTAACCCGATGCTGGCCTCGACCGGCGGCGCCAATCTCGACAGCCGCCGATCCATCCCCCCTGCCCTGCTGCAACCGCTCGGCGCCCTCGCCGGCCTGTCCTTTGTCTCGCTGCAGGCCGGGCCGCACATGGTCCCCGATCTCGATCTCACCGACTGGACGCGCGAACTCACCGATTTCGCCGATACCGCGGCCCTGATCTCGGGCGTGGATATCGTCATCGGCGTCGATACCGCCGTCACCCACCTTGCCGCGGCGCTGGGCAAGACTACCTTTCTGCTCAATCGCTTCGATACCGATTGGCGCTGGGGGATCGGAACCGCGGATACGCCTTGGTATCCGACGCTGACACAGTTCCGCCAGCCGCGTTGGGGGGATTGGGCAAGTGTAATCGCACTGGTCTTCAAGGCGCTTGAAGCCATCAAGTAAGACTTCTTTTGTGAACAAAAGAAGCAAAAAACTTTATTCGTTAAGGCGATAAATGATCCGCGATTTTTTCTCATACTACAGGCCGTACAAGACCCTTTTCGTGCTGGATTTTGGCTGCGCCTTGCTTTCCGGTGTGCTGGAGCTGGGCTTCCCGATGGCGGTGCGCAGTTTTGTCGATAACCTTCTGCCAAGTCAGGACTGGGGGCTGATCCTGCTCGCCTCCGCGGGGTTGCTGCTCGCTTATCTCACCAACACTGGCCTTTCGGCGATCGTCACCTATTGGGGCCATATGCTCGGCATCAATATCGAGACCGAGATGCGCCGCCGCAGCTTCGATCACCTGCAGAAGCTGTCTTTTCGTTTCTATGACAACAACAAGACCGGCCATCTCGTCGTCCGCGTCACCAAAGACCTCGAGGAGATCGGCGAGGTCGCGCATCACGGCCCGGAAGACCTCTTCATCGCGCTGATGACCTTTATCGGCGCCTTTATCCTGATGTTCACGGTGAACCCCGTCCTCGCGCTGCTCACCGCCCTGATCGTGCCCGCCACTACCCTGATCGCCACCCGCTACGGGGCGCGCATGACGCAGAATTTCCGCGCCCTGTTCGGCCGCGTCGGCGCCTTCAACGTGCGGGTCGAGGAAAATGTCGGCGGCATCCGCGTGGTGCAGGCCTTCGCCAACGAAGACCACGAACGCGCCCGGTTTGCCGAGGACAACGCCCAGTACCGCCGCACCAAGCTGCAAGCCTACCGCCTGATGGCCGCCACCGTCTCGCTGAATTACCTGTCGATGCGCCTGACCCAGTTGATCGTCATGCTCGCCGGCACCTGGCTGGTGTTGCACGGCCAATTGTCCAACGGTGGCTTCGTCGGCTTCCTGCTGCTGGTCGGCGTGTTCTTCCGCCCGGTGGAGAAGATCGCCAATGTGTTGGAAACCTACCCCAAAGGCATCGCCGGCTTCCGGCGCTACAGCGAGTTGCTGGCGACCGAGATCGACATCGCCGACCGACCCGGCGCGCGCGCGGTCACCGGATTGAAGGGCGACATTCGCTACGAAGGCGTCGGATTCGGCTACACACCGAGCCGCCCGGTACTGTCCGGCATCGACCTGACGATCAAAGCCGGCGAAACCATCGCTTTCGTCGGCCCCTCCGGCGCCGGCAAGACCACGATCTGCTCGCTGCTGCCGCGCTTCTACGAGATCGACAGCGGCCGCATCAGCATCGACGGCATCGATATCCGTGACATGACCTTGGCCTCGCTGCGCGGGCAGATCGGCATCGTGCAGCAGGACGTTTTCCTGTTCGGTGGCACATTGCGCGAAAATATCGCCTACGGCCGGCTTGGCGCCGCCGAGGCCGACATTCTTGCCGCCGCCAGCCGCGCCAGGCTGGACGAGGTCATCGCCGGCCTGCCCGACGGGCTCGACACCATGGTCGGCGAACGCGGCGTCAAGCTGTCCGGCGGACAGAAGCAGCGCCTGGCCATTGCGCGAATGTTCCTGAAGAACCCGCCGATCCTAATCCTGGACGAGGCGACCTCGGCACTCGACACCGAAACCGAACAGGCGATCCAGCGTGCCTTGGCCGACCTCGCCCGCGGCCGCACCACCCTGGTCATCGCCCACCGACTCGCCACCATCCAGACCGCCGACCGCATCGTCGTCGTCACCGAGGCCGGCATCGCCGAACAGGGCACCCACCGCACCCTGCTGGCAGAGAACGGCCTCTACCGCCGGCTCTACGAGGCCCAGTACGCCACACTGCTTGGAGCGGACGATCCGGTCATCTGAATTTTGTTCCGAAATATGATAGTTCTCGCCAACGAGACGCTTTCATGATTTCAAATATGAGAATACGATCAATGCGCTTTATCCACGGGGAAGGAGAAACCAAATGAATCCAAACATCGGAACCGTCGATCGCATCCTGCGCATCGTCGTCGGCGTAGTGTTGCTGGCCTATGCCTTCAAGATTGGCTTCCACGCGACCGGTTGGAACTGGGTCGGCTTCATCGGCATCGTGCCGATTCTTACCGCCGTGTTCCGCTTCTGCCCGGCCTATCCGATCTTCGGCATCAACACGTGCGCCAAGAAGGCCTGACACGCCGCCGCCGCGCCCAAACAAGACTGGCTAAACCCGCAGCCAGCGTCGCCAGCGACGCTGGCTCGGGCGCTTTGACTTCGACCGTGAGCGCTGAGTTATAGAAGAACGACACGTTGGCGACCGCGGTGCCGGTAAATCCCGTTAGCGTGAAACTTGTCGATGCAAAGGCCAGCGGATAGGCGTTGGCATTCGTTGTCGACATATTGGTCGCCGCCCCAAGGATACCGTAGTCATCGCCGCCGCCGCCCTTGGTAAACCCGGATTTCCCGGATGAGTGCGGATTTCCTTGTACAGGAGGGCCGAATCTGGCATGAATATCAGTGTGTTGTGGGCGATGAGGAATCGCGAGGATGGAACACCCAACGGGTGAAGCTGATGTCGGGTCTCTGCGGG
>CAIRTN010000443.1 GCA_903881515.1 uncultured Rhodospirillales bacterium | reverse complement strand
CTTTCTTGGGAGCGCTTTCGAGCGGTTTGGATGGAAAGGCCTGGATTGGCACGCAAGGGCTCGCGATGGGCGGGGGGCGTTTGGCGTGCGCGTGGGGGAGGGTCCTGGAATGCCACGACGCCAAGCGGCGTCTCGCACTGACGGTGGAGGGGGGTGTGGTGGGCGGATGGGGCTTGGCGACGGCACTGGAGGTGGCGGATTACGCTGCGCTAATCCGCCCTACATAATTGAAATGATAGAGTTTTTTGGGTCCCTTTTCCGGCGCGGCGACTTCGCCGTCGCCCTGCAAAAAAGGGACTGCTTGCCTTGCCGGGCTCAGACGGCTTTGACGGCGTGGAGGGCGGCGATTTCTTCGGGTGTGTAGCCGGCTTCGGCGAGGACGGTGTCGGTGTGTTCGCTGAGGCGGGGGGCGAGGTGGTCGAGGTGGCCGCCGTTGTGGGCGTATTGGAAGCCGCTGCCCATGAAGCGGAGCGGGGGACCGTAGGGGGTTTCGACTTCCTGGAGCGCGCCGCGGGCGACGACCTGCGGATGGTCGATGATGTCCTCGATTTTCCAGATGGCGGCGCAGGGGGCGCCGGCGTCGTTGAGGATCTTCTCCCAAGTGCGGGCGTCGTTGGTGGCCAGGACGGATTCGATGATGGTGCGCAGTTCGTCGGTGCGTTGTTTGCGGAGCGCCCAGTCGGCGTAGTCGGGGTTGGTGAGGATGTCGGCGCGGCCGAGGGCGGGCAGCAGGGCCTGCCATTGCTTTTCGTTGTTGACGGCGAGCAGGAGGTAGCCCTCGCCGGTTTTGAACAGGTTGGCGGTGGGGCGGCGGCTGACGGCTTCATTGCCGGAGAGGCCCTGTTTGTGGCTGGCGACGGTGTATTCGGCGACGGGGCCGTTGAGGAAGGCGAGGCTGGCTTCGAGCATGGAGACGTCGACGAACTGGCCGATGCCGGTATGGGTGCGCTGGAACAGGGCGGAGGAGACGGCGAAGGCGGCGGTCATGCCGGAGAGCACGTCACAGACCGCGAAGCCGGCGCGGGTGGGGCCCATTTCGGGGTGTCCGGTGATGGCCATGATGCCGGACATTGCCTGGATCTTGCCGTCGTAGCCGGCGCCGAGGCGGTCGGGGCCGGTCTGGCCGAAGCCGCTGACGGCGCAGTAGATCAGTTTGGGGTTGATCGCCTTCAGCGCCGCGTAGCCGATGCCGAGCTTGTCCATGACGCCGGGGCGGAAGTTTTCCATCACCACGTCGGCGGTGGCGGCGAGGCGGCGGACGATGGCGATGGCTTCGGGGTGTTGCAGGTCGAGCGTGAGGCTGCGCTTGTTGCCGTTCATCGCCATCCACATCGGCGCCATGCCGCGGTCGGCCCATTCGGGGCTGAGCGGCGAGGTGCGCATGTCCTCGCCCTCGCGGCGCTCGACCTTGATGACATCGGCGCCGAGTAAAGCCAGCTGATAGCTGGCGTAGGGGCCGGCAATGACCTGGGTGAAGTCAAGAATGCGGATGTGTTCGAACGGGCGGGCCATGCCGGGGTCCTTGGAAGGGAGTTAGAAAAGGCGAGGGGAAGGCAAGAGGCAGTAAGCAGTCCCTTTTTTGAAAAAAAGGGACCCCAAAAACTTTATCTTATCCGCAGGTTGCACCGTTCGGGTCCGGAGCCGAGCGTTCGGTGCAAGCGGAGGGGATGAAGTTTTTTTGCTTCTTTTTGTTCACAAAAAGAAGTGCTTCCCGACTTCCACTTGCTGTTGTGGGCATTACTTCGGCGCTTTCCAGGCGCGGGCTTCAGCGGCCAGCGTGGTGGTGTCGAATTTGCCGCATTGGTCTTTGAAGCGTTGGTCGGAGAGTTTGGCCATGTCGGGCCGGTTGGGCACCAGGCCGGCCTTGAACAGTTCGTCGGCGGTGCTTTGGGCGGTGGCCATGGTTTGGTAGCCGTAGATGCCGTCGGCGCCGGGGATGGCGATGCCGGCGAGGCGGGTTTTCAGCATGGAGACGGCGTCGGCGAGGGCCTGTTCGCGGGGGATGTTGGAGGGGATCTGGTCGGGGAAGGTTTTCCAGTGGTTGAGCACGGTTTCGGTGGGGTTGGGGTCGGCGAAGACCAGGGACTGGTAGAAGGAGCGGCAGATGCCGCCGACGATTTCGGGGTATTTTTCCATGTTGTCGCGGCGGACGATGATGCCGGACATGGCCGGGAGGTCGTTGAGGCGGGAGGGGAGGTCGCGCAGTTTTTCCTTCAGCAGGATGGCGATTACCGCGTTCGGGCTGTCATAGCCGGCGTAGGCGGCGACCATGCCGCCTTTCAGGGCCGCGGTGGCCTGGGCGCCGACGCCGATGGGCAGCCATTGCACGTCCTTGTTGGGATCGAGGCCGCCATCGGTGATGACGGCGCGGCCGAACAGGTAGGCGGCGGAGCCGAAGCTCTGGCTGCCGATGATTTTGCCTTTGAGTTCCTGGACGGATTTGATCGGGCTGGAATCGGGCACCGAGATGCGGAAGGAGTTGCGCGGGTCGAAGCTGATGATGACCAGGCTGGGGTCTTGCTGGGCGGCGAGGATGAGGGAGGCCATGCCACCCCAGTTGTAAAGGGCGTTGCCGGCGGCGACGGCCTGGGCGGCGGCGGTGGCGCCGGCGGTGGCTTGCAGCTTCATGTCGATCTTGGCGTTGCGCTGCGGCAGGCCGAGGGTGAATTGCAGGGAGGTGTAGGGGGCGCTTTGCACGCTCATTGCCGGGTCGGAGGTGGCGAAGACCAGGCGGGGGCCGGCGGCGTGGGCTTGCGTGGCGAGCAGGAGGGCGGCGAGAGCGGGGAGGAGGCGCATTGGGTGGAGGAAGTGCATGGGGGGGGGTCCTTCAGGCGGCGGGGCGGAGACGGCGGGTGCCGAAGCCGATCAGCAGTTTCAGGGCGAGGCCGAGCAGGGCGAGCAGCAGCAGCACGGCGTAGACGGCCGGGGTGTCGCCGAGGAAGGTGCGCTGCTGGATGACGTTGCCGAGGCCGGCTTGGGCGCCGGCGAGTTCGGCGGCGATGGCACCGAGCAGGGCCATGACCAGGGCGACGTCGAACGAGGGGACGATGAAGGCGACGGCGTTGGGGCCGCGGAGGTAGCGCAGTTCCTGTAGGGGGGAGGCGCGCATGGAGTGGAGAAGATCGACCATGGCGGGGTCGACCTCGAGGAAGCCGGCGAGCGTGTTGGTGAAGATCGGGAAGAAGGCGAGCATCGCGGCGATGATCACCTTCGGCGCCAGGCCGTAGCCGAGCCAGGCGAGGAGCAAGGGTGCGATGGCGATCTTCGGGAAGGTCTGGAAGGCGAGGATGAAGGGGTAAAGGCCGCGGCGGAGCGTGGCCATGTAAGCGAAGATGGCGCCGATGACGACGGCGACGATGCCGCCGGCGAGGAAGCCGAGCACGGCCTCTTCGAGGGTGACGAAGATGTCGTTCAGCCAGACGCCGTGAAACACGCCGGTGATGAAGGCGTTGGCGACCGCGAGGGGGGCGGGGAGGATGAGGCGGGAGATCGCCTCAAGCTCGACCAGGGCGACCCAGGCGGCGAGGATCAGGATCAGGGTGCCGGCGAAGACCAGGGTGACGCCATGATTTCCGCGCTTGCTCACAGCAGCGCCTCGAAGGCGGCGCGGGTTTCGGCGATCTTGGCGAAATAGGCCGGGGATTTGCGGATGGCGGCGTCACGTTCGGCGGGGAAGCCGGTGATGTCGATCAGGGCGCCGAGGCGGCCGGGGCGGGGGGCCATGACGCCGACGCGGTGCGAGAGGAAGACGGCCTCGCCGATGTTGTGTGTGACGAAGACGATTGTCGTTTTGGTTCGCGCCTGGATTTTCGAGAGTTCCTCGTTGAGGTTCTCGCGGGTGAATTCGTCAAGCGCGCTGAAGGGTTCGTCCATCAGCAGGATTTCGGGCTGGGAGACGAGGGCGCGGACGATGGCGGCGCGTTGCTGCATGCCGCCGGAGAGTTCGGCGGGGTAGCGGTCGCGGAAGGCGAGCAGGCCGGTGAGTCCGAGCAGGCGTTCGGCGTCGGCGCGGGCGTCGGCCGGGGTGCGGGTGTGCATGATCAGGTTCGGCAGCAGGCAGTTTTCCAGGATGGTGCGCCAGGGCAGCAGGGTTGGCTTCTGGAACACGACGCTGACCCGGCGGTCGGGCTGGGTGACGGTTTGCGCGCCGACGCGGATGGTGCCGGAGGTGATGTCGAGCAGGCCGGCGATCATGCGCAGCAGGGTGGTTTTGCCGCAGCCGGAGGGGCCGACGAGGGAGAGGAACTCGCCGGGGGCGATCTTTAGGTGAACCGGTTCGAGGGCGTGGACGTGCGTGTCGGTCGCGGTGATGAAGGTCTTGCTGGCACCGTCGATATCGATGTCAAGCGGCATGGGTTTGTTGCACGCGGGCCGTCCGATTGTTCAGGGTCTTGGAATGTTTCCTTGGGTAGTAGTGGACGGGGTGGCATGGGTGTCAAGGCGTCACGACCGCGGGCAATGCCGCCTGCTCCGCGGCGCGGAGCAGGCGAGTGGGGCGTCAGGCGCCGCGGCGCAGGTTCCAGAACAGCGGCAGGCCGGTGAGTACGCCTTGCAGTTCGGTGCGGTGCGCGGTGGGGCCGCGGGCCTGGCCGAGGGGGATGTAGGGGACGTCCTGGAAGGCCTGGAGTTGCAGGGCCTGGCAGATCTTCTGCTGGGCGGCGAGGTCGGGGGCCTGGAACCAGGCGGTGCGGAGTTCCTCGATCTTGCTGCTGACGGGCCAGCCCATCAGGCCGTCCTTGCCGTTGCCGCGCAGGAAGGCGTGCACGGCGGGGTTGAACTGATCGACGCCGCCCCAGCTGGTCTGGAAGATGCTCCAGCCACCCTTGTCCAGCGGGTCCATCTTGGTGCGGCGTTGCACGACGGTGGCCCAGTCCATCGCCTGGAAGTCGAGGTTGATGCCGATTTTGCGCAGAAGGTCGGCGGTGACCTCGGCCAGCGCCTTGGTGGACGGGATGTCCATCGGGCCGAGCAGGACGACGCGCTCGCCTTTGTAGCCGGCGGTTTCGAGTTCTTTTTTGACGGCTTCGAGGTCGCGCTTGCCGGTGAGGTTTTCCATGCCGGCGGTGCTGGCCATGGGGGTGCCGGGGCAGAAATAGCCGACGCCGTCGGACCACATGGTGCGGTCTTCGCCCTGCACCGCGGTCATGTAGTCGGCCTGGTTCACCGCGTGGACGATGGCGCGGCGGATGGCCGGGTTGTCGAAGGGCGGCTGCATCTGATTGAAGCGCATGGTGGCGATGGTGCCGGTGGGGACCATGATCGGCAGAGTCACGGCGCGGTTTTTGCGCAGCAACGGGAGCAGGTCGGTGGAGGGGGTGCCCCACCAGTCGATCTCGCCGGCGATCAGCGCGTTGGCGACGGTGGCGGTGTCGGGGATGATCTTCCACTCGACACGGTCGACGTTGACCAGCTTGCCGCCGGCGGTGCGGCTGGCGGGCTCGTTGCGGGGGGCGTAGTCCTTGAACTTCTCGTAGACGACGAGGGAACCGGGGACGCGTTCGTCGGCTTTGAAGCGGAACGGGCCGCTGCCGACCATCTCGGTGACCGGCTTCATCGGGTCGGTGCCGGCGATACGCTCGGGCATAATCGGGCAGATGCTGGGCGAGTAGTGCGCCAGCGCGTCGGGCAGCAGCGGGAAGGGGGCCTTGAGGCGGATGCGGATGGTGCGGTCGTCGGCCGCGGCGATTTCCTCGACCTGGGCCATCAGCGATTGACCGAAGCTGTCGCGCTTGCCCCAGCGGGCGATCGAGGCGGCGGCGTCGCGGGCGAGGACCTTCTCGCCGTCGTGGAATTTCAGGCCGTCGCGTAGCTTGATGTTCCAGGTCTTGCCGTCGGCTTCGACAGTGTGACCCTCGGCCATCTGCGGGCGGACGGCGTAGCTGTCGTCCTGGCCGTAGAGGGTGTCGTAAACCATGAAGCCGTGATCACGGGTCTGGTACGAGGTGGTGGCGACCGGGTCGAGAAAGGCGAGGTCGGCGTCGGGCACGAAGCGGACCGGCTTGGCGGCTTCGGCGCCGCCGATGGCGGGGGCGGCGAGGACGGCGGCGCTGCTGGCGAGGAAACTGCGGCGTTTCATGGGGGGTCTCCCTGACGATCGGTGCAGTATGGGTCTGGAATGGGAAGACAGGGAAGGCAAGGGGTTCTTTTTTGAAAAAAAGAACCAAAAAACTTTTTTCCTGCCGCTGGCACCACGGCCGAGTGAAGGGCGGAGGGAAAAGTTTTTTGCGTCGCTCTTTTTTCAAAAAAGCGACTGCTTCCTTGCCTACATGCCCCAGCGTTTGACGAACCAGGTTTTCGCCAGATGCGTCAGGACGGCGTAGCAGGCGATGAACAAGGCGAGGATCGGCCAGTAGAGGATCGGCAGCGGCAGGAAGCCGAGCGTGGTGCCGAGCGCGGTGAACGGGATCGCGGCGCCGATCATGCAGATGATCACCGTGGTGGCGATCAGCGGGGCGCTGGCGTGACTTTGCAGGAACGGGATGCGGGCGGTGCGGATGATGTGGATGATCAGGGTCTGGGTGATGATGGATTCGACGAACCAGCCGGCCTGGAACAAGCCGGGTTTGTCCCAGGCATCGAACACGTAGAGCATGGTGGCGAAGGTGGCGTAGTCGAAGATCGAGCTGATCGGGCCGATCAGCACAACGAAGCGGGCGAGGTGGCTGATGTCCCAGCTGCGCGGGGTCAGCAGGTATTCGGGGTCGACGTCGTCGGTGGGGATGGTGGTCTGCGAGAAATCGTAGAGCAGGTTGTTGGTCAGCACCTGGATCGGTGCCATCGGCAGGAAGGGCAGGAAGATGCTGGCCCCCAACACGCTGAACATGTTGCCGAAATTCGAGCTGGCGCCCATTTTGATGTATTTGATGATGTTGCCGAAGATGCGGCGGCCCTCGCGCACGCCGTCGCCGAGCACGGCGAGGTCTTTCTCCAGCAGGATGATGTCGGAGCTTTCCTTGGCGATGTCGACCGCGGTGTCGACGCTGACGCCGACGTCGGCGGCTTTCAGCGCCGGCCCGTCGTTGATGCCGTCGCCCATGTAGCCGACGACGTGGCCGGCGCGGCGGAGCGCGGTGATGACGCGGGCTTTCTGGTCGGGGGCGACCTTGGCGAAGACGGTGGCCTTGCTGGCGGCGACTTGCAGGGCCTCGTCGGTCATCTCGGCGATTTCGCTGCCGAGCAGCAGCGAGTCGACCTTCATGTTGACCTGCCGGCAGACGGTGCGGGCGATGGTCGGGTTGTCGCCGGTGATGATCTTCACCGCGATGCCGGCGGCGTTGAGGTTGGCGATGGCGCCGGCGACATCGTCCTTCGGCGGGTCGAGGAAGGCGATGTAGCCGGCGAGCGTCAGGCCGGTTTCGTCGGCGACGGCATAGGCGGGTTTGTGTTCGGCAATGGTGCGCGCGGCGACGGCGACGACGCGGAAGCCGTCGGCGTTCAGGCGCTCCATCTCGGCCTTGGCGTCGGCGAGGTGGGAGGGATCGAGCGGGCCGGATTTGTCGCCGAGTTCCCAGGTGGTGCAGACGGCGAAGATCTCTTCGACCGCGCCTTTGCAGATCAGCAGGTGGGTGCCGTCGCCGGGGTCGACGACGACGGACATGCGGCGGCGCTGGAAGTCGAACGGGATCTCGTCGACCTTGGTACCGGGCTTCAGGATGTCCTTGTGCTCGGGGCGGGCGGCGTGTTGCAGCACGGCGGTGTCGAGCAGGTTGCGCAGGCCGGTCTGGTTGACGGAGTTGAAGAAGGCGAGTTGCAGCACGCGCTGCGATTCCTGGCCTTCGAAATCCAGGTGATACTGCAGGATGATGCGGTCCTGCGTCAGGGTGCCGGTCTTGTCGGTGCACAGCACGTCCATCGCGCCGAAATTCTGGATCGCGTTCAGCCGTTTGACGATCACCTTTTTCTTCGCCATGGCGAGCGCGCCGCGGGCGAGGTTCATGGTGACGATCATCGGCAGCATTTCGGGGGTGAGGCCGACGGCGACGGCGAGCGCGAACAGCAGGGCTTCCAGCCAGTCGCCCTTGGTGAAGCCGTTGATCAGGAACACGGCCGGGACGAGGACGGCCATGAAGCCGATCATCAGCCAGGTGAAGCGGGCGATGCCGTGGTCGAAGGCGGTCTGTTCGCGGACGCCGGAGATCTTGTCGGAGAGGCGGCCGAAGAAGGTAGTGGGGCCGGTCTGCACCACCACGCAGGTGGCGGTGCCGGACAGCACATTGCTGCCCATGAACAGCAGGTTGGGGGCGTCGAACGGCGTTTCGGTGGTGGCGCGGGCTTCGGATTTCTCGCAGGGCAGGCTTTCGCCGGTGAGCGAGGACTGGTTGACGTGCAGGTCCTTGGCGAAGAGCACGCGCAGGTCGCCGGGTACCAGGTCGCCGGCGGCAAGTTGCACGATGTCGCCGGGCACCAGGGTGTCGAGCGGGATCTCGCGCACCGTGCCGGCGCGCTTGGTGGCCACCGTGGTGCGCACCATGGCGCGCAAGGCTGCCGCGGCGCGGTTGGAGCGATGCTCCTGCAGGAAGGCGAGGCCGACGCTGAGCACCACCATCGTCGCGATCATGCCGGCGGCGCGGATATCGCCGGTGCTCCAGGACAGCACGGCGAGCACCATCAGCAGAGCGTTCAGCGGGTTGCGGGCGCGGTCGAACAGTTCGCGCAGCACGGTGGGTGGGTTTTCGCGGGCGATCTGATTCGGGCCGACGCGGGCGAGGCGCGCGGTGGCTTCGGTTTCGCTCAGGCCGTCGGGGGCGGTGGCGAGTTTGGCCAGCAGGTCGGCTGGCGTGGCGTGGCTCGCGGCGAGGACTTCGGCGGTGCTGTCGCTCATGGGGGTCAGGTTAGCGCATTGCCAGGGTGGCGGCACCTTGCGTTTTTGTCAGCGGTTGGGTTGGGTGGCGGCAAGGAGAGCTGCGATGGACGATGTGGATTGCGTGGTGGTGGGCGCCGGGGTGGTCGGCATTGCGGTGGCCCGCGCGCTGGCGCTGGCGGGGCGCGAGGTGATCGTGCTGGATGCGGCGGAGGGGATCGGGACGGAAACGTCGTCGCGCAACTCCGAGGTGGTGCATGCCGGGATCTATTACCCGAAGGACAGCCTGATGGCGCGGTTCTGCGTGCAGGGGCGGCGGGGGCTGTATGCATTCTGCCTGCAGCGCGGCGTGCCGTTCATGCAGTGCGGCAAGCTGATCGTGGCGACCAGCGCGGAGGAGACCGAGAAGCTGGCCGGGATCAAGGCGCGCGCCGAGGCGAACGGGGTGGAGGGGATGCGGCTGCTGGACCGCGCCGAGGCGGTGCGGATGGAGCCGAACCTGCACTGCACAGCGGCGTTGCTGTCGCCGATGACCGGGGTGGTGGACAGCCACGCCTATATGCTGGCGTTGCAGGGCGAGGCGGAACATGCGGGCGCGATGTTCGTGTTCCATAGCCCGGTGCTCGGCGGGCGGGCGACAGCCGAAGGGGTGGAACTGGAGGTCGGCGGCGCGGAGCCGATGCGGCTGCGCGCCCGGCTGGTGATCAATTCCGCCGGGCTGCACGCGCCGAAGCTGGCGCGAAGCATCGTGGGGATGCCGACCCAGCTGGTGCCGCAGGAATATTATGCCCGTGGCAATTATTTCACGCTGATGGGCCGGAGCCCGTTCTCGCGGCTGATCTATCCGGTGCCGGTGCCGGGCGGGCTGGGGGTGCATCTGACCATCGATCTGGGCGGGCAGGCGCGATTCGGGCCGGATGTCGAGTGGATCGACAGGATCGAATACACCGTCGATCCCCGGCGGGCGGATAGTTTCTATGACGCGGTGCGGCGCTACTGGCCGGATCTGAAGGATGGCGCGTTGCAGCCGGGCTATGCCGGCATCCGGCCGAAGATCGTGCCGAAGGGCGCGCCGGCGCAGGATTTCGTGGTGATGGGGCCTGGGGAGCACGGGGTGTCCGGGCTGGTGCATCTGCTGGGGATTGAGAGCCCAGGGCTGACCTCGGCGATCGCGCTGGCGGAGTACGTGCGCGACGTGGCGCTGGCGGCGTGAAGGCAGGCTTCGCCCTGGGGCTGCTGTCGGCGGCGGCGTTGCCGCCGTTGCACGTGATCCCGGTGCTGTTGATCTGCGTGCCCGGCCTGCTGCGGCTGATCGGCACGCGGGACGGCTGGCGCGGGGCGGCGAAGCTCGGGTTCTGGTTCGGTTTCGGGCATCACTTGCTGGGGCTGTACTGGATCACCGAGGCGATCCTGGTCGAGGCAGGCACGTTCTGGTGGTTGGTGCCGATCGCGGTCCCGGCGCTGTCGGCGGTGCTGGCGGTGTTCATCGCCGCGCCCTGCGCAGTGGCGCGGCTGGCGCCGGCGGGGTTGGCGCGGGTGCTGGTGCTGGCTGGGTGCTGGGTGCTGGCGGATCTGGCGCGGCAATTCGTGCTGACCGGGTTTCCGTGGAACCCGTGGGGCAGTGTGTGGGCGATCCCGGCCTGGGCGGGGGATGTGTTCATCCAGCCGGCGGCGTGGATCGGGGTGCATGGGCTGACGCTCGCCACGGTGCTGACGGCGGGGCTGGTGTCACTGGGGCGGCGCGGGATCGTGGCGGCTTCGGTGTTGGTGCTGGCATGGGGTGCGGCGGGGGTGATGCGGCTGGCACAGCCGGCGCCTGCGGCGCCTGGGGTGGCGCTGGTGTTGGTGCAGGGCAATGTCGCGCAGGGCGAGAAATGGAATCAGGCGCGGGCGGTGGAGATTTTCCGCCGCTACCTGGACCTGACCCGTGGCGGGGTGGCGCGGGCCGGCGCTGGGCCGGTGGCGGTGATCTGGCCGGAGACGGCGAGCCCGTTCCTGCTGGAAGCCGACCCCCAGGCGCGGGCGGCGATCGCGCAGGCGGCGGGCGATGCGGTGCCGCTCGTGGGCAGTGTGCGCTGGGATGCCGACCGCAAGCCGCGTAACAGTCTGATGGTGCTGCGGGGCAACGGGCCGCCGATGGCGATCTACGACAAGGCACATTTGGTGCCGTTCGGGGAATATGTGCCGGGATGGTTGCCTCTCCCTGTGCAGGTGGTGCCGGGGGTGGGGTTTGGCGGTGGGCCAGGGCCGCGGACGCTCGACGTGCCGGGGTTGCCGCGGGTGGGGCCGATGATCTGCTACGAGGCGGCATTTCCGGGTGAGGTAGCGGCCGCCGACAGGCCAGCCTGGCTGGTGAACGTCACCAACGATGCCTGGTTCGGCAATTCGACCGGGCCACGGCAGCATCTGGCGGCGGCGCGGATGCGGGCGGTGGAGGAAGGACTGCCGCTGGCGCGCGCGGCGAATACTGGAATTTCCGCGGTGTTCGACGGTTTTGGGCACGAGGTGGCGCGGCGTGGGATGAATGAGACCGGCGTGGTGATCGCGGCCTTGCCGGGGGCGCTGCCGCCGACGGCGTTCGGACGATTCGGGCTATGGATTCCGGGGTTGCTGGCGTTGCTGACACTCGCGTTGGGTGCGACGATAGGGCTGAAGCTCCACCATCGCGGGTAAAAAACTGCGATGCGGATTTAAAAATGAGATATTTATCGCATTCCTGAAGGGTCGTTGACGTTTTTTGGTTGTGCCGTTAACGCCTTTAACAACTTTGCTGAGACTGCTCAGGCAGGACCGGCCGGACAGGGGATTGCGGTTATGGCCTTAGAGTCAGGCGAAAGCGTCACGATGAAGGCTGAGCGGGAGTCGAAGCCCAGCCCGATCGACGTGCATGTCGGCTCGCGCATCCGGCTCAGGCGGACCCTGATGGGCATGTCGCAGGAACGGCTGGGCGAGGCGCTGGGGCTGACCTTCCAGCAGGTGCAGAAATACGAACGCGGCGTGAACCGGGTGGGGGCCAGCCGGCTGTTCGACCTGTCCAAAGTGCTGGACGTGCCGGTGAGCTTCTTCTTTGACGACATGCCTTCGGCGCTGACCGAAACGACGGGTGGCGTAGTGGGTGCGCGGCGGAGCTGGGGTTTTGCCGAGGCGCAGGAAGGCTTTGGTGCCGCGCCGGCAACGGGCAGTGCGGATGACATGCTGCACCGGCGGGAAACGCTGGAACTGGTCCGGGCCTATTACCGGGTGACCGATCCGGCGGTGCGCAAGCGGGTTTTCGACCTGATCAAGTCATTGGCGCCGGATGTGACCGAGTAGCGTTCTAGCCGAGGGTTATTCAGCTCCGTTTGAGCGGTGCCGGCGGGCGTGCGGGGCGGCGCATGATCAGCAGCATCAGCAGCGGCGGCACCACCATCCAGGTCATCAGCCGGTAGTCATTGGTGTACGCGATGATCTGCGCCTGACGGCCGATCATGGCATCCAGCATGCCGGCGCCCATATGCGTCGCGGGATCGAGCGCCCGGCTCATCGCGCCGTGGCCTTGCAGCACGTGATTGAACGGGGTGATGCCGGCGGCAAGGTCGGAATGGCTGATCTGGCTGCCACGGGTGAGGTTGAAGGCGGTGATCGACAGGCCGATCGCAGCGCCGATGTTGCGCGACAGGTTCTGCAGCGCGGCCGCATCGGAGCGGAACTGTGGTGGCAGGGTGGCGAAGGCCACCACCGTCATCGGGTTGAAGATGAAGCCCATCGCAAAACCCTGGATCACCAGGGTCACCACCATCTCGCGCTCCGACAGATCCGGGGTCCAGCTGGTCATGCTGTGCATGGTCAGTCCGAGTCCGATCAGCCCGAATGCCATCAGCTTTCGCTGATCGACATAGACCCCACCCAGCCGGCTCGCGATGAACATCGCAGCCATGGTGCCGAGGCCGCGCGGCGCCATTGCCCGGCCGGCCTCGGAAACCGGGTAGTACGACAGATTCTGCAGATACGACGCCAGCAGCGCCGAACTGGAGACCAGGATAGTGCCGGTGCAGAACATCATCAGCATCGCGGCTACGAAGTTGCGGTCAGTGAAGATGACCCGCGGGATGAACGGCTTGTCGGCGGTGACCATGTGCACCCCGAACAGGTACAGCCCGCCGATCGCCAGCACGCCTTCGATGACGATCTCGCGCGAGGAGAACCAGTCCTCCTCCTGCCCGCGGTCGAGCATCATCTGCAACATGCCAACGCCCAGCGCCAGCACCGCGAAACCGAACCAGTCGAAGCGCAGCTCGTCCTTCGCCGGCGTGTCCGGCATGAACACCACCAGCCCGACGGTTGCCAGGATGCCGAAGGGCAGGTTGACGTAGAACACCCAGCGCCAGTCGAACGCGTCGGTGAGGTAGCCGCCCAGGGTGGGGCCCATGATCGGGCCGACCATGATACCGATGCCGAAGATCGCCATCGCCTGCGCACGCTGCTCGAAGGGATAGATGTCGAGCATGGTGGCCTGCGACAGCGGCGCCAGGGCGGCGCCGCAGGCGCCTTGCAGCACCCGGGACATCACCATCTGCTCCAGCGACTGTGCCGCGCCGCACAGCATCG
This sequence comes from uncultured Rhodospirillales bacterium, assembly GCA_903881515.1. Lineage (GTDB taxonomy): Bacteria > Pseudomonadota > Alphaproteobacteria > Acetobacterales > Acetobacteraceae > CAIRTN01. Next base: position 5,170 of record CAIRTN010000443.1, on the reverse strand, counting down.
AGGCGCCGGTGAAACCGACCAGGCTGAACACGAACAGCCGCTTGCGGCCGAAGCGCTGCGCCAGCCAGCCGACCGGGGCGGTCATGATCGCCGACGCGATGACGTAGCTGGTCAGCACCCAGGTGATCTGGCTCATCGTGGTGGACAGGCTGCCCTGCATGTAGGGCAGCGCGACGTTGGCGATGGTGCTGTCCAGGATCTGCATCAGGGTGGCGGTCATCGCGCAGCCGGTGAGCAGCGCGCGATGCGGCACCTTCTGGCCGGAGGCGCCAACAGCGACGGACATTAGTGCTGCCAGATATCCGACATATGACGGATATGGCCGGTATCGATTTCGACCACGGCGCTCATGCCGGCGCGCAGTTCAGGATCGCCCTTCTGGCGGACGACCTCGATCCGCACCGGAATGCGCTGTACCACTTTGACCCAGTTTCCCGAGGCGTTCTGCGCCGGCAGGATGGAGAATTCGGCACCGGAGCCGGCGGCGATGCTGCCGACCCGGCCCTGCCAGACACGGCCGGGGTAGGTATCGATGGTGACGTCCACCTTGTCGCCAAGCTTGACCTCGGTCAGGTCGGTTTCCTTCGGGTTGGCTTCGATCCAGACCCGCTCGGTGGAGATCAGACCGAAGGCGGCGGCGGCGGCTGCCTGATACATGCCAGGCTGCAGCGCCTCGACCTGGGTGGCGACGGCGGCGAAGGGGGCGCGGACGATGGTGTGGTCAAGCTGGCGCTGAGCCTCGTCGACCTGGGCCTGTTTCTCGCGCACCGATGGCATGTCGGCGGGCGCCATGTCCGGCGAGCCGCCGAGGCGGGCAAGTTGCACCTGCGCCTGTTCGATCAGGCTTTCCACCACGGCCTTATTGGCGGCCAGGCGGAAGCGGATGTCATCATAATCGGCGCGGGTCACGCCGCCGCTTTTTACCAGGGCGGCATAGCGTTCGAAGCTGGCCTGATCGGACTGCACCTGGGCCTGCTTGGCGTCGATATCGCGCAGCATGCGCTGGTAATCGCGCTTCATCGCCTCGCCGCTGAGAACGGCCTGGGCCAGATTGGCCTTGGCGGCTGCCAGCGCGTTGCGGAACGGGCCGTCATCCAGGCGAAACAGGACGTCGCCGGTGGCCACACGCTGGCCTTCGCGCACCTTTACCTCCGCGACGATGCCGGGAACATCGGTGGTCACCGCCAGCTTGGCGGCGCGGACATAGGCATTATCGACCGATACATACCGCCCGCCATGCAGCCAGTAGCCGAGCGAGACCACCGCCAGCACGGCGATGCCGCCGGTCATGAAGATGAAGCGCAGCACGGTACGGCGTGCGCGGGTGCGCAGCGGCGTCGCTTCGGGAACGGCGCGATCGGCGCCGAGCGTGGCTTGCGACATGTCAGGCGACGTCCTTCTGCTCTGCCGGTTCGCCCGCTCGTGCGCGGGCTTCCGCCAGGATGTTGGTCTTGATCTGCTGCAAGGCCTCGCTGACCCGGCCCAGCATCTCTGGCGCCATGCCGATGGAAACCAGCCGGTTCATCGCTGCACGTTCGCCGGCCAGCGCCTGCAGCACCGGGCGCGCGGGCGCCAGCAGATGCAGACGCCAGACGCGCCGGTCAGCCGGGTCATCGCGGCGCTCGACAAAGCCGTGACGCTCGAGCCGATCGATCAGCCGGGCGACGGTGATCGGCTCGACCTCGAGGATCTCGGCGAGTTCCTTTTGCGACAGGCCGGGGGATTTCTCGAGCCGGATCAGGATGATCCACTGCGCCCGCGTCAGCCCGTAGGCGCGCGCACGGCGATCGGCGTCCTGGCGGAGCTGGCGCGCGACATCGTGCAGCAGGGAGAGGATATCGGGGTGATCGGTCACCCGACCGATCATAAGCCGCGTTATCTTAACGCTGCCATAGCAGCGTCATGCTTTTGCCGCGCGCCTGAAATGCGCCCGGCGCCAGTGGGTGACGACCGCGGCGCCGAGCATCAGCAGGCCGAGCGAACCCGGTTCAGGGGTGGCGAAGGGGTGCGAGGTGTCGATCGCGGGGCCGGGTAGCGACAGATAGGTGTTGCCGCTGCTGGTGACCGGGCCGATCGCCTCCTGGCTGGCGTTGACGCCATAGATGATGTTGTTGGCCAGTTCGACCGCAGCCTCGGCGGGGTTGCGCACGATGGTCGGGTCGCCGGACGCGAGGTCGTTGATGATGGTGTTGTCGGTGACACCGAGCGTGCTGGCCGCGTGCAGCGAACCTTCCTCGCCATAGCTGATGAAGGTCCAGTTCTGCGCCTGCGCGCCCTTTTCGATGACATTGCCGGTGATGGTGGCGGCGCCGCCGTTCGGCAGATCAATCGAATAGCTGGCGGACCGGTCGGGCCCGTCGGCGATGACATTGTTGGCGATGACGGTGGTTTCGGCGCGGCTTTTGATCTCGTGGCCGACATTGACGTCGTGGAAGTAGGAATTGGTGATCGTCAGGCTGGCGACGTCGTTGACGTAGAGGTTATGCGTCAGCCCGGTGTCGGTGCCGTTATTGTTGAATTCCGAGTGGTCGATGCTGATCGCGCCGGACGGGTCGCTCGCCGCGAGCAGCCCGTTCTGGTTGTCGTGGAACCAGGAATTGACGATCGCCAGCGTGCCGGCCTCGTAACGGAGGCCGGCGCCGTTGCCGTCGGGCACCGCGGCGCCGGAGAATTCAAGGTTGCCGATCGTCAGGTCGGCATCGACCGTCATGATCGCCTTGCCGTTGGTAGGGCTGCTGTTGGCCAGGAAATGCGCCAAGCCGCCGACGCCCTCGATCGTCAGGGCGTGGCCGATGGTGGTGAAGTCATCCACATACAGGCCGGCATCGACCAGGATTGTGTCGCCGCCCGAGGAGGCGCTGACGGCGGCACCCAGCGTGGAGAATTCCTCACCGGCACCGACCGTCAACACCGCCATGGCTTAGCCTCCGAACAGTTTGGCGGGCGGCGGAGCCTCCCGCGTGTAGTCCATCCTGGTATAGCCGCCGCCCTGGTAGTGCTCGGTGATCGGGTCACCGCTGAGTTTGCCGGCGAGCTGCCCGGCGTAGATATCCGCGGTGTCCTGCGGCAGCCAGCCGAGCTTGGCGCGGTCGTCCGAACGCCAATAGGTGCGGCTGTTGGCCGATGCGCCCCAGATCACGCAGCTTTCCGTCACCGGGGCCATCGTCGCGGCCACGCAGAGGTGGGTCAGGTCGTCATAGGACAGCCAGGTGGAGAGCATGCGCGCATCGACCGGCTCGGGGAAGCTGGAACCGATGCGGACATTTACATTTTCCACCCCGTGTTTGAACCAGTACATCCGGCCCATCAGCTCGCCATAAGCCTTTGACAGACCATAGTACCCGTCGGGCATGAACTGGCAGTCGGCATCGAGCGGTTCGGCGCGTTCGTGGAAGCCGATGGAGTGATTGGAGGAGGCGAACAGAACCCGCGCCTTTTCGCGCCGGGCGGCTTCGTAGATGTGGTAGAGGCCCTTCAGGTTCGGTCCCATCACCTCCTCGAAGCTCTTTTCGGTGGAGACGCCGCCGAAATGCAGGATCATCTGGCAGCCTTCGGCCAGCTTCAGGATGGTGACGCCGTCATTCAGGTCAGCCTTTACGAAGCGGCAGCCTTCGGGCACCGGGTCGGGGAACGGCACGATATCGGTCAGCACCAGGGTCCAGCCCATGGCGGCCAGGTTGCGGGTCAGCACACGGCCGAGGCCGCCGGAGGCGCCGGTGAGCAGCACGGGTTTCTTCGGTATCGCAACCATCGCTTGGTTTCCTCATCTGCGGTGTTGGCTTCGGTATAGCATCGTCGTGCCGGCTTGCATCCCGCGACGTGCTTGGGCACCGTTGCGGCCATGAAAACCCTCGCAGACCTGTCCCTTGCCCTGGCCGAAGGCCGCACCACCTCGCGCGCCCTGACCGAGGCCTGTTTCGCCCGCATCGCGGACCCCGACGGCGAAGGCAGCCGCGCCTTTGTCCGCCTGCATACCGAGCAGGCGCTGGCGCAGGCCGACGCGATGGATCTGCTGCGCCGCGCCGGGCGGGCGCCGGGGCCGTATGCCGGCATTCCGTTCAGCATCAAGGATCTGGCGGATATCGCCGGTGAGCCAACGCCGGCGGGCTCGAAAGTGCTGGCCGATGCGCCGCCGGCGGCGGTGAACGCGCCGGTGGTGCAGCGCATTTTGGATGCAGGGCTCGTCGTGCTGGGCCGCACCAACATGACGGAGTTCGCGTTCTCCGGCCTGGGGATCAATCCGCATTACGGGACGCCGCGCTCGCCGTGGGACCGCGCTACCGGGCGAATTCCCGGCGGGTCGTCGGCGGGTGGCGCGGTGTCGATCGCCGATGAGATGTCGTATGGTGCGCTCGGCACTGATACCGGCGGGTCGTGCCGGGTGCCGGCGGCGATGTGCGGCATCGTCGGGTTCAAGCCGACGGCGCGGCGGGTGCCGATCGAGGGGATATTGCCGCTGTCGCCGAGCCTGGACAGTGTCGGGCCGCTGGCGAACTCGGTTTCCTGTTGCGCCGCGATCGATGCGGTGTTTGCCGGCAATCCGTTGACGCCGCTGCGTCCGGCCGCGGTCGACGGGCTGCGGATCGGGGTGCCGTTGAATATCGTGCTGGAGGGGTTGGACGCGCAGGTGGCGGCGGGATTCGAGCGGGCGCTGGCGACGCTGGCCAATGCCGGGGCGAAGATCACCCCGGTGAAGCTGCCGCCGATGGACGATATCGGGCGGGCGAACGCGGCGGGTGGGTTCGCGGCGGCGGAATCGTTTGCCTGGCATCGCACGCTGCTGGCGCAGCGCGGCAACGGCTATGATCCGCAGGTCAAGCGCCGGATTTTGCGCGGGGAGCATATCACGACCGGCGCCTATCTCGATCTGATCGCGGCGCGGCAGGACATCATATCGCGTTTCAACGCGATCGCGCAGGATTTCGATGCGCTGGTCATGCCGACCTGCCCGGTGGTGCCGCCGGTGATCGCGGCGCTGGAGGCCGATGAGGCGGAGTACGCGCGAGTGAACCTGTTGCAATTGCGCAACACGGCGATCGGTAATTTTCTGGATGCCTGCTCGATCTCGCTGCCGTGCCATCTGCCGGGCGAGGCCCCGGTGGGGCTGATGCTGATGGGGCTGCCGATGAGCGATGCGCGCCTGTTCGCGATCGCCGCCGGGGTCGAGGCG
>CAIRTN010000442.1 GCA_903881515.1 uncultured Rhodospirillales bacterium | reverse complement strand
CGAAGCGACTGACCACGCCGGCCAGCAGCACGCAGATTTCCACCAGCACCAGCAGCGCGGTCGGCACCTCCACCGCGACACGCAGCCAGCCCTCAAGCCGGGAGGCGAAGCCCCCCGGTGCCGGACGAACAGCCTGCATGGATCAGGACAACGCGCCCACGGCGCCTTCGAGCACGCCCCAGGCTTCGGCGCCGAACTTTTCCTTCCACTCGGCGTAGAACCCGGCCTTCTTCAGCGCGGCGCGGAACGCCTGCGGGTCGACATCGACAAATTCCAGCCCCTTGGCCGACAACGCGCCGCGCAGTGAGGTGTTGAGCTTGAAGATGTCGTCGCGTTGCACGACGGCCGAGGCATTGATCTCGGTCTCGACGATGCCGCGCAGGTTTTCCGGGAGCGCGTCCCAGGCCTTTTTGTTGGCCAGGAACCAGAACCCGTCCCACATGTGGTTGGTCACCGCGAGGTATTTCTGCACCTCGTAGAGTTTCGCCGCCTCGATGATCGCCAGCGGGTTTTCCTGGCCGTCGACGATGCGGGTCTGCAACGCCGAATAGGTCTCGGAGAAGTTGATCGAGGTCGGCGAGGCGCCGAACGCCTTGAACATCGCCGTCCACAGCGGGCTGGGCGGAACGCGGATCTTGAAGCCGTTCAGGTCCTCCGGCGTCTTGATCGGCTTGGCCGCGCTGGTGATCTGCCGGTAGCCGTTGTCATACTGCTTGGCGAAGGCATACAGCCCGCGCTTGGCGATCTCGGCGCGGACATGCGCGCCCAGCGCGCCGTCCATCGCCGGCCAGACCTGGCCGTAATCCTTGAAGGCGAAACCGATGCCGTTGATCGAGGCGACCGGCACCAGGGTGGACAGGATCAGGCCGGAGAGGGTGAAGAATTCGATCGCGCCGCTGCGCAACTGGCTCAGCATGTCGGTGTCGGAGCCGAGCTGGCTGTTGGGGAACACGCCGATATCGACGCGACCGCCGGTCTTTTCCTTGATGCGGGCCATCGCTTCGGTGGTGCGGATGGTCAGCGGATGGGTGACCGGCGAGTTGTTGGCGTATTTGTAGCTGAACTCGGCGGCGTTGGCCTTGCCGGTGCCAATGGCGAACAGAGGTAGGGCGGCGCCAGTGGCCAGCAGGGTACGGCGGGACAGGTGTCGCATCGTGGTGTATCCTCCCGAGAGTGCGGGCGAGGCGCGATGGCCGACCCGTCATGTTTGATCCGGCTGGGATATTCACCGTCCCGGGTCAGGATGCAATGATCTTTCGGAGGTTTCGCCATGGCTGTTGTCGCGGTTTTGCTAGCCGGCGGGCAGGGCACCCGCATGGGCGGCGGCGACAAACCGCTGCGCCTGCTGGCCGGCCGGCCGTTGCTGGAGCACGTGATGGCCCGGATCGCGCCGCAGGTTGACGGCATGGTGCTGAACGCCAATGGCGATGCCGCGCGGTTTGCGGCGTTCGGGCTGCCGGTGGTCGCCGACCCGATGGAGGGCTATCCCGGCCCGCTGGCGGGGATTCTGGCTGGGATGCGCTGGGCGGCGGGGCAGGGGGCGCGCGATGTGCTTAGCGTGCCGACCGATACGCCGTTCCTGCCACCCGATTTGTGGGTGCGGCTGGAGGCCGCCCGCAACGATGCTGGCGTTGCCCTTGCCTGCGCCGCCTCTGGCGGCTGGGCCCATCCGGTGATTGGCCTTTGGCCTGTCAGGCTCGCCGATGCACTGGAGGCCGACCTGCGTGCCGGCATGCGCAAGATCGATCGTTGGACCGCGATGCATGGCATTGCCCAGGCCGATTTCGGCACGGCACCGTTCGATCCCTTCCTGAATGTCAACACGCCGGGTGACCTGGCCGGGGCTGAAGCGATTGCCCGCCTGCACTGAGCCATGGCGCTGTTTTTCCGCGTGTTTCGAAGCAACGGAGCTGGCCTGCCGTTGCTCGGTAACAAGGGGCCCGCGGCGCGCGGCGGAAATACCGCCGTCATCATAAAATAAAACCCTCGCAGCGAACTGCGAGGATCCTACCGGATCAGTCCGCGGCGCTCATCCTGGTATGAATGGCAGACGGCGGACCTCAAGCTACGAAATTCGATTGATTACTTCACCTTGCCGGCCATGTTTACCTCCTGCAAAAGAGTTAACGTTGGGAAATGGTGCCGTCGCTGCATACGGAATGCAAGCGAAAACGCATCAAAAATACGTACAAAATCGATCAAATTGTCGCAAAAAAAGAATGAAAAATAGATGTGCGCGGTTTGGCGTTTCGTCTGTCGCAACTTCGGCATTGCACAACTACGTGTCGGGCGCGATCAGAAACAACAAAGCCCTCAGCGTTGAATCTAAGGGCCTTGCGCGATTGAGTTTGTAATCTGCACTTTCTGTATTGCCGCAAGCAGCAAGCACTACAGCGTGCCGCGCTCAACCAAAAAGGATTTGGATCAAGCCTTCCGCCCAGCCATGATTACCTCCTTCAAAAGGGTGACAATAGCCAGAGCTTGCCGACGTTGCCGAGAGAATGCAAGTGCAAACGTATCGACCCGTGCGCAAAATTG
>CAIRTN010000441.1 GCA_903881515.1 uncultured Rhodospirillales bacterium | reverse complement strand
TTTCTCGACGGTGATCTCGATGCGGGTCGCAAAATTTGCGACCACTTCATCCATGGCGTTATCGAGAATTTCCGCCACGAGATGATGCATGGCAGCCGCGTCGGTGCCGCCGATGTACATGCCCGGGCGGCGGCGCACCGGCTCGAGGCCTTCGAGGACCTCGATGTCCTTGGCCGAATAACTGTTGCCAGGGGCGGCCGCTTTGCCGTCGCCGAAAAGATCGTTCATGGTGTGTTCCCTGCTCAGGGGTCACCCTATCAGGCGGGAGCGAATCCCTTCAAGCGTTGTGGTGATCGTCAGTGACCCGGCAGCAGCGTCGCGGCGGTGGCGGTTGCCACCGGGGCGAGATAGGCTAGCCAATGGGTGGCGGTGGCCAAACTGCGGCTGATGACACCGTTGCGGCGGATCTTATCGTAGATCGCGGTGTCGGCGTTGATGGTGTCGTTCAAGTCGATAAACGGGCGGAAGAAGATCGCAATCATGATCAGGGTGAAGATCAACGCCTGATAGATCACCGAGCCCTGCGCCAGCCCGCGATAGGCGGTTGCGATCGCTTTCAGGGGAGAGTCGGCTGCCAGGTCCTTTGAAAAAAAGGCCAGCGGCCAGAAGCGCCAGACAATCATATTGGCAACCCCGCTCGCCATCACCGCGGCCGCGACCAGCAGGGCGGTGCGCAGCTTGTAGATCTGCGACAGCACCAGACGGGTCGCCTCTGCGCTGGCCGGGCGCGGCGACGTGCTCATCTTTGCGTCGAAATCGCGGCGCAGTCCGGCGACGTAGAACAGGATATAGGCCGCAGACGGCGCGAAGCAGAGATTGGAAATCGTGATGCAGAGACCGAGTGGATCGGAGAACCGGCCGCGCGTCATCCCGATGGAGTCGAGCGTGGTGATTACAGTCGCGCGGAACAGGGTGTCGGCCATCGTGCTCCAGAGCGGTGTTGCAGCGGTTGCCAACAGGGCCAGCGAGATGATGACCGTCAGCACGCCGCCGTAGACATTTGCCCAGCGAGCAAGGAGGGGGCTGAAGCGACGGATGCCTGCGAGGGCCATGGCCATGCCGATGAGCGCGACGGTGTTTGTCGCGAGGAATGCGCCGAACACAAGCTGTGTGTGCAGCAAGGCGTCCTCGGCCTTGAGATCAGCGGGCTTCGAAAGAGGATGCTGCTCGGCGAAGGAACTTCCGAGATGTGCGATCAGGATCTGAAAGCTGATCAGCCCGACGCCGGCGATCAGAAGTGGCGCTGCGGCGTCTAACACTGCGTGTGCGAAATGGGGCGGCCACCAGCGCCGGAGCCGGCGCATGGCACGGATATACGGCGCGTCGGCGTCACTGGGAGGAGGCATCTGCGCATTCGCTCTCGTTACGGAAAGCATCACACTGGGCGCGTGCAGCCGATATTGAAACAGTTTTCCGTTCAGCCGCCATGCAGCCGGTGCGGCGGGAAGGCGAGGTAGCGGCGCGGGGGCATGGGCGGGCCGCGGTGGAAGGCCAGGGCGCGGGCGAGGATGGCGCGGTCGGCGTCGGAGAGGCGGACGGCTTCGCGGAGATGGTCGGTCCAGTTCTGCACGGTCCAGGCTTCGAGCCAGCCTTCGGCGTGGGCGACATCCTCGAAGAGCTGCCAGTCGGTGGCGCCGATGCGGCCGCGGACTTCGCGGACTTCGGCCATTGCGGAGAGGAAGGCGTCCTGGTCGGCGGGGTCGATGCGGTAGGCCTGGGTTTCCAGCACGCGGTTGCGGGCTTCGCGGACGACGCCGACGAGTTCGGGGGCGACAGCTTCGGGGGCGGGGGCGGGTTCGACAATTTCAGGCGGGGGGGCGGGGGCGTCGGAGGCGCTGTCGATGTCGAAACCGCGGGCGAGGACGGCGAGGACGAGGCCGGTGCCGGCGGAGGCGAGCAGGGCCTCGGTGAGGCCGACGGTGGTGCCGATCCAACCCCAGAAGAAGGTCCCGCAGGCGAGCGCGAAGTTGAATGCGAGCTGGAAGATGGCCAGGGCGCGGGAGCGGACCCAGCCGGGGGCGGCCATCTGTGCGGCACCCTGGGTGACGGAGGCGGCGGTGACCCAGCCGAAGCCGAACAGGATCATCCCCACCGCTGCGACCAGCACGTGCGGGGCGATGGCCAGGAGTGCCATGCCGGCGCTGGCGGAGACCGAGGCGACGAATACGGCATTGCCGCGCGACATGCGTGCGCGCAGTTGCGGGAGCAGATGCCGGCGGTGACGCCGCCGACGCCCATCATGCCGAGCAGGCCGCCATAGGTGGCCGCGCCCATCTGTAACTGCTGCTTCACGACCAGGGGCAGCATCGCCCAGGGGGCGGCGGCGGCGAAGAAGAAGGCCGCCGAGCGCATCATCGATGCGCGCATCACCGGGGTGTAGCGGGCGAAGCGGAGGCCGGCGCGCATGGCGGCGAGCAGGTGTTCGCGTGGCAGGGAGTTGGGTTTGGCGCGTTTGTGCCAGCGCCACATTACAACAATAACAGCGATATAAGAGACGGCGTTGAGACTGAAGGCGAAGGCTGGACCACCGACCACGACGATGAAGCCGGCGAGCGCCGGGCCGATCGCGCGGGTCAGGTTGAAGCCGACGCCGTTCAGCGCGATCGCCTGCACCAGGTCTCGCCGCGGCAGCGCTTCGGCCATTACCGAGCCGAGGGCGGGGTTGTTGATCGCGCCGCCGGTGCCGATGGCAAAGGTGAGCAGCAGCAGCCAGCCGGCATTGATCGTGCCGGAATAGGTGATCAGCGCCAGGATGGCGCCCATCAACAGCAGCCAGAACTGGGTGCCGAGGATGAAGATCCGGCGGTCTACCGTATCGGCCAGTGCGCCGGCGGGCAGGGCGAAGAGGAAGACTGGCAGGATCGTCGCGGCCTGGACTAGCGAGACGGTGAACGCGTCGGGGGCCAGCGAGGTCATCAGCCAGCCGGCGCCAGTGTTCTGCATCCAGAATCCGACCCAGGCGACCAGGTTGGCCAGCCAGATCATGCGGAACAGCGGGTGTCGGAGCGGGGTAAGGGCGGCGGGTATCTTCATATCGTTGTTGTCGCACGATATTCATTGAATCGCGACGGAAACCGGATGACTTGATCCAGGTTCTGTGGCCGCCTATTGGCTTGGTGACGGTTTACAAGAAAAGGATGGCACCATGAGCCTCGCGGGCAAGGTTGCGCTGGTTACCGGTTCGACCAGCGGCATCGGTCTGGGCATCGCCCGGGCCTTGGCGGGGCAGGGCGCCTCGATTCTCCTGAACGGATTCGGCGATGCGGCGGTGATCGCGGCGTTACAGGCGGAGATCGCGGCGACCGGAGTCGGGGTTGGCTATTGCGGGGCGGATATTGGCAAGGCTGCCGATTGCGCGGCTATGGTCGCGCAGGCTGAGCGGGAGTTCGGCCGGCTGGACATCCTGGTGAACAATGCCGGGGTGCAGTTTGTGTCCAGCGTCGAGAATTTTCCGATGGAGCAGTGGGAGCGGGTGATTTCGATCAACCTCAACGGGGCGTTCTACGCCAGCAAGGCGGCGATTCCGGGGATGAAGGCGCGGGGTTGGGGGCGGATCGTCAATATCGCCTCGGCGCATGGGTTGGTGGCGAGTGCGGATAAGTCGGCTTACGTCGCGGCGAAGCATGGGTTGCTTGGGTTGACGAAGGTGACGGCGATCGAGTTGGCGAATGCGGGCATTACCTGCAACGCGATCTGCCCGGGATGGGTGCTGACGCCGCTGGTCGAAGCGCAGCTGAACGCGCGGGCGGAGCGGGAGGGCATTTCGGTCGATGAGGCCAAACGGCGGTTCCTGGCGGAAAAGCAGCCGATGGCGCGGTTTACGACGCCGGAGCAGATCGGGGCGGCGGCGGTGTTCCTTTGTTCGGAGGGCGCGGCGACGATTACTGGGATTCCGCTATCGGTAGATGGTGGCTGGGTGGCGCAGTAGCGGCGATGACCATCCTGCTCACCGGCGTCGCGGGGTTCGTTGGATATCACGTGACGCAGGCGCTGTTGGCGCGGGGTGAGGAGGTGGTGGGGGTCGACAATCTCAACACTTATTATGATGTGCGGTTGAAGGAGGCCCGACTTGCCCGGTTGGAGGGGCAGAGCGGCTTTCGGTTTGTGCGTGCCGACATATCGGATCGCGCGGCGATGCAGGCGGTGGTCGACTCGGCGCCGGGAATTGACCGCGTGGTGCATCTGGCTGCCCAGGCGGGCGTGCGGTACTCGATCGAGGCGCCGTTTGAGTATGCGTCGTCGAACCTGATCGGGCATCTGGTCATTCTAGAATTATGCAGGCATTTGAAAGGGTTGAAGCATCTCGTCTATGCCAGTTCGTCGTCGGTTTACGGGGCCAATAGCGCGCTGCCGTTCTCGGAGGCCGACAGGGTTGATACGCCGCAATCGTTATATGCGGCGACGAAGCGGGCCGATGAGCTGATGAGCTATGCCTATGGCCATCTCTATGCGTTCCCGCAGACGGGCTTGCGCTTCTTTACCGTCTACGGGCCGTGGGGGAGGCCGGATATGGCGTATTTCAGCTTCGCGCGGGCCATCATGGCGAGCGAGGCAATCACGGTTTACGACGAAGGCCGGCTGAAGCGTGATTTTACGTATATCGACGACATCGTCGCTGGGGTGATCGGCGCCCTGGACCACCCGCCAGGTGGCGCGCCGCCGGTGCGGCTGCTGAATATCGGCAATAATCAGAGCGAAACCGTCAGCCATTTGATCGAGACGCTGGAGTCTGCGCTGGGAAGACAGGCGAAAATCCGGTATGCGGCGCGGCCGGCGGCGGATGTGGTGGAAACTTTCGCTGACGTGACGGCGATCGGCGACCTGACCGGATTTTCTCCAAAGACCAAACTAGCTGTAGGAATCGCGAAGTTTGCCGAATGGTTTCTGATCTGGAACCGCTAATTTCGAAAATTTCGATTTTTCCGGTTGACCGGACCCGACGCCTCCCCTAAACCCCCGTTCACCGCAGCGACACGGTGCTTGCACTGGCGACGCGGTTCAGCTAAAACTCTCCGCCTTGGCTGTGAGTGCCGAGTCGGATCGGGAGGTTGGATTTCGTAGTTTGCGAAATCTGGCCGGACGTTCTGTTGTTCTTTGAAAGTTGCATCTGGAATGGAAGGGATACGTTGGCGGCGTCCTTGGGTTTTTATTGGCTGAGAGGCTGGTGATTACTGGATGGCATTTGGGTAGG
>CAIRTN010000440.1 GCA_903881515.1 uncultured Rhodospirillales bacterium | reverse complement strand
TGATCGAGGAGCCGATGGCGGCGGCGATCGGCGCCGGCCTGCCGGTGACCGAGCCGTCGGGCTCGATGGTGGTGGATATCGGCGGCGGCACGACAGAGGTGGCGGTGATTTCGCTCGGCGGCATCGTCTATGCCCGTTCGGTGCGCGTCGGCGGCGACAAGATGGACGAGGCGATCATCTCCTACATCCGGCGCAACCATAACCTGCTGATCGGCGAAAGCTCGGCCGAGCGGATCAAGATGGATATCGGCGCGGCCTCGGCGCCGTACGACAATGACGAAGGCCCCTACCGCGAGGTGAAGGGCCGCGATCTGATGAACGGCGTGCCGCGCGAGATCGTGGTCAGCCAGCGGGCGATCGCCGAGAGCCTGGCCGAGCCGGTGGGACAGATTGTCGAGGCGGTTAAGGTGGCGCTCGAGAATACGCCACCGGAACTGGCCGCCGATATCGTCGACAAGGGCATCGTGCTGACCGGTGGCGGCGCGTTGCTGCACCGGCTGGACCAGGTGCTGCGCGATGCGACTGGCCTGCCGGTGGTGGTGGCCGAAGATGCGCTGCAATGCGTGGCGCTGGGCACCGGGCGGGCGCTGGAGGAGATGAAGCGCCTGAGGAATGTGCTGACGTCGATGTACTGAGTCACAGCTTCGGTTTTTGCTGTGCTATAGGCTGGCTGTCGCCGCTCTGAGGGTATCGTGATCCGGCTTTCCATTCCGGTCCGCCAGGCATTGTCGAAGCTGACGCTGCCGGTGCTGGTCACCGTGGCGTTCGGCCTGATGCTGCTCGGCAAGGCCGATGCGCTGCTGGCCGAGCGCGCGCGCATGGCGCTGGCCGATGCGCTGACCCCGATCTATGCGACCTTCGCGCAGCCGCTGGCGCGCATGCATGCGGCGGTGGAGAGCATGCAGAGCCTGCTGACGGTCTACGAGGATAATGCGCGGCTGCGGGTGGAGAATGAGCGGTTGCGGCGCTGGCAGTCGATCGCGCTGACGCTGGACGCCGAGAACGCGACGCTGAAGAAGAACCTGCGCTGGGTGCCGGAGCCGGTGCCGAGCTTCATGACCGCCCCTGTGGTGGCCGATGCGGGAGGGGTGTATGCCCGTGCGGTGCTGCTCTCGGCCGGGCCGAACCATGGCATCACCAAGGGCCAGATCGCCCTGGATGACCGCGGGCTGGTCGGGCGGGTGACCGAGATCGGTGCGCGCAGCGTGCGCGTGCTGCTGCTGACCGACATGAACAGCCGGGTGCCGGTGATCCTGGAAAACAGCCGGGCGCGCGCGCTGCTGGTGGGCACCAATGGCGCGCGGCCGCGGTTGCAGCATTGGCCGGAAGGCGTGCAGCCGGCCGAGGGCGAGCGGGTGGTGACCAGCGCCGAGGCCGGCGCCTTCCCGGCCGGGCTGCCGGTGGGCGTGGTGCACTACAATGCCAACAACGTCGCCGAGGTCGACACCGCGGCGCGGCTGGACCGGCTGGAAGTGGTGCGGCTGTTCGATTACGGGCTGAAGGGCGCGCTGTCGCAGGATGTGCCGGCATTGCGGCCAGCCGACCGGCGGCAAATGCGATGAGTGAAAGGCTGCCGGGCATCCGGCCCCGCCCAGGGGTCTGGCGGCGCCTGGATATGTCGGCGCGGCGGGGGTTCCCCAGCGCGATCGCGGCGTTGCTGATGCTGCTGGCCGGCGCGCCGTTCGGGTTCGGCGGTCAGGCGCAATTACAGGTGGCGATCGCCTTGGCCTGCGTGTTTTTCTGGTCGCTGTTTCGCCCCGCCTCGATGCCGCCCTGGATCGTGTTTCTGCTGGGCGTGCTGTCGGACCTGCTGGGTTTTGCGCCGCTCGGCGTCGGCGTATTGCTGTTGCTGACGGTGCACGGCTTCGCGCTGCGCTGGCGGCGGACGCTGATGCGGCTGGGGTTCCTGCCGGTATGGGTGGCGTTCACCGTGTTGGCGGTGGGCTCGGCGCTGGCGCAATGGGTGCTGGTGTCGGCCTTGTCGCTGCGGCTGATGCCGGGTGGCCCGGCGGTGTTCCTGGCAGCGCTGGCGACGGGGCTATATCCACTGCTGGCGGTGCCGCTGACGGCGACGCATCGCTCGCTGGCGGACCCTGAACAGGCATGAAACGCGAGAACAAGCGCACCGGCGTGTTTACGCGCCGTGCCCTGCTGGTCGCCGGCGCGCAGATTGCCGCGCTGGGGGCCCTGGCGGCGCGGCTGTACCAGGTGCAGGTGGTCGAAGGCGAGAAGTTCGCGACCCTGGCGGATTCCAACCGGATCAGCGCCCGGCTGATCGCGCCGCCGCGCGGGCGGCTGCTGGACCGCGCCGGCGTGGTCGTCGCGGGCAACCGGTTGAACTGGCGGGCATTGCTGGTGGCCGAACAAAGCGGCGATCTGACGGCGACGCTGGATAATTTCGCCCGGATCGTGCCGCTGGCCGACCATGAGCGAGCGCGGATCGAGCGCGACCTGCGGCGGCGGCGGCGCTTCATTCCGGTGGTGGTGCGGGAGTTCCTGACCTGGGAGGACATGGCGCGCATTGAGGTCAACGCGCCGGAAATGCCGGGAATCCTGGTCGACGTCGGCACCACGCGGGAATATCCGTTCGGGCCGGCGCTTGCCCATGTCGCCGGCTATGTGGCGCCGCCCGCTGATACCGACGCGGCGGATGATCCGCTGCTGGCACTGCCCGGCGCGCGCATCGGCCGGGCGGGGATGGAGAAAGTGCACGACGAGGCGCTGCGCGGGCACGCCGGTGCGGTGCAACTGGAGGTCAACGCCGTCGGCCGGGTGATCCGCGAACTGGACCGCCAGGAGGGTACGCAGGGCCAGGACATCACCCTGACCATCGACAGCGGCTTGCAGAAGGCGGTGCTGGGCTGCATCGGCGAGGAAAGCGCCTCGGCAGTGGTGATGGATGCGCGCAACGGCGAAGTGCTGGCGATGGTATCCAACCCGAGCTTCGATCCGTCGCTGTTCAACTCGGGCGTCACGCAGGCGCAATGGGTGGAATGGACCAGCAATCGTCGCGCGCCGCTAATCAACAAGGCCGCCGCCGGGCTGTATGCGCCGGGCTCGACCTTCAAGATGGTGGTGGCGATTGCGGGGCTGGAAGCGAAGGCGATCAATCCGAACGAGACGGTGTCCTGCCCCGGCTATCTGGATTTCGGCGACCACCGGTTCGGCTGCTGGAGCAAATACGGCCACGGCTCGATGGATCTGCGCGGCGCCCTGAAGAACAGCTGCGACGTGTATTTCTATGAAGTGGCGCGACGGACCGGGATGGACCGGATCGCGGCAATGTCGAACCGGTTCGGACTGGGCGTGAAGCTCGATATCGAACTGCCCGGCGCGCGCGCCGGGCTGGTGCCGACGCGGGCCTGGCGGATGGCGCAGGGCAAGGCGTGGAATATCGGCGATACCATCGTGCACGGCATCGGCCAGGGTTTCCTGCAACTCACGCCGCTGGCGCTGGCGACGATGACCTCGCGGCTGGCGACCGGGCGGCTGGTGCAGCCGCATCTGACGCGCGCGATCGGCGGGGTGCTGCAGCCCGGCAGCAGGCCGGAGGACTGGCCGACCATGGGATTGCAGGAGCGCTGGTTGCAGGCGGCGCGCGAAGGGATGTGGGCGGTGGTCAACGAGGCCAACGGCACCGCGCCGATCGCCAAGCTGCCGGTGGCCGGGGTGCAGATGGCCGGCAAGACCGGCAGCGTACAGGT
>CAIRTN010000439.1 GCA_903881515.1 uncultured Rhodospirillales bacterium | reverse complement strand
CCCGCAGAGACCCGACATCAGCTTCACCCGTTGGGTGTTCCATCCTCGCGATTCCTCATCGCCCACAACACACTGATATTCATGCCAGATTCGGCCCTCCTGTACAAGGAAATCCGCACTCATCCGGGAAATCCGGGTTTATCCGGCAGCAGGCCGATGCTGAACGAACCCGACACCGATCAGGCCGCCACACCCGCGGCCGGCGGCGCCACCTGCATCCCCTGCGCGGCGTAGTCGCGCAGCTTGTTGCGCAGCGCACGAATGGAAATGCCCAGGATGGTCGCCGCATGTGTACGATTGCCCTGCGTATGATTGAGGGTTTCCAAAATCAGGTCGCGTTCGACCTCCTCCATCCGCCGCCCGACAAGCCCGCCAATACCGGTCGCCACGTCGGCGGCCAGCGCGCGCGACGCCGCCGGCTCGCCGGTCAGTTCGATGGCCTCCGGCTCGATCGCCGTACCATCGGCGAGCAGCACGGCCCGATGCATCGCATTCTCAAGCTCGCGCACATTGCCGCGCCAGCCATGCGCCAGCAGCTTGCGCTGCGCCGCCGGCGACAGCCGCCGCTGCGGCAAACCATTCGCCTCCGCATAGCGCCGCGAGAAATGCTCCGCGATCGGCAGGATATCCTCCGGGCGTTCCCGCAGCGCCGGCATGCGCAGGCTGACGACGGCGAGGCGAAAATACAGATCCTCGCGGAACCGCCCTTTGCCGACCTCATCCAGCAGATCACGGTTCGTCGTCGCCAGAATCCGCACATCAACCTTCACCGGCGCTGCACCACCGACCCGATCGATCTCGCGCTCCTGCACCGCGCGGAGCAGCTTGGCTTGCAGCCTGATATCCATCTCGCCGATTTCGTCGAGCAGCAATGTGCCGCCCTCCGCGGCCTCGAACTTGCCGATGCGCCGGGCCAGCGCGCCACTGAATGCGCCTTTCTCGTGGCCGAAGAGTTCGCTCTCCAGCAATGCCTCCGGGATGGCCGCACAGTTCAGCGCAATGAAAGCCCCCGCGCTGCGCCGCGAACGGCGATGGATATGGCGCGCAAGAATTTCCTTGCCGGTGCCGCTCTCGCCGGTGATCAGCACCGACACATCGGCGCCCGCCACCTGCTCTGCCCGGCGGACCGTCTGCAACGTCACCGGATCGCGCGCGACCATCGTGTGACTACTGCGCGCGGCGGCATCCAAGATCGCTGCGATCAAATCCGGGTCAGGCGGCAATGGCAGGAAATCCAGCGCGCCCGCCTTGATCGCCGCGGCGACATCCTTGGCGTCGGCATGCACGCCGCAGGCGACAACCGGTGTCGCAATCCGCTCCTGCGCCAAGGCGTTGAGCAACCCAGGAACACCCGCGGCGAGATCGCACAGCACCAGATCCACCCGCGCATCCCGCCGCAGCATGCCGATCGCCATTGCCGCATTATCGGCCTGATCGAGTGACGCGCCGCGCGACAGGGCCATCTGCGCCGCGCGCGCCAATTCGCCGGAAAGCGCACCGATGATCAGCAGGCGCATGCCCCTAAACTCCCCGATCGGTCTTGACGAT
>CAIRTN010000438.1 GCA_903881515.1 uncultured Rhodospirillales bacterium | reverse complement strand
GTTCCTGCAGACCGACCCGGATTTCGCCCGCTTCCTCGCCGAAGTCCCGCAAGCCGGCCGCATCCTGCGCCCGCTCTGCCACATGCTCGCCATCGACCCGCCGGCCGCCATCAAACGCAGCCCGGCCCCGCGCAAACCGCGCCCGAAACGGCCCAAGCCTGCGGTGCAACAGCACCGTGCCTCGATCTTCACCACCCCCGCCCGCTTCCATCTCAAGGTCCCCCGGCTTCGTTCTCGAAAAGCCTGATGGACGACCGGGGAGAGGTGTGTCCATTTTGTTCCGTAAACGAAACTAATATGTCATACATGCGTCACATCATGCTTGCTTTCGCCCCCCGCCCGGGGCTATCTGGCCTCTTCGCAACGCTTTGAAGGACCCCATGAAACCCCGATCTCGCCGTCAGCCCTCGGAGCCCCATAGTCGGCATTTGCCGGCTGTGACGACACCGTCGGGCTGCTTGCCGCGGGACGCGCATGGAACCCTGATCCGGATCACGCCACGGCGTTGATCCAATAGGGCCATCGCCTCCCGCGCTGAAGCTGCAACGCTCGCGCAGAAGGAGGCCCCAATGGCCCACCTCTCCCGTACTCCCGCCGTGCGCACGGCGGTCCTCGATGCCGCCCATCTCGGCGACATCCACGGTGCCCTCGGCACCATCCCGCACGGCGCCCGCTCGGCGCGGTCGTGGCGCGCGCATCTGCGCACGCTCGCCGCCATCGTCGGCCCCGGCCTGATCGTCATGGTCGGCGACAACGACGCCGGCGCCTTCGCCACCTATTCACAGGCCGGCCAGAACTACGGCACCACCCTGCTCTGGACCCTGCTGCTGCTCGTCCCCGTGCTCTACGTGAACCAGGAAATGGTGCTCCGCCTCGGCGCCGTCACCGGCGTCGGCCACGCGCGGCTGATCCTGGAACGCTTCGGCCGCTTCTGGGGCGCCTTCAGCGTCATCGACCTGTTCGTGCTCAACGGGCTCACCATCGTCACCGAGTTCATCGGCATCTCGATCGCACTCGAATATCTCGGCATCCCCAAGCTGCTCGGCGTCGTCGCCGCGGCCGCCCTGACCATCATGGCCGCCAGCACCGGCGACTTCCGCCGCTTCGAACGCTTCAGCCTGATCCTGGTCCTCGGCAGTCTCACCTTGCTGCCGGTGTTCATCGCCGTGCACCCGCCCTTGGCCCAGGTCGCGCATGATTTCGTCATCCCCAGCCTGCCGGACGGCAAGCTCTCCGACATCCTGCTGCTGGTGATCGCCATCGTCGGCACCACCGTCGCCCCCTGGCAGTTGTTCTTCCAGCAGAGCTACGTCATCGACAAGCGCATCACCCCCCGCTTCATGAAATACGGCCAGATCGACCTGTGGATCGGCATCGCCATGGTGGTGATCGGCGCCGCCGCGATGATGGCCGCCTCCGCCGCCGCTTTCTCCGGCACCCCGCAGGCCGGCAACTTCACCGACTCCGCCGGCGTCGCCGCCGGCATCGCCGCCTATGCCGGCAAGCTCCCCGCCGCCTTCTTCGCCATCGCCCTGCTCGACGCCAGCATCATCGGCGCCTCCGCCGTCTCGCTGGCCACCGCTTACGCGATCGGCGACACGCTGAAGGTCCGCCACTCCCTGCATCGCAAGCCGACCGATGCCGGCTGGTTCTACCTGGTCTACGGCGGCCTGATCGCCGGCGCCGCCGCCCTGGTGCTGATGCCTTCCGCCCCGCTCGGCCTGATCACGGTCGCGGTGCAAACGCTGGCCGGCGTGCTGCTGCCCAGTGCCACCGTGTTCCTGCTGTTGCTCTGCAACGACAAGGCGGTGCTCGGCCCCTGGGTCAACGGCCGCTGGCTGAACCTGTTTACCGGTCTGGTGATCGCCGCCCTGGTGATCCTCTCGGTGATCCTGGTGGTCTCCGTCCTGTTCCCCGACGTCTCGGAGCAACAGGTGCTGATGATCCTGATCGGCGGCGTAGCCCTCGCGGTCATCGGCGCCAGCGCCGGCGCCATGCTCGGCCGCGAGGCCCCGCAGACCCGCCACATGAAGCTGCGCCGCCTGGCCTGGCGCATGCCCCCGCTCGACACCCTGGCGCCGCCCCCGTTCTCCCGCGCCCGCCGCGCCTGGCTGTTGCTGCTGCAATTGCACCTCGGCCTGACCTGCGCCGCGGTCATCGTTCGGGTGGTGCAACTCGCGCAAACCTGAAACCTTGTTCACTGGCGCGTATGCAGGGCGGTCCCTATGTTCGTTCTGACCGTTCATGGAGCCGCCTGCATGCGACTGCCCTTTCTCGCCATTGCCGCCCTGCTGCTGAGCTGGACCGCACAGGCTCAGCCGCTCGCCGCGCACAAGGCGATGTACGAGCTGCAGATGCACTCCGCCCGCAGCGACGTCATCGCCGCCTCCGGCAAAATGGCGTACGAGGTAACTGACGCCTGTGACGCCTGGGCCGTGCGCCAGCGCCTGGAAATGACCATCACCAACCGCGATGGTCAGGACACCGACATGATCTCCGACTACACGACCTGGGAAAGCAAAGACGGCTCCCGCCTGCGCTATCGCCTGCGGCAGACCACCGACGACGCCGTCACCAGCGAAATCTCCGGCGAAGCCACGCTCAGCGCCCCCGGCGGCACCGGCACCGCCCGCTATACCCTGCCGGAAGCAACCGAAAAGAAACTCCCCGCCGGCACCCTGTTCCCGATGGCGCACACCGAAGCGCTCCTGAAAGCCGCCGCCGCCGGCAAGAAATTCATCGCCCTGCCGCTGTTCGACGGCACCTCCGCCACCGGCGCGCAGGACAGCTCGGTCGCCATCGCCTCCTGGCTTCCCCCCGGCCCCTCGCAGTGGAAAGGCCTCGAAACCCTACCCAGCGGCCGGGTGCACATCGCTTTCTTCGACAACGACAATGCCAACCAGCAGCCCGACTACGAGGTCGGCATGCGCTACTGGTCGAACGGCGTGGCCGACGAGATGCTGATGGATTTCGGCGATTTCGTCATGCGCGGCACGCTGAAGACGTTCAACCTTTTGCCTTCGGGCTGCTGAACCCCCGCCCGCGCACCACCGCCGCCGCGCCGAACTTCCCGCGCAACGCATCGATCGCCGCCTGCGCCGCCAACCGCTTCGGCCCCGCCGGGTCCGCCAGATCCGGCGGATCGGCGGCACTGCCCTCGGCCAGCGGCGACGCCCCGATGCCGATCAGCCGAAACGCCGTGCCATCCGCCTCGCGCGCCAGCAACCCGCGCGCCGCCTCGAACAACACATCCGGCAGCTGCGTCGGATTCGCCAGCCGGTGCGCCCGCGTGCGCGACACGAACGACGCGGTCTTCAGCTTCAGCACCACGCCCCCGGCCGCCAGATCCGCCGCCTTCAACCGCCCCGCAACTTTTTCCGACAACCGCCACAAATGCCGCTCCAGCGCCGCGGTGCCGCTGATATCGGCCTCGAACGTGGTCTCCGCACTGACCGACTTGGTCTCCCGCTCAATCGAAACCGACCGCGCATCCTCCCCCCGTGCCCGTGCCACCAGCGACAGCCCATCTTCCCCCAGCTTCGCCCGCGCCGTCCGCGCATCCAGCGCCTGCAACTGCCCCAGCCGCGTGATCCCCATCGCCTCCAGCTTCTTCGCCAAAGCCGGCCCGATCCCCGGCAGCAGCCGCACCGGCTCCGGCGCCAGCAGCGAAGCCGCCTCCGCCCCGATCACGCAGAACCCGCGCGGCTTGTCCCGCCCCGCCGCGATCTTCGCCATCAACCGGTTCGCCGCCAGGCCGACGGAAACCGTCACCCCCACCTCGGTCTCCACCCGCCGGGCAAACCGCGCCAGCACGGTCGCCGCCGGCGCGCCATGCACCGCCTCGGTGCCACGCAGATCCAGCACCGCCTCATCGATCGACAGCGGCTGCACCAAAGGCGTCAACGCCTCCATCATCCCGCGGATCACCCGCGCGACGGCGGCGTATTTCTGGAAATCCGGCTTGATCACCACCGCGTCGGGGCAGGCCTGCAACGCCTTGAACATCGGCATCGCGCTGCGCACCCCATACATCCGCGCCACGTAGCACGACGCCGCCACCACGCCCCGCGTGCCGCCGCCCACCAGCACCGGCCGCGCCGCCAGCTCCGGCCGGTCGCGCTTTTCCACGCTGGCGTAGAACGCGTCGCAATCGACATGCGCCATGGTCAGGCTATTCAGCTCGCCATGCCGGACAATCCGCCCCCCGCCGCAGACCGGACACACCCGCGCTTCGCCCGGATCGCCGAAACAGTCCCGGCAGAGCGCGGCCATTCCCCTCTCAGCCGGCGGGCGCCGGCCACAACCAGGCCGCACCCCGCACGCCCGACGAATCGCCGTGCATATTTTTCACCACAGGCGTGTCGACGAAGTCGGAGAACACGTACTGCTTCATGATCCCCGGCACCTGCTCATACAGATTCGCGAGGTTCGACAGCCCGCCCCCCAGCACGATCACATCGGGGTCCAGCAGGTTCACCACCATCGCCAGCCCGCGCGCCAGCCGGTCGGCATGCCGCGCCAGTGCCTGTTGCGCCTTCACTTCGCCCCCCGCCGCGCGGCCAGGAATCGACGTCGCATCACGCGCCTGCGGCCCATCGCAGTCCATCGCCAGCCCGGTGCCCGATATCCACAATTCCAGGCAGCCGCGATGCCCGCACCAGCACGTGTGCCCCGGCAGCTCCTCGGGCTTCGGCCAGGGCAGCGGGATATGCCCCCACTCCCCGGTCACCCGGTTGCGCCCCTTGATCACCTTGCCATCGACGATGATGCCGCCGCCGCAACCGGTGCCGATGATCACCCCGAACACCACCGACTGCCCGGCACCCGCGCCATCGGCCGCCTCGCTCAGCGCGAAGCAGTTGGCATCGTTGTCCACCCGCACCTCGCGCTCCAGCAGCGCGGAGATATCGGCCAGGAAGTCATGCCCGTTCAACGCGATGGTGTTAGCGTTCTTCACCAGCCCGGTCCGCGGCGAGATCACCCCGGGGATGCCGATGCCGACGCTGCCGTTGCCGCCCATCTGCTGATCGATCGCTTTGACCAGATTGGCCATGCCGCGCACCGAGTCCTCATAGGTCGACGGTGTCGGCACCCGATGGCGGTGCAGCAGCCGGCCATCCGGGGCCAGGGCGGCGATCTCGGTCTTGGTGCCGCCAAGGTCGATGCCGATACGATAAGGCGCGAGGGAGGAAGCGTTCATCCCCCTACTCTGCCGCTCCGCGCTGTCTTGCTCAAGCGTCGTCGCCCGCGCAGGATGTAACGATGAGCGAGACGATTCTGGATGTGAAGGGCATGACCTGCCCGCTGCCGGTGCTGAGGGCGAACAAGACGTTGCGCGGCCTTGCCGCCGGCGACCGGCTGCGCGTGCTGGCCACCGACCGCGCCGCGATCGGCGATTTCCAGGCGTATTGCCGCGAGACCGGCCATGCCCTGCTGGCCTGGAGCGAGGAAGCCGGAGTCATCAGCTTCGTCATCCGCAAACGCGAGGACCAAGCGTGACCACTGTCCTGATCACCCACCCCGCCTGCCTGGAACACGATACCGGCGACTGGCACCCCGAATGCGCCGACCGCCTGCGCCATGTGCTGCGCGCGCTGGAAGGCGAGGCCTTCGCCGACCTGCTGCGCGAACGCGCGCCGCAGGCCACGGTGGAGCAACTGCAACGCGTGCACCCCGCCGATTATGTCGAGGCGATCCTGGCGATCCGTCCCGAACCCGGCGATCACGTGCCGCTCGATGCCGACACGCTGATGAGCGCCGGCAGTGCCGAGGCTGCCCTGCGGTCCGCCGGCGGGGCGATCATGGCGGTCGACGCGGTGATGGAAGGCTGGGCGAAACACGCTTTCGTCGCTACCCGCCCCCCCGGCCATCACGCCGAACGCGCCCGCGCTATGGGCTTCTGCTTCTTCGCCAACGCCGCCATCGCCGCGCGCCACGCCCAGGCGCACTGGAACCTCGGCAAGGTCGCCATCGTCGATTTCGACGTGCATCACGGCAACGGCACCCAGGCGATCTTCAACGCCGACCCCTCCGTGTTCTACGGCTCCTCACACCAGTATCCCTGCTACCCCGGCACCGGCGCGCCGGAGGAAACCGGTACCAACGGCAATGTGATGAACGTGCCGCTGCGCCCCGGCTCCGACGGCAGCGCCTTCCGCGCCGCCTGGGAGCGCGAGTTGATCCCGGCGCTGGACGCTTTCGCCCCCGAACTGCTGATCGTCTCCGCCGGCTTCGATGCCCACAAGGCCGATCCGCTGGCGCAGTTGCGCGTCGAAACCGCGGATTTCGCCTGGCTCACCGCCCGCCTGCTCGACGTCGCGCGCAAGCACTGCGCCGGGCGGCTGGTTTCGCTGCTGGAGGGTGGCTACGACCTCGACGCCCTGGCCGCCTCGGCCGCCGCACATGTGCGTACATTGTTGCAGGATTGACACACATTGTTGCTGAGGGGTTGGCGCGCGGCCGCATAGGCGCTACCTAACAGGGCTACGCCGTTCCCTTCGACCAGCAGGATGACCGATGTCTGGCGCCGCCGCCCCCAAGCCAACCGACGTGTCCGCCCTCTCCTTCGAGGACGCGTTGGCCGAACTCGAGCGCATCGTGCGCGGGCTGGAGGGGGGCGCCCTCAAACTGGAAGACGCCATTACCGCCTATGAACGCGGCACCGTGCTGCGCCGGCATTGCGAGGCCAAGCTGGCCGAGGCCGATGCCCGGGTGCAGGCGATCGTCGCCGCCGGCGATGGCGAGCTCACCCTGCGAGAGAGTACCTGAAATGTTGCAGGCCGCCCTGCGCCGCATCGCCGGCGAAATTGAAACCACACTCGACCGGCTGATGCCGGTGCCCGATGGCGGCGAGGCCCGTCTGGTCGAAGCCATGCGCTATGCCACGCTCGGCGGCGGCAAGCGGATGCGCGCGTTTCTGGTGATGGAAACCGCCGCTCTGTTCGGCGTCGACCGCACCTGCGCCGCCCGCGTCGCCGCTTCGGTCGAGATGCTGCACGCCTATTCCCTGGTGCATGACGATCTGCCGGCGATGGACAACGACGACCTGCGCCGCGGCAAGCCCAGCACGCACAAGGCGTTCGACGAGGCCACCGCGATCCTGGCCGGCGACGCGCTGCAAACCCGCGCTTTCGAGGTGCTGGCCGAGACCGACACCCATTCCAACCCCGAAGCGCGTGCCGAGCTGGTGCTGGCCCTCGCCCACGCCTCGGGCGCGCGCGGCATGTGCGGCGGGCAGATGATCGACATGCTCGGCGAGGGCAAGACGCTCACCGCCGAGGAAATCGGCCGGCTGCAGGCGCTGAAGACCGGCCGGCTGATCCAGTTCAGCGCCGAGGCCGGCGCCATTCTCGGCCGCGCCCCCGCGCATCAGCGCCACCTGCTCGCCGGCTATGGCCGCGACCTCGGCACCGCGTTCCAGATCGCCGACGATGTGCTCGACACCGTCGGCACCGAGGCCGAGATCGGCAAGACCGTCGGCAAGGACGCCGCCTCCGGCAAGGCCACCATGGTCTCCGTGCTTGGCGTCGAACGTGCCCGTGCCCAGGCCGAGATGCTGGCCAAACAGGCCGCCGCGCATCTCGACCATTTCGGCGAACCCGCCGCGCTGTTGCGGCAACTGGCTGATTTCGTTGTGTCCCGGCGCAGCTAGCCCCGGGCAGAGGACACCGACATGACCACCCCGCCCACTCGCCACGCGACGCCGTTATTGGACCGTGTCCGTGTGCCTTCGGACATGCGGAATTTCTCGGTTGAGCAGTTGAAGCAACTGGCCGACGAGTTGCGGGCGGAGACGGTGGACGTGGTTTCCACCACCGGCGGGCATTTCGGC
>CAIRTN010000437.1 GCA_903881515.1 uncultured Rhodospirillales bacterium | reverse complement strand
GGCCCGGTTGAGCCTCACATCCGTCATCCGCCGAACTCCATGAACCGGGAGAAGCGAATCATGGAAAAGCGAGCCGGGGAAAGGGGGCGGGATTTTCTGACACGCTCGGCGCCAAGGGGCGCCTCGCAATGACGGTATTATATTGATTTATAAAGGTTTTTTGGGTCCCTTTTTTGCAAAAAAGGGACTGCTTGTCTTTTAGACGTTCGCGAGGTTGGCGCGGATGAGGACGTCGCCTTCCGGGGGAAGGGGAAGTTCTGGCGGGTGATGGTTTCGAAGGCTTGGATGGGGGGTTGGTGACGGCGGCGGGGAGGGCTTGGGCGGTTGGCGCGCGTGGGGCGGCACGGAAAAGCGTGGATTGCTTCGCAAGGGCTCGCAATGACCGTGGAGGGGGTGGTGCCGGGTGGGAGAGACGTGCGGCGACATCGCCGAAGGTGGCGGATGGCGCAAGGGCTTATCCGCCCTACAATGTTGAATTTATGGAGTTTTTTGGGTCCCTTTTCCGGCGCGGCGTCTTCGCCGTCGCCTTGCAAAAAAGGGACTGCTTGCTTTGTCTGCTAGACGTTCGCGAGGTTGGCGCGGATGCGGGTTAGGACGTCGCCTTCGGGGGGGAAGGGGAATTCCTGGCCGGTGATGGTTTCGAAGGCTTGGATGTAGGTGGCCGCCGTGGACAGGATGAGGTCCTGCGGGATTTCCGGGATTTCGTCCTTGTAGGGGTCGCAGCGGGCGGCGACCCAGGCGCGGATGATGTCTTTGTCGAAGCTGTCGGGGCGGGCGCCGGAGTCGAAGCGGGCTTCGTAGGTGTCGGCGCGCCAGAAGCGGCTGCTGTCGGGGGTATGGATTTCGTCAGCGAGCAGGATGCGGCCGGCGGCGTCGAGGCCGAATTCGTATTTGGTGTCGGCGAGGATCAGGCCGTTGTCTTCGGCCATTTGCTGACCGCGGGCGAAGAGGGCGAGGGCGTAGGCGCTGACCTGTTCCCAGACGCCGGGGGGGAGCAGTTCGCGGGAGAGGATTTCGGCCGCGGTGAGCGGTTCGTCGTGGCCGCCGTCGAAGGCTTTGGTGGTGGGGGTGAGGATGGGGGTGGGGAGTTGCTGGTTGTCGCGCAGGCCGTTGGGCAGGCGGTGGCCGTAGATGTGGCGTTCGCCGTTTTTGTACATCGTCAGGATCGAGGTGCCGGTGCTGCCGGCGAGGTAGCCGCGGACGACGATTTCGACGGGCAGGATGTCGAGGCTCTGGCCGATGACGACGTTGGGGTCGGGGTAGGACAGCACGTGGTTGGGGCAGATATCGGCGGTGTGTTCGAACCAGTAGCGGGCGGTCTGGGTGAGCACCTGGCCCTTGAAGGGGATGGCGCAGAGGATGCGGTCGAAGGCGCTGAGGCGGTCCGACGCGATCATGATGCGGCGGCCGTCGGGCAGGTCGTAGTTGTCGCGCACCTTGCCGCGGTAGTGGGCGGGGAGTTCGGGGATGGTGGCGTCGGCGAGGATTTCGCCGGCGCGGGATTTGAGGGTTTCGAGGTTCATCACTGGGCGTTGGCGCTGGCTTCGCTGCGGGTGGCGCCGACGCGGGCGGCGAGGGCGGCGGCCATGAAGTCGTCCAGCGCGCCGTCGAGCACGGCGGCGGGGTTGCCCTTTTCGACGTTGGTGCGCAGGTCTTTCACCAACTGATAGGGGGCGAGCACGTAGGAGCGGATCTGGTGGCCCCAGCCGATATCGGTTTTGGCGGCCTCGGTGGCGTTGGACAGGGCTTCGCGCTTTTTCAGCTCGGCTTCGTAGAGCTTGGATTTCAGCATCGCCATGGCGGTGGCGCGGTTGCGGTGCTGTGAGCGGTCTTCCTGGCAGGCGGCGATGATGCCGGTGGGCATATGGGTGATGCGGATGGCGGATTCGGTTTTGTTGACGTGCTGGCCGCCGGCGCCGGAGGCACGGTAGGTATCGACCTTGAGGTCAGCGGGGTTGATCTCGATCTCGATGGTGTCGTCGACGACGGGGTAGACCCAGACCGAGGCGAAGCTGGTCTGGCGGCGGGCGGCGGCGTCGAAGGGGGAGATGCGGACGAGGCGGTGCACGCCGGCCTCGGTTTTCAGCCAGCCATAGGCGTTGGGGCCGGAGATCTGCAGGGTGGCGGATTTGATGCCGGCCTGTTCGCCTTCGGACTGCTCGATGAGCTGGATCTTGTAGCCCTTGGTCTCGGCCCAGCGGGTGTACATGCGCATCAGCATCTCGGCCCAGTCCTGCGCCTCGGTGCCGCCGGCGCCGGCGTTGAGTTCGAGGAAGGTGTCGTTGGCGTCGGCCTCGCCGGAGAGCAGGGATTCGATCTCGCGGCGCTTGGCTTCGGCGGCGGAGGCCTTCAGCGCGGCGATGCCGTCGGCGACCATCGCCTCGTCATTGTCGGCTTCGGCCATCTCGATCAGTTCGAGGGTTTCGGCGACTTCGCGTTCGAGGGCCTGCACGCCTTCGACCTGGCTGGCGATGCGGTTGCGTTCGCGCATCAGGGCCTGGGCGGCGGCGGCGTTGTTCCACAGCGCCGGGTCTTCGGCGCGGGCGTTCAGTTCCTCAAGGCGCGGCAGGGCGACATCCCAGTCAAAGATGCCTCCTCAGCAGCGCGACGGACTGCTTGATCTGTTCGTTGATGGCGTCTGATTCGGTGGACATGATTTTCGCTCAGTAAAGCCCGCCAAGGGAGGTGTCCACCCCGCCGGCGGCGGGGGCCTGGGCGGGGGATTGGGTGGAATCGGCGGCGGTGGCGGTCGACGGGGTCGTGAAGGGCTGCGAGGTGCCTGGGTCCTGGCCGGGCTTGAAGGCGTCGGTGGAGGTGATGCCGTTATAGGTCCAGCTGGCCATGGTGACGCCTGGAGGGGCGATGAATTTCAGGTTGGGGCGGGATTTCAGGGCGACGGCCATGAAGTCGTGCCAGACCGGGGCGGCGGTGGCGCCGCCGGTTTCGTTGTTGCCGAGACTGGTGTTGTTGTCGAAGCCCATCCAAACGCCGACGGCGATATCGGGGGTGAAGCCGACGAACCAGTTGTCGGTGTAGTCCTGGCTGGTGCCGGTTTTGCCGGCGATGGCGCGGTCGAGCCCGGCGCCGGCGGCGGTGCCGGTGCCGCGCTGCACCACGCCCTGCATCATGGTGACGATCTGGAATACCGAGGCGGGGTCGGCGACTTCGGGGCGGGCGTCGGTGAGGGCGGGCAGGCGGGCGGGGTCGGTGCAGCCGTCGCAGGTGGGGGTGGGGGCGCGCCAGAGGGTGGCGCCGGTGCGGTCCTGCACGGTGTCGATCAGGGTGGGGATCACCTCGCGGCCGCCGGCGGCGAGGCCGGCATAGGCGGCGGTTTCCTTCAGCACCGTGGTTTCCACCGCGCCGAGGGCGGCGGGCAGCACGTGCGGCATGGTGTCGGCGATGTGGAAGGCGGCGGCGTTGCGGGCGACGGCGTCCATGCCGACTTTCTCGGCGACGCGGACGGTGACCAGGTTGAGCGACTGCTCGAGGGCCAGGCGCAGCGGGATCGGGCCGGAGAAATTCTGCTCGAAATTCGACGGGCGCCATTTGCCCTGGGCGCCGAGGTCGACGACGAAGGGGGCGTCGAGGAAGCGCTGGCTGGGGGAGATGCCGGCCTGCATGGCGGCGAGGTAGACGAAGGGTTTGAAGCTGGAGCCGGGCTGGCGGTTGGCCTGGGTGGCGCGGTTGAACTGGCTGGTTTCGAAACTCCAGCCGCCGGAGAGCGCCAGCACGCGGCCGGTGGCGACGTCGATGGCGGCGAGTGCGGCCTGGGCGCGGGGGATCTGGCGCAGCAGCAGGCGTTCGGGGCGGGCGGCGACGCGGCCTTTGGCGACGATGGCGGGGGCATAGTCGGTCATCACCACGTCGCCGGGCTTGATGATGTCGGAGACCTTGCGCGGGGTGGGGCCGAGCTTGTCGCCGTCGAGCAACGGGCGCGCCCAGTTGATGTCGGCCATCTGCATCGGCAGCACGCGGGGCGTGGTGCCGTCGAGTACGCCGAGCTTGGCTTCGGTGTCGGTCATTTCCAGCACGGCGGCGAGGCGCCAGTTGGCGGGCATGCCGATCGGGCGGGCGAGGCCGGCGAGGCTGTCGGACCAGTTGGTTTTCAGCTTGGCGCCGAGTTCGAGGCGGGCTTCGGCGCCGCGCCAGCCGCCGCGGCGCTGGTCGTAGCGCACCAGGCCGTCGCGCAGGGCGCGGTCGGCGGCGTCCTGCAAAGCGGGGTCGAGCGTGGTGTGCACGGCGAGGCCGCCCTGGGTGGTCTGCTCGGCGCCGAACTTGTCGACCAGGGTGCGGCGAACTTCCTCGGCGAAGAACTCGGCGCCGGTGACGGTTTCCGGGCGGCGGAAGGCGGCCACTGCGAGCGGTGTGGCCTTGGCGGCGGCGGCATCGGCGGCGGTGATGGCGCGGTCGTCGGCCATGCGGTCGATCACCCAGTCGCGGCGGGATTTGGCGGCGTCGGGGAATTTGAACGGGTTGTAGTTGTTGGGCGCCTTGGGCAGGGCGGCGAGGAAAGCGGCCTCGGGCAGAGTGAGGTCGGAGAGGGTTTTGTTGAAATAGGCCTGGGCGGCGGAGGCGACGCCGTAGGCCTGGGCGCCGAGGAAGATCTCGTTGAGGTAGAGTTCGAGAATGCGGTCCTTGCTGAGGCTCTGTTCCAGGCGGATCGCCATGATGGCCTCGCGGGCCTTGCGGGCGAGCGAGGTCTCGTTGCCGATCAGCATGTTCTTGGCGACCTGCTGGGTGATGGTCGAGGCGCCGATCGGGCGCTTGCCCTGGCCGTATTGGGCGACGTCGGTGACCACGGCGCGCAGGATGGCGATGGGGTCGACGCCCTTGTGGACGCGGAAATTCTGGTCCTCGGCGGAGATGAAGGCCTGTTGCACCACTTTGGGGATGCTGCCGATGGGCGCGAAGATGCGGCGCTCGGTGGCGAGTTCGGCCATCAGGCGGTCGTCGGCGGAATAGACACGGCTCATCACCCGCGGCTGGTAGCTGGCCAGGCCGTCATGGTCGGGCAGGCCGGCGGCGAAGCGCTGATAGGCGACGTAGCCGGCGAGCGCGGCGCCGACGCCGGCGAGGACGAACAGGGCGAAGAACACGCCGAGCAGGCGGCCAAGCACGGACCGGCGGCGCTTCGGGCGGGCCGGCTTCGGCGCCTTCGGCGGCGGGGCATCGGGATCGCGGCGCGGCGCCAGGCGCTCGCGGGCGGGAGTTTGGTCGGACATGCTCGGGCCTCTGGGGCGGCCTGGGCGGGGCCGCGTGTCGGTGACGGATTATAGCAGGTTTTAAAGGGGAGGAAGGCCAGGGGCGCTGCCCCTGGACCCCGCCAAAGGCCGCGGGCCTTTGGAAACCCTTTCACTCGTGCGGTGGTTGAGCGGTTGGCTCGGTGTTGGGCGGGGAGCGGCGGAGCCATCAGATTCTTTTGGGCTTCGCCGCTGCATTGACGTTCGTGCCTTTGCCTAAATGGATGTGGGGTCCAGGGGGCTGAGTCCCCTGGCCTTGCCTTATGTAGGAGCGATCACGCTTTGAAATAGGTATCGACGGCGCGTTTCATAGCGGTGGCGACGCGGATGCGGTGTGCCGGTTTGCGCAGGGCTGCTTCGTCGTCACGGTTGGACATGAAGCCCATTTCGACCAGGACGGAGGGGATGTCGGCGGCTTTTAGCACGGCGAAGCTGGCGTGGCGGGCGGGGTTGGGCAGCAGGGGCAGGTCGGTATGGAAGGCGCCGACAACGCCGCGGGCGAAGCGGGTGGAGCCGGCGCGGGTTTCCTGGCGAACCAGGCTGGTCAGGATGCGGGCGACTTCGGGCGGGGTGTCGTGAAACGCGCCGGGGCTGAAGCGGTCGGCGGCGTTTTCGCGTTTGGCCAGGGCAGCGGTCTGGCTGTCTGACGCGGTGTCGCCGAGGGTGTAGACGCTGGCGCCGCGCACGGCGTGATCGGCGAGCGCGTCGGCGTGCATGGAGACGAACAGGGCGGCGCCTTGTTTCTGGGCCATGGCGACGCGGCCTTCGAGGGGGATGAAGATGTCGCGGGTGCGGGAGAGGACGACGCGGTAGCGGCCGGAGGCGGTGAGTTGGCGTTGCAGTTCCTGGGCGACGGCGAGGGAGATGTGTTTTTCGTAGGTGCCGGAGATGCCGATAGCGCCGGGGTCTTTGCCGCCATGGCCGGGGTCGAGCATGACCAGCGGCAGGGGCGCGCGGGCGGGCTGCGCCAGGGCTGAGGGAGCGGCGTTGGCGCGCGCGGGCTGCCAGAACCAGGCGGCGGCACCGGCGCCGAGCAGGAAGCGGCGGGAGATCACGGG
>CAIRTN010000436.1 GCA_903881515.1 uncultured Rhodospirillales bacterium | reverse complement strand
GTGCGCGACGTTTTAGCGGGACCCTGAAGCGCGAGCACAAGCTCGATCAGTTCTTCCCGGCTCAGGCGCTGCAAATCAATGCGATCCATGCCCCATGGATTCAGAGATTGGAGTCCATGGCAAGGGGGTGGGTAATTACCATGGCGTGACGTCCGTACGTTTCGTCAGGCGCGGGTGAACGTCGAAAATATGAGCTTTGCCGCGATGCTGAATTACGCGCGCTCGACAGGATTCGAGGCGTCGCTCGCGAATTCCAGAATAACCCAGACCTCGGCATCGCAATACGGTATTATCTCTCCGTCAGAGAGTAACACGCTCTATCGCGCGCACACTGTATTTATCGGAATGTCAGGGGCTGCCGAGGTTGATGAACATGCGGCACTGCTTTTGACCGGGGATAATGCTGGTATTATATTTGAGCCGAATTTTGGTTTTTATAAATTTACCAAACAGCCAACCGAGAAATATGAAGATTGCTTTGAGTCCATCATAGATGATTTATATATTATTAACAGAATTCATAGTATGACATTCAGAAAGTCCCGTACTCTCAAAACATAACCGCCGCCAGCGGCGTTGGCCGGCGCTTGCCCGCTTCATGGTTTTGCGGCAACGAAACCGGCGTGGCGGACGGAGGGGCGGGCATGTCGGGCAGTGCATCGGTGGAGCGGGTGCGGGCGGCGCTGGCGGCGGCGGGGCATGCCGATACGATCGCGGCGTTTCCGGAGGGGACGCGGACGGCGGCGGATGCAGCGGCGGCGGTGGGGTGTGCGGTGGAGCAGATTGCCAAGTCGATCGTGTTTCGGGCGGGGGAGCGGGCGGTGGTGGTGATTGCGTCGGGCGCGAACCGGGTGGATGCGGCGAAGGTGGCCGCGGCGCTGGGGGTGGGGGTGAAGCGGGCGGATGCGGATTGGGTGCGGGAGGCGACGGGGTTCGCGATCGGGGGCGTGGCGCCGGTGGGGCATGTCAGCCCGCCGTTGATGCTGCTGGATCGGGATCTGATGGCGCTGGGGGAGGTGTGGGCGGCGGCGGGCTCGCCGGTGCATGTGTTTCGCACGACGGGCGATGAACTGGCGCGGATGACCGGGGCCGCAGTAGCGGATATTCGCGTTTTGTGAGACGGAAGCTTCACCATTGAGCAAGTGGAAGAAATTTTTTGCTTTTTTTTTATAAAAAAGAAGACTCGCTTCCTTATCTTTGCTTTTGAGAAAATTCCTGGTCTGTCCCCTGGACGATCTCCGGCTGTGGGCCGATCATACGGGCGCGTTATAGGGGGAATTCGATGCGGTTGATTCTACGTGCGGTTGCGGTCGGGGCGGTGTTGCTGGCGGCGCAGGCTGAGGCGCGGGTGGTGAAGACGGTGGTGGACAGCCGGACGCTGGCGTACGACGGCGCGTATGAGAAGCTGCAGGGGCGGCTTTACGGCGAGGTTGATCCGGCAGCGCCTGATAATGCGGTGATCCAGGATATCGGGCTGGCGGCGAAGAAGGCCGGGGGCACGGTGGGGTATATCACCACATTCACCGTGCTGCGGCCGGTGCAGCATGCCAATGGGGTGATGCTGTATCAGGTGTCGAACCGCGGTAGCCGGAGCGAGCCGACGCTGGCGACGCTGATGCATGGGGCGACCTATGTTTGGACGGGGTGGCAGGGCGACCGGCTGTCGCGGCTGTGCAATACGGATTACCCGTGCAAGGACCTGGATTACCCGACCGATGGGGTGGAGGAGTTGCTGTCGGTGCCGGTGGCGCATAACCCGGATGGCAGCACGATCACCGGTCCGGTGTATGGCAGCGTGCTGAATGCCAGCGGCTCGACGGCGCAACTGGTGATCTACACCACGCCGGTGCCGTACCGGCCGGCGAGCATGGACAGCAAGACGGCACATTTCTTCAAGGTGACAAAGCAGACCGTCGATGGGGCGGTGCGGGAGAAGGTCGAGATTCCGGCGAGCGACTGGGCGTGGGCTGATTGCCGGTCGGTGGAGTTTCCGGGGAAGCCGGATGCGACGCGGGTGTGCCTGAAGAACGGGTTCGATCCGGCGTTCGAATATGACATGCAGTATACCGCGCGCGATCCGCTGGTGCTGGGGCTGGGGTTTGCGGCGACGCGCGATGCGGTGTCGTTTTTCCGGTTTGGCACCGAGGGCAACCCGATCGCGGGGACGATCGCGCATACGATTGCCCAGGGGCAGTCGCAGTCGGGCAATTATCTGCGCAGCTTCGTCTATTGGGGGTTCAATACCGACGAGAGCGGCCGGCGGGTGTTCGACGGGCTGTTCCCGACGATCGCGGGACGGCAGATCTCGATGAATTTCCGCTGGGCGCTGCCCGATGTGATCCAGACCATCTTCATGGCGGCGAACGAGGCGCCGGTGTGGTGGTCGAAATATGCCGACGGGGCGCGCGGGCGCGAGGCGGCGGGGCTGCTGAATGCGTGCGGCCGGGACGGGACGTGCCCGAAGATCTTCGAGAGCTTCGGTTCGAACGAGTTCTGGGCGCTGAAGATGTCGGGCGACTTCGTGGGCAATACGGCGGCGGATGACATTCCGCTGCCGGTGAATGTGCGGCGGTACTATTTCCCGGGCACCACCCATGGCGGCGGGCCGGGCGGGTTCAGCGCCAAGGCGGGTCCGGCGGCGGCGGGCGGAGCGTGCATGTTTGCAGCCAACACCAATCCGGAGAGCGATCAGAACGCGGCGCTGCTGGATGCGCTGATCGACTGGGTGGTGCGGGGCAAGGCGCCGCCGGCGAGCGTGTATCCGAAGCTGGCGGACGGGCAGCTGGTGGCGCCGACCAAGGCGGCTTTGGGGTTCCCGGATATTCCGGGGGTAAATTTCGCCGATAACCTGGCGAACCCGTTGATGGACCTGGATTTCGGGGCGGGGTTCGATCATGCGCGGCAGACCGGGGTGCCGGCCAATGCGCCTGCGGTGGTGAAGCGGGTGTTCCCGACCTTGGTGGTGAAGGTCGACGCCGATGGCAACGAGATCGCCGGCGAGCCGTCGGTGCAGCATATGGCGCCGCTGGGCACCTATGTGGGTTGGAACCGCTGGGCGGCGGGCGGGCGGCAGGGGCAGATCTGCAACCTGAACGGTGCGTTCTTCCCGTTTGCCGAGACGGCGGCGCAGCGTTCGGCGACGGGGGATAAGCGGCCGTCGTTGCAGGAGCGCTATGGCACCCATGATGGTTACGTCTGTGCGGTGCAGGCGGCGGCGAGCCACGCGGTGACGCGGCGGTTTCTGCGGCCCGTGGATGCGATCAAGCTGGTCGGGCAGGCGAAGGGCAGCGATGTGCTGCGCAGCGTGCCGCAAAGCGAGATGGATCAGAACATTGCGCGGGCGATCTGTCATCTCGCCCGGCTTTGAGGTGATGATCGCCTGATTTGCGGGCAGGCTGGCGCGGGGACGGGCAGTAACGCCCTGGTTTCGCCGGGAATTGGCTGGCCCGGTTTCTGCAAGACGTGCGGCGGTTGGCGGGCGCCGGTGGGGCCCGCCCGCGTGCACGTCGAACAGGAAAGAAGACACCATGGCGAAACGGATTGATCCGACCACCGCGACCCTGCGGGCGGCGAAGGGGTTCACACGGCGC
Organism: uncultured Rhodospirillales bacterium; assembly: GCA_903881515.1. Classification (GTDB taxonomy): domain Bacteria; phylum Pseudomonadota; class Alphaproteobacteria; order Acetobacterales; family Acetobacteraceae; genus CAIRTN01. The sequence continues at coordinate 3,916 of CAIRTN010000436.1, read as the reverse complement.
ATCCTGCTGAGCCGATCGGCGGCGCTGGGCGCGGCCGGGGCGGTCGGGCCGTTCATCGTCAAGGACGCGTTTTCGTCCTCGGGCACGCTGAACATCCTGAACTGGGATGACGAGTTGCCGGACCCGGTGATCCCGGAGTTCGAGAAGAAGACGGGCATCAAGGTCAACACCACCCCGTTCAGCCAGAACGAGGAGCAGATCAACAAGCTGCAGGCGACCGCCGGCGAGGGCTTCGACGTCTGCCAGCCGACGCATGACCGCGCGCCGCAGTTCAAGGACCTGGAAGTGCTGGCGCCGTGGGACGTCAACAAGCTGAAGCTGGACAATGTGCTGGCGTCGATGGTGGCGACGTCGACCAAGCTTTGGACGTGGGACGGCAAGCTGTATCACGTGCCGCATTGCTGGGGCTCGGAGGCGATTTCGTGGCGCACCGACCTGACCACGCTTGATTACAAGACGCTGAGTTTCGGCACGCTGTGGGACGAGAAATACAAGGGCAAGGTGCAGGGGCGGCCGCATTCGCTGCTGTTGAGCATCGGGCTGTGGTGGGATGCGACGGGCAAGCTGCCGTCGAACCGGATGCTGGACGCCTACAAGGACGAGGCGTCGATGAAGAAGATCTACGATCAGATCCTGCCGTTCGCCATCGCGCATAAAAGCTGGATCAAGCAGTTCTGGGATTCGGGTGACAACACCAAGTCTGGCCTGCTGGAGAACGGCGTGGTGATCGGGCAGACCTGGGACGGGCCGGCGATCAGCCTGAAGAAAGCGGGTAAGCCGGTGAGCTACATGGCGCCGCAGGAAGGGGCGATCACCTGGCTGGATGGCTGGGCGATCACCAAGGCGGCGAAGAATACCGCGCAGGCCTATGAGTGGATCAACTACCTGCATTCGGCAGAGGCTTCGGCGAAGGTGGCGGAGGGCTCGGGCTACAACCCGGTGGCCAAGGGCGCGGATGCGCTGCTGTCGCCGGTGGCGAAGAAGAACTTTGCCGAGGCGTATCCGGGCGATGCGCTGGAGCGGATCTGGCCGCGGCCGGCCGAGCCGTCGTGGTTCGCCGAGTTGCGCACGCAGTACGCCGAGAAGTTCAAGGCGGTTTGATCTGATGGCCCGGGCGGTGTCCGCCCGGGCTTGATGCTGGGGTTATTGCATGACTGACGCCGTTGAACTGGACCGGATGACCGTGCGCTTCGGCGATTTCACGGCTGTCGAACAGGCGTCGCTGGGGATTCGGCAGGGGGAGTTTTTCAGCTTCCTCGGGCCGTCCGGCTGCGGCAAGACGACGATCCTGCGGACGATTTCGGGGTTCATCGAGCCGACCGAGGGCGCGGTGCGGATCGGCGGGCGGGATATGCGCGGGATCGGGGCGAACAAGCGGCCGACGGCGCTGATCTTTCAGTCGCTGGCGCTGTTTCCGATGATGAGCGTGGCGGAGAACGTGGCCTATGGGCTGCGGGTGCGCGGCGTGGGCCAGCGGGAGCGGATGGCGAAGGCTGAGGCGCTGCTGAACGTGGTGGCGTTGGGGGACCAGGCCGGCAAGCGGGTGGATGAGCTGTCGGGCGGGCAGCGGCAGCGGGTGGCGATCGCGCGCGCGCTGGCGGTTGAGCCGCAGGTGCTGTTGCTGGACGAGCCGCTGTCGGCGCTGGATCTGAAGCTGCGGCAGCATATGCGCAACGAGTTGCGGGCGATCCAGCGGCGGGTGGGGATCACCTTTATCTATATTACGCATGACCAGGGCGAGGCGCTGACGATGTCGGACCGGATCGCGGTGATGAACCGCGGGCGGATCGAGCAGGTGGGCGATGGGCGGACGGTCTATGAGGTGCCGGAGACCGGGTTTGTCGCCGGGTTTGTCGGCGAGACCAATGCGTTGCCGGGGCGGGTGATCGAAGTCGGTAGCGGGCTGGCGGTGGTGGAGACCGCGGTGGGCCGGTTGCGCGGGCGCAATCCGAAGGGGTTGGGCGTGGGGGCGCAGGCGGTACTGTTTGTGCGCCCGGAGATGCTGCATCCTGGGCTGGATGAGGCGGATAATCTGCTGAGCGCGGTGGTGGAGGAGCATGCGTACGAGGGCAACCTGACGCATCTGGCGTGCAATGCGGGGGGGACGCGGCTGACGGTGTTGCTGGGCGCCGCCGAGAGCCGCAATCCGCCGGTGGAGGGGGTGCCGGTGGGCATCGGGTTCGCCGCGGCGGATGCTTTCGTGCTGGCGGGTTAGCGGGCGATGCGGTCGTCCGATGGGCATGTGTTCGTGCTCGCGCTGCCGTTCGTGGTGGTGGCGGTGTTCGCGGCGATGGCGTGGGTGGACCGGCGGCGCGGGGTAAACGCGGGGCCGGGGTTCTTTGCGCGCAATGGCTGGCCGGTGGGGCTGTTTCTGCTGCTGGCGGTCACGCTGTGGGCGTTGTTCATGATCGTGCTGCCGCAGCTGTTCATGGTGGAGATGTCGTTCCGGCCGAAGCTGCCGCCGGCGGCGATGGGGGGCGCGCGGGACGTCTATACGCTGGAGAATTACCAGTATTTCCTGTTCGGCTCGACGACGAGCACGGCGTCGTGGAATGCCACGCATCTGAACGCGTTCTGGCGGACGATCTTGGCCAGCATCCTGGTGACGGCGGGGAATTTCGCGTTCTGCTATCCGCTGGCGTTTTATATGGCGCAGGTGGCGGGGGCGGCGCGGGTGCGGTTGCTGCTGTTGCTGCTGATCGCGCCGTACTGGCTGAACGAGATCCTGCGGGCGTTTGCGTTCCGGGTGATCCTGGGCACGTCGGGGGTGTTGAACAAGTTGCTGTTCGGGGCGGGGCTGATCGATGCGCCGGTGGATTTCCTGGGCATGGATGTCGGGCTGTACGCGGGGTTGAGCTACGCGTATCTGCTGCTGATGATCTTCCCGCTGTACAACGCGATCGAGAGCCTGGATGGCCGGTTGATCGAGGCGGCGCGGGATCTGGGGGCGCCGTGGTGGCGGATTCACAAGGATATCGTGATTCCGTTTGCCAAGCCGGGCATTGGCTCGGGCTGTACCCTGGTGTTCATGCTGACCTCCGGCGCGCTGGCGGCGCCATTGGTGCTGGGCGGGCCGCGCAGCCTGTGGTTCACGCCGATCGTGTATGACCGGTTCTATCAGGCGTTCAACTGGCCGCAGGGCTCGGCCTATGCGTTCATCCTGCTGTTGACCTGCATCGCGTTCGTGATGGCGGTGCTGAAGCTCGGGCGGTTGAACCTGGGAGAGATCACCCGATGAGCCGGGTGGCGCTGGGCGCGTATATCTTCCTGTTCTTCCTGTATCTGTTCGGGCCGCTTGTCGTGATGGGGATCAGCGCGTTCAACGCCTCGTCCTATCCGGCGGTAGTGCCGTTCGAGGGGTTCACCTGGCACTGGTTCTCCGCCTTGGCGGCGGATCGGGACATGATCTACGGCTTGCAGAACAGCCTGAAGATCGGGGCGCTGGTGGTGCTGGTCTCGGTGCCGGTGGGGCTCGCCGGGGCGATGCTGATGCAGCAGGTCTATGCGCGGGCGCGGGGGTTCTACTATCTGGTGGTGGTTTCGCCGGTGCTGACGCCCGGGGTGATCATCGGCATTTCCACGGTGATCTTCTGGCGCGACCTGACGACGGCGACGGGGACGCGGTTTCTGTACGACGGCACGCTGCTGGCGGTGCTGGGGCAGTCGAGCTTCATCTCGGCCTATTGCATGCTGATCTTCCTGTCGCGGTTGCAGCGCTTCGATCCCGCGCTGGAGGAGGCGGGGCTGGATCTGGGGGCGAGCCGGACGCAGGTGTTGTAATTACCCACCCCCTTGCCATGGACTCCAATCTCTGAATCCATGGGGCATGGATCGCATTGATTTGCAGCGCCTGAGCCGGGAAGAACTGATCGAGCTTGTGCTCGCGCTTCAGGGTCCCGCTAAAACGTCGCGCACC
>CAIRTN010000435.1 GCA_903881515.1 uncultured Rhodospirillales bacterium | reverse complement strand
GGTGCGCGACGTTTTAGCGGGACCCTGAAGCGCGAGCACAAGCTCGATCAGTTCTTCCCGGCTCAGGCGCTGCAAATCAATGCGATCCATGCCCCATGGATTCAGAGATTGGAGTCCATGGCAAGGGGGTGGGTAATTACACGAACCATGCTTCGCCTGACCTGCGGCCTTGCCGCGCTTGCCGCCGTCGTCGTCGCCGCACCGGCCTTTGCCTTTGACGGCTGGCACCTCACCGGGGCCACCACAGTATCCAGCGGCACCGCCGCCTATGACTACATCCTGCTCGACGATGCGCGGCAGCATTTGTTCATCGGCCACCGCAAAGAGGGTCTGCAGGTTTTCGACATCAAGACCAAGGCGATGCTGACCACGATCGCCGGCACCCCCAAGGCCAGTTCCAACGGCGCCACCCTGATGCCGGAATTCGATCTCGGCATTTCCAACAACGAGGACGGCACCATCATCCCGTTCAAGCTGTCGACGCTGGAAGCAATGGCGCCGATCAACCTCGGCGAGGAACTAGACACCTCGCATTACGACCCCACCACCAAGCGCCTCGTCGTCAACATGGCGCCGAACAAGGATGGCACCACCGACGCCGTGGTGCTCGAGGTTCCCAGCCTGAAACAGACCGGCGTGATCAAGGTACCTAGCACCAAAATGGAAGCCGGCGAGGGCGACGGCAAAGGCAATTTCTTCGTCGCCGCGCGCGATGCCAACAAGGTGTTTAAGCTCGATCCGGTTGGCCTCAAGCTGCTCGCCGAATACCCGACTCCCGGCTGCGACCAGACCAACGGCCTGGCCTTCGATACCGCGCATAACCGGATCATGCTGGGCTGCCGCGGCAGTGCGGCGGTAAAGCCGTCCTTCGCGGTGATGAATGCGGAGACCGGCAAGATCGTGTTCACCGCCGAGATCGGCGGCGGCAATGACGGCGTGATCTACGATGCCGATCTGAAGCGCGTCTTCCTGGCCAACGGCGTCAACGCGGTGCTGAACGTGTTCGAGCAGGTCGATGCCGACAGCTACAAGCCGGTCGAGGCGCTAGGCACCCGCGCCGGCGTCAAGGTGATCGCGATGGATCACGCCAGCAAGACGCTCTACTCGATGGTTGCCGAAAGCAGCGCCGATTACGGCAAGAAGGTGCTGACCGCGGTCTCGCCGTTCTACGGCAACACCTTCACCCCCAACAGCTTCACTATCCTGACCTACAACAAGAACTGATCGACTTGGGGCAGCAGGGTCAGCCGGTTTCGATCACCGGTTCGCCCTGCTTGAACCAGGCCCGCGCGATCCTTCCGTTGACGATCTGATAGATCGCGATCACCCGCACCTTGCCGCGGCCGGTGGGGAAATTGCGGGTGACGACCTCATGGTCCACGACCATGTCGGCCACGCCGACCCGGCCCAGCAGGGTGCCGTGCAGGTCGGGCTCGCGGAACCGTTCGATATGCCGGGCGCGGATCTCAGTCTTGCCGCGCGCCAGCAGCGTCGCGGGATGGGCGAAGTATTCAGCTTCCTCGGCCCATTCAGCCATGAACGCCTCGATGTCGCGCGCGTTGTAGGCGTGCAACTGCCGCGCGACGATGTCTTTCGGGTCTTCCTGCACGCGTCAGTCCCAGCCGCCATCGACGGTGAAGCACTGCGCCGTGCACATCCGGCTTTCCGCGCTGGCCAGCCACAGCGCCATGCGCGCGACCGAGTCCGGCATCAGCAGCTCCTTCAGGCATTGCAGTTCCAGCGTTGCCTTTTCGGCCTCCGGGGTCAGCCACAGCGTTTTCTGGCGCTCGGTGATGATCCAGCCGGGGATGATGCAGTTCACCCGGATGCGGTCGGGCCCGAGGTCTCGCGCGAAGCTGCGGGTCAGGCCTTCGACGCCGGCTTTCGCGGTGGTGTAGGCCGGCATGCCGCCCATGCCGCGGCGCCAGGAGATCGAGCCGAAATTGATGATCGAGCCGCCTCCGCCGTCCTGCATCATGGGCGCCGCGGCCTGGATGGCGAAGAACTGATGGCGCAGGTTCACCGCCAGCCGGTCTTCCCAGTAGGCCGGGGTCACCGTGCGCCAGTCATGCCGGTCATCATGGGCTGCGTTGTTCACCAGCACGTCGATGCCGCCGAGGTCGGCGGCGATCGCGCGCAGGGTGGATTGATAGGCCGGGATGTCGCGCAGGTCGCAGGGCGCGAAGCGCGGCGCGGGGTATCCGGCTTTGCTCAGCCGCGCCACCAGCGCCTGGCCGGCTTCCACCGCGATGTCGACGAAGCCGACATGCGCGCCCTGGGCGGCGAATCGGCTGACGATCTCGGCGCCGATTCCGCTGGCGCCACCGCTGACAAACACCCTCGCCCCACGCAGGCTCGGGTAGATCGCGTCGTTTTCGTGCATTGGTCTGATTTCCCATCTCTTCCGCGCAGCCGCGCCCCTGCTACACTCACCCGAAACCAACGAGGACGCCAGCCACATGCAACGCATCGCCCTTATCGGAATCGCAGCCCTGCTGCCACTGGCCGCGGCGGCCCAGACGCTGGAGATCGCGGTCGACCAGTCCCCCGCCGGGCTGGATCCGCATGTCGCCACCGCGTTCTCCTCGGCGCAGATCACCAGCGCGGTGTATGAGGGGCTGACCGGGATCGACAAGGATCTGCGCGTCATTCCGGCGCTGGCGGAGAGCTGGGAGATTTCGCCCGATGGGCTGAGCTACACGTTCACCTTGCGGGCCGGGGCCAGCTTCCATAACGGCCGCGCGGTGACGCCGGTCGATATCGTCGCCAATCTTGAGCGGGTGCGCGATGCGAAGACCGCCTCGCCGATCGCGTCGCGGTTTGCCGGGATCAAGACCATTGAGGCGGTTGGCAGCAATCAGGTGAAGCTGACGCTGGGCGAGCCCTCGGCGCCGTTGCTGGGGCAGTTGGCGGTGCTGGCGATCGTCGCGCCGGAGGCGGCGGCCGATCTGGCGCGCAAGCCGGTGGGCACCGGGGCGTTCAAGCTGAAGGAATGGGTGCCCGACACCTACATCCTGCTGGAGAAGAACCCGACCTATTGGGCCAAGGGGCTGCCGTATCTGGATGCCGCGAAGTTCAACATCGTGCCTGATGCCGCAACGCGGCAGATCGGCATGGCCGGCGGCACCTATCGCCTGGCGCCGGCGATCGATGCCGCCACCGCGGCGGCGCTGAAGGATAAGCCGGGGCTGAAGGTGCTGGAGGCGCAGGACCTGGCCTATGCGCTGATCGGGGTCAACGCCTCCAAGCCGCCGTTCGACAAGCCCGAGGTGCGCGAGGCAATGAACATGGCGATCGACCGCGGCCAGTTGGTGCAGGCCGCCTATTTCGGCCGCGCCGTGGTCGGTGGACCGCTGTCGCCGGCGCTGGCGGCGTGGACGCTGCCGAACAGCACTTTCCCCTGCTACACGCCGAACGCGGCCGGGGCGAAAGCCAAGCTGGCCGCGGCCGGGGTGGCCATGCCGCTGAAGATCACCATCAACGTGCTCGGTTCGGTGAAGCAGGTGGTGGACAATGCGCAGGTGGTGCAGGCGCAGCTGAACAAGGCGGGGTTCGAGGTCAGCCTGAACGTGCAGGAACTTGGCAAGTTCGTGGCGGATTGGCGGGCGTCGAATTTTGAGGTGTTTGCCTCGCTGAATGGCGGCGGCATCGATCCGGACGATTATTTCGGCCGCACCTTTGCCACCGGCGGGGCGACCAATGTGTTCAAATACAGCAATCCCGACCTGGACACGCTGATGAACCAGGCGCGGGCGGAGACCAATCCGTCGAAGCGGAAGACTGAATATGACGCGGTGCAGAAGACCCTGGCCTGCTCCGGGCCGGTGGCCACGCTGGCTTATGGGACGCTGTTCACCGCGGTGAGCGACAAGGTCGAGGGCTTTGTTCCGGTTGCCACGCGCTCGATGTGGTACTTGCGCGAAACCAAGCTGAGCAAGTGATGCCGGGGCGCGAGGGGGGAATGTGACGCATTCCCTGCTCCGCCGGATCGGGCAGTTGTTGCTGGTGACGTTCGGCGTATCGGTGCTGGCGTTTCTGCTGATCCATCTGATCCCGGGGGATGCGGCGGAGCTGATCCTGGGCGCCGAGGATCGTTCGCCGGAAGCGTTGGCCGCTTTGCGGGCGGATCTGGGGTTGGACCGGTCGCTGTTCGCGCAATATGTGATCTGGGCCGGCCATGTGTTGCAGGGCGATCTGGGGCATTCCATCTCTACCGGCCGGCCGGTGCTGGAGGAGATTGCCGGGCGCATCGGCGTGACGCTGGAGCTGACGTTGCTGTCGATGCTGGCGGCGATTGCGCTGGCGATTCCGGCGGGGTGTCTGATGGCGGTGCTGCGGGGATCGGCGGCGGATGCGCTGACGCGGTTGCTGACGATTATCGGGATTACCATGCCGGGGTTCTGGTTGGGGACCATGTTGCTGTATGGCGCTGGGGCTATTGCGCCGGGGGTGCCGCTGATTGGGTGGGTGCCGTTTTCGGTTGATCCGGTGGGCAATCTGCAACGGATGATCCTGCCGGTGATCGCGCTGGCCTTGCCGGTGCTGGCGGGACTGGCGCGGGTGCTGCGGGCTTCGATGCAGGAGGTTTTGTTTGCCGATTTCATCCGGGTGGCGCGGGCGAAAGGGTTGAGCGAGGCGCGGGTGATTTTCCGCCATGCGCTGTCGAACGCGTTGATCCCGTTCATCACCTCGGCGGGAATTCTGGCGGGGTATCTGTTTGGCGGGTCGGTGGTGATCGAGCAGGTTTTCGCGCTGCCGGGATTGGGGCGGCTGATGGTGGGGGCGATTGCCGAGCGGAATTATCCGTTGTTGCAGGCCGCCCTGCTGCTGGCGACGACGGCATTTGTGCTGGTGAATTTTGTGGTGGATGTCCTTTACATGGCCGCGGACCCGCGGACGCGATGAGCGGGACGTTTCTGTTCCGGCTGGGTTTGACGCTGGTGATCCTGCAGGCCTTTGCCGCGGTGTTTGCGCCGTGGATCGCGCCGTACGATCCCAATGCGCAGGATATTCTGGCGCGGATGGGCGGGCCGACGGTGGAGCACTGGCTGGGGACTGATAATTTCGGGCGGGATACGCTGGCCAGGGCGTTGTTCGGATATCGGACGTTGTTTGCGATTTCGGCGGCTTCGGTTCTCGGGGCGCTGCTCTGTGGCGGGGGGCTGGGGATCGCGGCAGCCTGGCGGGGTGGGTGGGCGGATACGGTGACGATGCGGCTGATGGATATTCTGTTCGCGTTTCCGATCATCCTGCTGGCGATCGGCATTGTCGCGGTGCTGGGGCCGGGGGCGGTTTCAACCTCGATTGCGATCGGGGTGGTGTATCTGCCGATCTTCGCGCGCACGCTGCGGGCGCCGACCTTGTTGCTGAAGGAGGCGGAGTACGTGGTGGCCTCGCGGGCGGTGGGGGCGGGGGAGTGGCGGCTGGTGTTGCGGCATCTGTTGCCCAATCTGGCGCCGGTGATTCTGGTGCAGACGAGCCTGTCGCTGTCGACGGCGATCCTGGTGGAGGCCTCGCTGTCGTTCCTGGGGTTGGGCACGCAGCCGCCGACGGCGTCGCTGGGGCGGATGCTGGCGGAGAGCCGGTCCTTCCTGTCGCTGTCGCCCTGGCCGGCGGTGTTTGCCGGGGTGGCGATTTTGCTGGCGGCTTTGGGGTTCAACCTGCTGGGCGATGGGTTACAGGACCGGCTGGATCCGCGTTTGCGGCAGCATTGAGCTATTGTTGCGTTTTCGGAACAAAATAAGCGCATGTCTCCCTTAGCGGCCAAAATGTCGCAAATTTTGGATTCGGGTGCTGAGGCCAGTTGAGACGGGCGGGAGCGGTCGTGGCCGGTGGGCGGCCATGCCTGGACCCGCGGGCGCGATGCGGGCGCGGCGGCGCGAGGGGCCGGCGCGGTTCTGGCGCGCGGGGGGCGTGGCGCGGCAGCGCGCGGAGAACGGGCGCGCGGGCCATGCGGCGATGGAGCGGATGGCATGGGCGCGGGTTCGCCGCGTGCCGGTGGGACGGGTGGCGGCGGCGGGAGGGTGCCGGCGCGCCATGCGCTGAACAGCGTATCGAGGGAGGTGAACAGGCGGCGGAGGCTGTACCACAGCAGCAGCGTGGTGGCCGGCGCCTGGACGAACAACAGCAGCGCACCGAGCGGCCCCCGGCACGGAACTGCGGCCTTTGCGATTTTACCTTTCAGATCGGTGAGGAGCGTTGCGAATGGGTTCATGACGCTATTTCTAACTCGAACCGCCTTTTGTTGCGAGTTAAAAAAACGTGAAATTTCGTCTGATGAAATTTATCAGGCGGTGCGCCGCGCCTCGTGCCAGGCGGTGAGCAGGACCGCGGCCAACACCACGGCGCCGCCGATCAGCGTGCGCCACCCCGGATTCTCGCCAAAGGCGAACCACACCCAGACCGGGGCGAGCACGGCTTCCAGGATGGAGATCAGCCCGGCATCGGTGGCCGGAATCAGCCGCACGCCGGTGGTGAACATCACCAGCGCGAGGCCCATCTGCACGATGCCGAAGCCCGCGAACAGAACCATTTCATGCGGCGACACCGTCAGGATGGCAAAGGGCGCGCTGACCAGGATGACCATGACGACGCCGACAAACGTCGCCTCGGTGGTCGGCACGTCGGTGCGCAGCCGGGCGAGCACCACGGAGGCGGAATAGGTCAGCGCCATGCCGAACGAGAGCAGGTTGCCGGTGAGGTGCCCGGGATCGGCGTCGGCCACGATGAACAGCATCGCGGCAAGGCAGACCGCGATGGCGGCGAGTTTGGCGGCGGAGACCCGCTCGCGCAGCAGAATCCAGGCCAGCGCCGCGGCGAATAGCGGGGCCGCGGCCTGGAACACCAGCACGGCGGCCACCGATGTGTGCGCCAGCGCGTTGATGAAAAACACCATCGAAGCGCCGAAGCAGCCGCCCATCGCCCAGCCGGTGAGCCCCAGGCGGCGGAAGCCGGCGAAAAACGTGCGGCCGTCGCGCCAGGCCAGATAGCAGCCAAGGCTGAGCGTGGCGTAGACCGACCGCCAGAACAAAGTGGTCCAGGGATCGGTGTCGATCAGGCGGGCCAGCAGCCCGGCGGTACTCCAGGCCAGCATCGCGCCGGCCACCAGCAGCACGCCGCGGCGATAGGTCGCGCGGGCCGTCAGGTCAGCCGGGTTCATGCGGGATCGACGGCTTCCAGGTCGACGCCGACATCCACCGTGTGCGCGCCGCCCCCAAGGATGACGCCGCGGATCGGGCTGATGTCGCTGTAGTCGCGGCCCCAGGCGAGCACGACATGCTCGTCGGCCACGATCAGATTGTTGGTGGGGTCGAGGTCGATCCAGCCGTGATCCGGTCCGAGCCAGCCGCCGACCCAGGCATGCGACTGATCGGCGCCGCGCCGCGCCACCTGGCCCGGCGGCGGGCGGGTGCGCAGGTAGCCGGAGACATAGCGCGCGGACAGGCCGAGCGCGCGCAGCCCGGCCAGCATCAGGTGGGTGAAGTCCTGGCAGACGCCGGCGCGCTTGGCGAGCAGTTCGGCGATCGGGGTGCCGACGGTGGTGACACCGGCACGGAAAGCGAAATCGCGGTGGATCCGCGCGTTGAGGTCGAGCAGGCCGGCCAGGATCGGGCGCCCCGGCGGGAAGCTGGGGCGGGCGAAGGCGCCGGCGGCAAGCTCGGCGGGGGGCCATCGGGCTGGGAAAGGCGAACTCGGCATCGCGCCAATGCGGCCCCGTGGCCGCGGCGGCCGCGGCGACACGCTCCCACGGCCAGGTGGTCTCAGGGTCCGGGGCTGGGGGAAACGCAACTTCGACCTCGGCATCCAGGGTGACCAGGAAGCGGTCATGCGGCCAGTCGAGCGAGACGCGGGTGACGGTGTTGCCGAAATGGTCGAGGCCGGATGCCAGCGTGGTCGGCGTCGGTTCGATGGCGATGTCCACCTGCAGCACGCGCTGATGCGCCAACCGACGCGGGGTCAGATGCAGCATGTGGCTGGCGAGATCGACCTTCTCGGCGTAGCGGTAGAGGTTCTCGTGGTGAATGCGATATTTCATGCGGCCCTTTGACGCATCATGCGGCTTCGGGGCGCATATCGGCCGCGCCGACGCCGACCGTCTGCACCATCGGCAGCAGGGCGAAATAGCGCCGCCCGATCTGGTTCGACAGGTCGCCCAGCCGGCCCTCCATCGCGGTCAGGTCGGTCGGCAGCGATGCTGCGGCAACCGCCTGATCGGGGGCGGCAAGCACCTGATCGACCATGGTCTCGGCCTCGGCGAGCAGCCCGGCGGCGGTCGCGGCCAGACGCTCGCCGCCGCCGTTCTCGCCGCCGAGTTCGTCCAGCAGGGCGTGGGTGGCAACGAGCTGGAAGGCGAGGCCGCGCGGGTTGCCCTGGTCGGCCAGCACGAGGTCGAGCACGGTGGCCGGTTGCAGCACGTTGAGGTAGCGGGTGCGGTAGGTGATGGCGCTGTCGCAGAGTTCGAGCGCCAGGCGCAGACCGGTCTCGATCCGGTTCGGCGGCTGCGCCAGGGCGGAAGCGACCTCACCGGCGACGATCCGGGCGCGCTCGATGCGCCGGCCGAGGTCGAGAAACAGGAAGCCGCCGCCGCGCACCATGTTCTCGGCCGCCGCGCCGGCGACGGCGGTGGCGAAACGCTGCATGCCGAGCATGGCATGGGCCAGACCGTCGAGATCGCGGCCGCGCCGGCGGGCGGCCTCGGCGGCGTCACTGCGGGCGGCGCGCAGCGCCTGGGTGAAGGTGGCGTACATGTCGCCGGTGAGGCGGTCGCGCACGCTTTCGGTCAGGCGGGAGACGGTGCGGAACAGGTTCTGGATCGAGCCGCCCTGCGCCGCCGCGGCGAGCAGGGCATCGGCGAGCAGCGAGGTGACGGAGGCCTCGGCGGCTTCGTCCGGGACCAGGCCGGCATCGGCGAGGCAACGGCCGAGCACCTGCAACTCGGTGAGTTCGCGCGGCATCATCGCGGTGGTGCGTGACAGCCGGGTCAGCGCGGCGCGGCCGAGGCGGCCGGCGCGATCGAGGCGTTCGACGTAGCGGCCGAGCCAATAGAGGTTGTCGGCCACGCGGCTGGGCAGGTCGCCGGTGGCCCGGCGGATCGCCAGCGGCGCGACCGGCATGGCCGGCGGGCCGATGATGTCGGCGTGGTCCTCGCTGAGTACCCAGACATCCTTGGACAGGCCGCGCACTGGCCGGCTGCCGTCTTCGGCGAGTACCCGGCCGAGGCCGCCGGGCATCGCCTGCCAGGAAGCAGCGCCTCTGCCGGTGCCGTCATTGACCAGGAAGATGCGCATGCCCACCGGTAGCGGGCGCAACCCATCGGGCGTGAGGCAGGGGGCGACCGAGGGCGGAAGGGCGGCCACCGCGATCCAGTCGGCCGGGCGCTGCAACACCGCTGCAGGCATCGGGTCGGCCGGGATCGGGTCCACCCGCGGGTCCAGCGCCGGGCGAACCCGCCAACCTGACGGCGCGCGGCGGACGGCGGCGAGCGCCTCGGGGTCGCCGAGCCAAAGCGTGGGCACTGATGGCATCGCCAGTGGTTCGCCGAGCAGCACGGGGGCCAGCGCGTCGAGGAAGGCGGCAAAACCGGGCGCCTCGGTGATCCCCGCAGTGGGATGGTTGGTTACGTGGATGCTGCCGGTGCGCATGGCGTCGATGATGCCGGGCACGCCGATCAGGCTGGAGCTGTCGAGCTCGAGGGCATCGAGCATGCGGCCATCGATGCGGCGGATCAGCACATCGACCTGCTGCAGGCCGCGCAGCGTTTTCAGGAACACGCTGCCGTTGCGCACGGTGAGGTCGCCGCCCTCGACCAGGGCGCAGGACAGCTCGCGCGAGAGAAACATATGCTCGAACCATTGCCGGTTCTGCGTGCCCGGGGTCAGCAGCGCGACGGTGGGGCTGGCCTTGCCGGGACGCGGCGGGGCAAGGCGCTGCAGCGCGTCCTGCCAGGTGTCGAAAAACGGCGCGAGCTGATGCACCGGCATCGGCCGGAAGGCTTCCGGCAGCAGGCGCGACAGCAGGCGCCGGTTTTCGCGCGCATAGCCGATGCCGCCCGCCAGCGCGGTGCGGTCGGCGGCGACGTGCCAGTTGCCATCGGGGCCGCGGATCAGGTCGGCGGCATAGAGATGCATAATGCAGGACTGCGCCGGCATGGTTCCCAGCCTGAGGAAGCCGGGATTGGCGAAAATCAGCCCGGGCGGCAGCCTGCCATCGGCCAGCAACTGGCAGGGGCCGGCGAGGTCGGCAAGCAGGGCGTCGAGCAACTGGGCACGCTGGGCGAGGCCGCTGGCGATGCCAGCAAATTCCGAGGCCGGCAGGGGCAACGGCACCGGGTCGCAGCGCCAGACGGCGGCCGGATCGGTGCCGGGCAGAATGCTGGTGAGACCCTCTTCCTCGAAGGTGCGGTCGAGCCGCCGGGCACGCTCGGCGAGCCCGCCATCGCCGAACGCCGAAAACGCGCCGATCAGGCTGCGCCAATGCGGGCGTAGCCCGCCGCGGCCGTCAACCATCTCATCGCGTGCCGGGTCATGTTCCACGCGCCTTTGTCTCATCGCAGCGGCGGCGCGTCGAGGCCTCGCTGTTATTTCGTCGCGCGTTCCAGGTAGTCCATCAGGGCGGCGCGGTCGTCTGGGTCGGCGAGGCGCTGTTCGGGCATTTTTGTGCCGGGGGCGAAGCGCTGCGGGCCGATTTCGAACAATTGCGCCACCGAGTCGCGCGTCCAGGGCGCGGAGAGCCGGCGCAGGGCATCGGAGTAGGGGTAATCGGGAAGGCTGGCGGGGGCGCGGCCGAACAGATGCGCCAGGCTTGGGCCGGCACGGCTGGCACTGTCCGCGCCGGTGGCGTGGCAGATCGCGCAGGCGCGGAACAGTTGGGCGCCGCGGTCGGCCTGCGCGGCAGCGGGCGCGGGAACCGTGCCGATCGGGCCAAGCGCCCGGCCGGTTGCCACGTCCCAGCGCCGCGGCGCGCGGGCGGAGCCGCCGGTGATCAAGGTGGTGCCATCGTCGGTGAAGCCGAGTGTCCACAGGGCGGTCTCGCCGGTGTTGATCGCGGTGATGGCCTGCGCCGTGGCGGTGTCGATGATCAGTACCGTGCCGCTGAGCGCGGCGACGGCCAGACGGTTGCCATCGCTGGCCAAGGCCACGAGCGGACCGATGCCGGCTTCCACGGTGGCGCGGTCCCGGCCATCCTCGCTCAAGAGATGCAGCGTGCCGTCGGCCCCGGCCGATGCCAGGCCGTCCACCGTGGCGATCAACGCGTTCTGTGGCGCGGCGTAGCGGGCGAGCGCACGCGAAGTACCCTCCGGCCAGGCTCGAATGGTGCCGTCGTAGCCCGCGGTGACCGGGGTGCCGTCGGAGAGGAAGGCAACGCCGTTGACCGGGCCGGTATGGCCCTCCAACACCCGGACGGTATCGCCGGTTCAGACCCAGGCGGTGCCGTCCCACGAGGCGGAGGCTATGGCCTCCCCATTCACCGCCAGTGCGGCGATCGGGCCGGTGTGACCTTCCAGCCAACGCACCGGCAGGGTGTCGGTGCGCGACCAGATGGCAACGCCACCATCAGCGCCAGCGCTGGCGAAGCCGCCATCGGGCAAGGCGACGATAGCGTTCACCGCGCCGTCATGCGCCGGTTGCAGTATGGTGGCCGCGCCGTCGGACAGGCGATGCACGATGATGGTGGCGTCCAGGCCGGCGGAGACGACGGACCAGTCGGGCAGCACGGCCAACGCGCGGATCGGCGCGCCATGCACGGGCTGGGCGTGGGCCGGGGAAGCCAACAGCAGGCAGGCAATCAGAATGAAAAGGCGCATCGATTGCTTGTAGGCCGCAGGGCCGGGGGTTCGCAATTGCCGGCCTCTGGCGCATGCTGCGGTCATGGAACAAGATTTCGATGTGATCGTGATCGGCGCCGGCGTCGCCGGTCTGGCCGCGGCGGCGGCGCTGCGCAGCAAGGGGCAGCGGGTGGCGGTGCTGGAGGCCGCAAGCCGGGTCGGCGGGCGGGCCTGGACGGTGGATCTGGCGGGATATGCGTTCGATACCGGGGCGAGCTGGCTGCATTTTGCCGACGACAACCCGTTGACGCCGATTGCCGAGGCGGAAGGCGTGGCGCTGATCGACAGCGACACGGTGCGGACCCGCCAGTTGTTCGATGCCGGCACGCCGGTCAGCGATGCGGGCTTCCGGCAGGCCGCCGAAGCCTTTTCCACCGTCTGTGAGGCGGCAGCCTCGCGCGAGCCGGATATCAGTGTGTCCGCCGCGATCAAGGGGCTGCGCGACGATCCCTGGATGGCCACGGTGGAGAACTGGGAGGCGGCGCAGATTGCGGCGGCCGATCCGGTGCGGTTCTCGGTGCGCGATTGGGCCGCGACCGAGATGACCGGGCGCAACCTGAATATCCCGGGTGGATTGGGGGCGTTTGTCACGCGCTGCCTTGGTAGGATGGCCGGGCCGGTTGAACTCGAAACACCGGTCAGCGCGGTCGATTGGTCCGGGCCTGGCGTAACGGTGACCACACCGCGCGGCACGCTGCGCGCGCATGCGGCGATTGTGACGGTTTCGACCGGCGTGCTGTATGGCGGGGCGATCCGCTTCACCCCTGCCCTGCCCGCCGCCACTGCGCAGGCGATTGCCGGGTTGCCGATGGGGCTGCTGTCGAAGGTTGCGCTGCATGTGGCGGACCCGCCGGCGCTTGGGGTGCTCGCGAACACCTCGCTGCGGCGGCGCATCGCGGCGGCGGGCGAGCCGTGCATGTCGTTCCAGGTGCTGCCGGAGCGCGCGAACATCGTCGTCGGCTTCGTCGGCGGGCCAAATGCCTGGGCGCTGGCGCGCGAGGCGCCGGAGGCGAGCGTCGATTTTGCCATCGCGCAACTCGGCCTGATGCTGGGTGCGAAGGCCTTACGCGGACTGCGGCCGGCGCATGTGACGCGCTGGGGCAACGATCTGCTGCATCGCGGCGCCTATGCCTATGCACTGACCGGCGCGGCGGGCGCGCGGGCGGAACTGGCGAAGCCGGTGGGCGACGGCCGGCTGTTGTTCGCCGGCGAGGCGACGGCGACGGATGGTCAGGCCGGCACCGTCGGCGGCGCCTGGAGTTGCGGGCAAGCGGCGGCTGCTAGTCTGCTAGCCTGGCTTTGACGTCTTTCTTCGCCACCTTGCCGTAGCCCGATTTCGGCAGCGCGTCCCACACCACGTAGCGGGCGGGGTGCTTGTAGCGGGCCAGGCGCGGCGCGAGATGGGCGCGCAGTTCGTTTTCGTCGACCGGCTGCTCCAGCACCAGCACGGCGACACCGGCCTCGCCCCAGCGCTCGTCCGGCATGCCGACCACGCAGGCTTCGACAACGGCGGGGTGCAGCAGCAAAGCCTCCTCGATCTCGCGCGGATACACGTTGCTGCCGCCGGAGATGTACATGTCAGAGGCCCGGCCGGTGATGTAGAGGAAGCCGCGGTCGTCGAGATGGCCGAGATCGCCGGTATGGAACCAGCCATCGGCAAAGGCCTTGGCGTTGGCTTCGGGATTCTCGAAATAGCCGGCGAACACCGCCGGGCCGCGCACGCAGATCTCGCCGTCACGGATGCTGATCTCGATGCCCGCACGCGGATAGCCGACGCTGCCGATCGGGAAGGCCGGATCGTCGGCGATGCTGTGCAGATGCGGCGGCAGCACGGTGATGTTGCCGGTCACCTCGCCCAGGCCGAAATACTGCACGATGACCGGGCCGAGCTTGCTCAGCGCCTGCACCTGATCGGCGCGGTACATCGGCGCGCCGGCATAGATCACGTAGCGCAGGCTGGAGTGATCGACCTGATCCACCATCGGGTCGCGCGCCAGCATGGTCAGGATGGTCGGCACGGTGAACATGTTGCTGACGCGGTGTTTCTCCACCAGCCGCCAGCCTTCGGCACAGTCCAACCGCTCGCCGGGCAAAAGCACACTGGCCGCCCCGCGCGCGACTTGGGCCAGGGCGTGAATGCCCGCGCCGTGCGACAGCGGGGCAACCACCAGAGAGACGTCCTGCTCGGTGGTGCCGGGCATGAGGTCGCACAGATGCGAGACGATGACGAATTCCATCTGTCCATGCGTCAGCACCGCCGCCTTCGGCCGCCCGGTGGTGCCAGAGGTGTAGAAGAACCAGCAGGGATCATCGCGATCGACATCGGCACAGCCAGCGAGCGGCGCGGGATGCGTCGCATAGCCCTCCCAGCCGGCAATGCTGAATTCCAGCAGGCAGTGCGGGTTGGCTTCGCGGGCGGCCTGGGCGTGCTCCGGGAACGCATCGTCGAAAATATGCACCGCGGCGCGCGAGGATGAGGCGATATAGGCGACCTCGCTGGGGGTCAGGCGGAAATTGGTCGGCACCCAGACCGCACCGAGC
>CAIRTN010000434.1 GCA_903881515.1 uncultured Rhodospirillales bacterium | reverse complement strand
TTGGCGATCGATGCGCGCGGGTTGCTGGTGCTGCCGGGGATCGTCGATATCCATGGCGATGCGTTCGAGCGGCAGATCCAGCCGCGGCCGGGGGTGGAATTTCCGATGGACCTGGCGCTGGCGGAGAGCGAACGGCAGTTGCTGGCGAACGGGATCACGACGGCGTTTCACGGCATCACGCTGTCGTGGGAGCCGGGGTTGCGCAGTGTTCAGACCTGGCGGGCGATCCTGGACGGGTTGGCGGCGCGGGCCTGGACCTGCGACATGCGGGTGCATCTGCGCTGGGAGGCCTATAATCTCGATGCGCTGGAGACGGCGATTGGCGACATCCTGGCCGGGCGGGTGCATCTGCTGGCGTTCAACGACCATACGCCGGCGATCCTGCGGCGGATGAGCGACGAGACCAAGGCGGCGAAGTTCAGCGATCGCGCCGGGATGGGGCTGGCGGAGTTCCGCACCCTGGCGGCGCGCGTGGGGGAGCGGGCGGACGAGGTGCCGTATGGGCTGGCGCGGATCAGTGCGGCGGCGCGGGCGGTCGGGCTGCCGATGGCGAGCCATGATGACGATACGGTCGCGACGCGGGAGCATTTTCGCGGTTTGGGCGCGCGGATGTGCGAGTTTCCGGTAGCCGAGGAAGTGGGCAAGGCGGCGCGGGCGGCGGGCGATGCGGTGATTATGGGCAGCCCGAACGTGGTGCGCGGGCGCTCGCATCTGGGCTGGGCGTCGGCGGCGAGGCTGGCGGAAGAAGGCACGTGCTCGGTGCTGTCGTCGGATTACTACTATCCGTGCCTGCAGCGGGCGCCGTTCGTGTTGCAGGGGCGCGGGGTGCTGGATCTGACGCGGGCGTGGGGGTTGGTGTCGGCCAATCCGGCGGCGGCGGCGAACCTGACGGACCGGGGGAGCATTGCGCCGGGCAAGCGGGCGGATGTGGTGCTGGTGCGCCCCGAGGGCGGCGTGGTGGCGACGATTGTGGCCGGGCGGCTGGCGTGGCTTGACGCGGAGGGGGCGCGGCGGCTCGATTGAGTCTGGAGGAACCATCCATGACCGAGATCGCCGAACAGGCCGCGCGCCTGACTGAGTTGCTGAAGCTGCGCAATCCGCCGTTTGGGATGAAGCTGTTTGAGGACGCCGCCGAGATGGAGGCGATCCCGCGCATCCGCCGGCCGTCGAGCGTGCATACGCTGGACCAGATCGTGGCGCAGGCGGCGCGGCTGGGTTGGACCGTGGGGGTGACGGCGGAGAACCTGGTGGGCGCGCAGTGCCGGGCGGTGGTGGGGCTGGGCAACGCCAAGGATGCGGCGTGGCAGTCGGGCGCGCATATGGTGGATGTCTGGTTTTCCAGCCAGCCGGATGCGGCGGCGCATCAGGCGGCGATGCAATGCGTGCCGGATGGTAAATATCAGGCGCTGGCGGTGTCGCCGCTGTCGGCCGGGCGGCTGGATCCGCCGGATATCGCGCTGTTCTACGCTACGCCGGGGGCGATGATGTATTTCATCAACGGGCTGCAATGGGCGGGATACAAGCGGTTCGACTGGTCGGTGGTGGGCGAAAGCTCCTGCGCCGATAGCTGGGGGCGGGCGCTGTCGACGCGCACGCCGTCGCTGTCGATCCCGTGCTTTGCCGAGCGGCGCTATGGCGGGGTGCTGGATGAGGAGATGCTGATGGCGTTGCCGCCGGCCTATCTGGAGCAGGCGATCAAGGGGATGCAGGCGCTGGCGAAGAACGGGCTGCGCTATCCGTTCCCGCAATACGGCATCCAGCAGGACGTGCGTGCGGGGATGGCGAAAAGCTATCCTGGCAAGGCTCAGGGGTAGCGCGCGAGCCAGGACAGGGTGCAGGCGACCTCGGCCGCGATGTGGCTGGGGCGCATGATGCCGGAGCTGTGCGTGGTGCCGGGGAAGCGGACGAAGGCTGATGGCACGCCGTGCAGTTGCAGGCAGGCATAGGCCTGTTCGGCTTCGGAGATCGGGGTGCGGCTATCCGCCTCGCCGGCCATCACCATGGTGGGCGTGCGGGCGCGGGGCAGGTGGGTGAGCGGGGAAAGCGCGCGGAATTTTTCCGGCGCGGTCCAGGGCAGGTCCTGGTTCAGCCAGGTGCGGCCGACGGCGGTGCCGATATCGGCGGTGAGCAGCCAGCTTTCCCAGGCGACGACCGGCTTGATCGAGACGGCGGCGCGGAAGCGGTTGGTGTGCGCGATGGCCCAGAGCGTGAGCGTGCCTCCGCCGCTGACGCCGGTGATGTACTGGCGGTCGGCGTCGATGTCCGGCCGGGCGACGGTGGCGTCCAGCACGTCGATCAGGTCGGCGTAGTCGGGGCCGGGGAAACGGTCATGCAGGTCGGCGGCGAAGGCCTCGCCGTAGCCGATTGAGCCGCGCGGGTTGGCGAACAGCACGGCGTAGCCGGCGGCCGCGAGCATCTGGTGCTTGATCGAGAAGCGCTCGCCATAAGCGGCATAGGGGCCGCCATGGATTTCCAGCAGCACTGGCCAACCCTTGGCTGGTGGGGGGGCGGGGGGGAGCATCAGCCAGGACTGGATGAGCGCGCCATCGCGCTTCGCGGGGATCTGGAAGGTCTCAGCGTGGCGGAAACCGCCGATATCGGCGATCAGCGCGGTGTTGTGAGCGGTCAGCACCGTGGTGTCGCCGTTCGGGCCGCGCAGCACGACGTCGCCGGGATGGTCGATCGCGCCGCGGACATAGGCCAGGCTGCCGTCGGCGGCGAGCGAGAAGCCGCCGCCCTGGTAGGGCATTTCGATGGAGAAGCTGCCGAGATCGGCGACAAGTTCGCTCACGCCGCCGTCGAGGCCGGCGCGTGTGATGCCGCGATGGCCGGGGCGGTCGCCGCACAGATACAGTGCGCTGGAATCGGCCGCCCAGGCGAGGCTGTCGACCAGCAGTGCCTCGGTTTGCGGCAGTTTGCGCACCGCGCCGCTGGCCAGCTCGCGCAGATGCAGGTGCCGGATCTGGCCGGAGATCTGTGGCTCGGTGACCGCGGCGTAGGCCAGATAGCGGCCATCGGGCGAGAGCGCCGGGGCGGATTGGGCGCCGGGCTCGAAGGTCAGGCGGGTGACGGCGCCGGTGGCGATCTCGATCGACTGGATCGGGATATCGCTGAGATCGCGGTCCCAGTCGGCGCGCTGGTTGCCGGCCAGGACCAGATGCAGGCCGTCCGGGCTCCAGCCCAGGCCGGGCGGGAAGTTGAAGCCGCTGAACCACGGCCCCTCGGTGACCTGACTCGGCCGGGCGCTGCCATCGGCGGGCACGATGCAGGTCTGCCAGGCGCCCTCGTGCAACAGGCCGATGGTGTCGTGGCGGTAGACCAAGCGTTCGGTGACGGTGACCGGGGGCGCCCAATGCGCGCCGTCGCTGGCCACCGGCAGGCTGAGCCAATCCGGCGGCAGGCTGGCTTCGAAATGCTGGAAGGCGATCCGGCTGCCGTCGGGCGACCAGGCAATTTCGCGCAGCGAGGCTGCCGTGCCCTCGAGCACCTGCACCGCGCCGCTGGCGGCGTTAAGCACCAGCAGGGCCGTGGTGCCGGCATGGCGGCGCAAGAACGCCAGTCGGGTGCCATCCGGCGACCAGCGCAGCGTGGAGGCGCCATCGCTTTCCGGCACATCGTGCCAGCCTGAACCGTCAGCCCACAGGCTCAGCCGGGCAATCCGGGTGTCATGCTGGCGGTCGCGGCGGACCACAACCTGGGCGATGCGGCCGGCTTGTGGCGCGATCGCCACCTCGGCCACGTGAACGAAGCGAAAAACGTCCTCGGGGCTGAGATGGCGCACGGTGCTCACTTGATCGCGCTGTTCCAGGAGGCGAACACGCAGGCCGGGGTCTTCAGTTCGGGGAACCCGGTATCGCGCGGCACACCATAGGACGCGCGGGTGAAGTGGGTCGTCATCATCCGGCGTGTGTTGCTGCTGCGCGCCGGCTTGGTGTCGGCATAAGCGAGGTCGGCGTGCCGGATCAGCACATCACCGGCACGCGCGGTGAAACTGACCGGCTTGTGCCCAAGTGCGCCCGCATCTGTGGCGATGGCGGCGGCGAAGGCGCCGGCTTCATCCTCGTGGCCGAACATCGATTTGGCGCTGCCGCCGAACAGGAATTCTGGGCCATGGTGGCTGCCGGTGAGCATCTCGATCTCGCCGCTGCCGGCGGTGATATCCTCCAGCGCCACGCAGGACGCGATGGTCATCAGCGCGTATCCCGGCAGACGGACCGTGGCGCTGTCCTTGGTCAGGGCGGCGCCTGTGGCTTTCTGCTGCACAAACTGTTCGAACACTTTGGGCGTGTCGTCCAGCACCGCGGTGAGGAATTTGATCGGCGCCGGGACAACGATGACACGGCGCGCGGTTTCCGACACGGCGTAGAAGTCCAGCATCCGCGTACGCCCATCACGCAGACGAGGGTCGGGGCGAATGACCCGTTTCTGTCCGCTGGGTTCCAGGGTCTCGATCATCAGACCCAAGGGCGGACGTGACCAGCCGCGTTCGATCTCGTCGTTCAGCGAAGCGATCATGCGCGCCGGAACCGCGCCGGGTAGCACAACATAGCCATCGCGCACGAAGCTGTAGATCTGCTGCGCCGTCTCGTCGTCGAGTTTGCCGCTGCGATGGCGTTCACCGAGGATGTCGATCCAGTCGCTGCGATCGACCCATAATCCCCCAAACCGGCTGCGGAAGCCGTTGCCGCCCGGCGTGGGCCCACCATCGGGCAGCAGGAAAACGTTGGTGCCGACCACCTTCAGCCTGATGTCGCGCAGTGCTTCGTCGGACACGCCGGCCGGCATATCGAACATGAAGGCGCAGAAGCCGTTGCCAAGCCCGGCCGCCTTGAGGTCGGCGCGCAAGTGGCCGGCATGCATCGCGCCGATGACCTCGCCACCAGCAATCACTTCCAGCGAATACTGGTGCTCCGGGGCCTCCGGGCTGAAGATCCAGCCATCAATGCGGGCGGCATCACAGCGGTCAATATGGCCAAAAATCCGCATGAGCGGCTACTCCAACAGGGCAATACTGCCGCACTTACCCATCCCGGGCATGGCCATGCAATCCCATCCTTGCATTTTCCTGTGCGGAACGCCGGATTGGCGCCATCGCGGGGTTTTGACCGGGCGGGCCGCGCGTTGCGCTTGCAGCACGATGCGCGGTGTGCACCATGGCGGCAGATCAATCTGGAGTGGATCATGCTGCAGTTCCGGAGTGCATTCGTTACCGCCGCGTTGGCTGTGATGGCTTTGCTTGCGGCGCCGGGCGCGCAGGCTGCGAGCGACCCGTGCGCCGGCGGCCTGGGTGCGGCGCGCATCATCGACTGTCTGAAGGCCGGGCAAGGCACCGGGCTGACGCGCGGCATTCGTACGCCGCAGCAGGGCCAAGCCGCTCCGGCCGCGCCGCAGGGCGCGACGGTCAACCTGCTGGTGCCGTTCGGTTATGACAGCGCCGATCTGACCGCGCAGGGGATGAAAGCGCTCGACGCCCTTGCCACAGCGCTGAAGGACCCGGCGCTGGCCACGGCGAAGTTCGAGATCGCCGGGCACACCGATGCCGCCGGGGCGGACGACTACAATATGAAGCTGTCGCAGCGCCGGGCCGAGGCGGCGCGCGCCTATCTGCTGGCCAAGGGCGTCGATGCGGCGCGGCTGAACGCGATCGGCTATGGCCGTTCGAAGCTGTATGACCCGGCTTCGCCGGAAGCGGCCGTCAACCGGCGGGTGCAGATTACGCGGCTGGATTGAGACCAGGTGGGACTCCGCCAATTGTTGCTTTTTAGCAACATTTAAGGCGCGGGTTTGCGATCTGGAATCGGTGCCGTTCGAAGGGGGTGGCTTCGGGTAGCGGTCGATACGCGGGTTCGGGGCGTCTGGGCTGGAATGGCTTGCGCGGGTGCTTGGGTAGGGCCCGCGGGCCTGGCGCGGACGGCGTGCGGGCGCGCGGCGGCGTGTACGGGTGCGACGCTGGCCGGAGCGGCGGGTGCGGCGGGTACGCGGGGCGCGGATGGGTTTGAGCGCCGGCGCGGGCAGGGTGCCGGCGCGCCAGAGCAGGAAGATGTTTTCGAGTTTGCCGAAGAGGCAGGCGAAGGCTTCGGCTATCAGCAGCAGGAGCGGGGCGAGCAGGCCGGCGTTCTCAGCCGTGTGTGTGAACCGGGCGCAACTGTCCCGCATCATGCGCACGATCGGGTCGTTCGCTGCGGGAGGGTTGCTGTTCACGGGGGCGGACCTTTTGCTGTTGAGGTGTGAATATCTAACCTTATTGTTTTTTCGCTGGACTGCGATTTTTGCGGTGCAGGTATGCGGTTGTTTTGACGCGGTGGGCGGGAGGTGGTGGGGTGCGGAAGGGCACCCCACCCTACGGGGGGGGATTGATGGAGGTTTTTTGGGTCCCTTTTTTGCAAAAAAGGGACTGCTGGCCTTG
>CAIRTN010000433.1 GCA_903881515.1 uncultured Rhodospirillales bacterium | reverse complement strand
TGAGCGGTCCAAGCAGGCGTTCGAGCAGTGGAAGATCGCGACCGAGAACGCGACCAAGATGCACCAGTTCGAGATGGACAACTTCCACGCGATCATGGAGAAGGCCAAGGGCAACCAGGAAATCCTGCGTTCGGAGTTGACCGGACTGGCTGCCGCGACCAAGAACGACGCGGCGCTGGCGCTGCTGAACGCGGGCGACACCGCCGGCGCGGTCCACCTGTTCACCGGGATCGACGTGCTCGGCAAGCGGATGACCGAAGGCCAGCTTCGCGTCCAGGACGAGATCGAGAAGCGCCACGACCTCATGGCCGCGCAGGCCAAGCCGCCCGGCCCCGAACGCGACGCCGTGATGGCGGCGGTGCAGCAGAAATGGACAGCGCGGGCGAGGCTGGACGACCCGCTGGCTTGGGAAAAGGCGCAAGCAGCGCAGGCCAAGCCGCAGACACCAGAGCAAATCTACACCAACGTGGTTGTATCGCGGGCGACCAAGCGCGCGGCGGAAGAAGGCGTGAAGCCGGGCACGCTGCGCTACAACGAAATCATGGCCGAGGAAGAGTCCCACAGCAAGCTGGAGCGCCCGCCGACTGCACCGGAGATCGCCAAGCTGCAAGAGAATTACAGCCAGGCGACCGCAGCGATGACCGCTGCGGACAACGTGCTGAACATTGCCCAGTCTACGCCCTTCGCGGTGGGCGCCGGCGGCATGCTCGGGCGGCCAGCGGAAGCGATCGGAAACTTGATCGGGACCGACTCAACGGCGCGGTCGGAGTTCGTCCGCGAGATCGACAAACTCCGTCTGGCCTACGCCGCAGCGGTGCGCGAGAGCGGCGGGCGCCCGTTGGCGTCGCAGCAGAAAGTCATAGACGAGATCATCGGCGGGCGTGGCTGGGGCCAGACGACCAAGAATGTCATGGACGCCGTGCTGGGCGTCCAGAACGATCTCTACCGCCGCATGCAAGACCTCGATGCCCGCATGAAAGGCCAGTGGAAGCCGGACATGACCTACGACACGCTCCAGCCGCTGGACTGGCGCGGAGGAGCCGGCGGCGCCGATCGAGCACCGTCGTTCGAGGACTTCCCCGCGGTTCCGGGGCGCGACTGATGGCAGACGCCGAGACCGCCGCGCCGGACGCGCCCCAGGCACCGACGCCCACCTCTACCTTCGTGAAGCCGCCACGCACGAGCGCCGACGCGCCCTACGTTGGGCTGGAGCCGATCCGCGTTGTGCGCGACCCAGCCGAGGCGGCGGCCCTACCCGCCGGGTCCAAGTTTCGCGACCCGACGGGACAAGTCCGCATCGTGCCGCACACGGTCACAGACGATGTGACATACCAGACCGTGCCGCCCGGTGCGTCCTACCGCGAAGGCGCCGAGGTCAAGACCAAGCCCGCGGCTGCGGGCAACGTGTCCCCACAAGCCATGACCCTCTACGACATGGCGCACACGACCGAAGGCCGGAAGAAGGCGCTGGAGTACGTGTACGGCCCTGGAACGGTAAAGGAAGACCGCGGCGAACTCTACGTCGAGACGCCCGAAGGCCGGTTGTCTACCCGGATGCCCTCGCCGGGCGGCTTGGTGAGCCGCGGCGTGGGCACAGTCGGCAGCAAGGCATTGCCCGCTGGCGGGTCCGCCGTTGGCGCTCTCGCCGGTGCCATCCCAGGCGTGTTCGGCGGCGGCCCGGTTGGCGCTATCGCTGCGGGCACGGCGGGCGGCACGGCGGGTGCTGCGGCGGGCGAGGCAGGCAACGAGGCGATACTGCGGCACCTGGGCGTCGAGTCTTTGTCGCCCTGGCGCGCGGCTTGGGAGATTGGTGGCTCGGGCGTCGAAGGTGGCGTCGGCACGCTGGCCGGCGGTGGCCTAATGGCGGCGCCGTCTATCATCAAAAAGGGCCTCGCCGAAAAGCTACCAGCGTTCCTGCGCTACCTCGGCGGTGTCGATACAGAAGCCCTGAAAGTCGCCAAGCAGATCGCGGGCGAAGGGGGGCGCGTTCCCCTTAGTTCTTATGCGCCTGAACTACCGTTCGTGTCCGTGCTGGCGAACATCGCCAAGCAGTTTGGGTATGACCCGGTGAAGAAGACCGCCGAGAAGGAATGGCTGCCGAAAGTTACCGGCCAACTGCTGGAGTCCGTGGGTGTGCCTGAGTCGGAGCGCAAGGTGGTCGGCCAGACCGCGGCGGTCCCACTCGGCGAGGCCGGCGAGGCGGCCAAGGCCAAGGCCGCGAAGATGCTGGGAGACGCACGGACGGCACTGGAGCAGCGCACGACCGGCTACCGCACTGCTCGTGAGGCGGCGCTGAAGGGCGACCTGCGCGAAGCGCAGCGCGACCTCTCGACGCAGCAGACCGCGCTTGTGACCGAGGCGGACACGCTTCGCAAGACGGCGCAGGGTTTGATTAACCGCGACATCGAGGACCTCGACCGGACGGCGACGGCGGCGCTGAAGACGGCAGGCGATCGGCCGGGCGACCTGTCGCGCAAATTCGGCGAACGGATCGTCGGGCTTCGCGCGCAGATGGGCAAGGACGCCAAGCGTCTCTACGACGCGGCGGACGAGGTGGCGGGCGATGCTCAGCCTGACGTAGCCGGGGTCCGTCAGTGGGCCAAAGAAGTGCTCGACAACGCGCCGGTCGCGCTACGTGCGCAGTACCCGAACGAGATCGCACTGCTGATGAAGCTGGGCGGCGAGACGGCCCCCGCGAGCGGCGGGCTGCTCGACCAATTTGGCAACCCGGTAGCGGCGACGACGAACAAGCCTGTCACGTTCGGCGATCTGCACCAGTTGCGCAACTTCATCCGGTCCAAGGTGGACTGGGGAGACCTCACTCGCGGGCCGAGGCAGGGGGCGCTGGTTAAGCTGGATCAGACGATCAACGACGTGATCTACGATGCCGAGGCAGTGCCCGAGCTGAAAGAGGCCGCGTCGCACTTGCGCGCCGCTGACGACTTTTACCGCGACAACATCCGCAAGTTCGAGGATGCGACGGTGCGCCGCATCGCGGCCTTCTCGCGCGCCGCTGCGCCGGCCGACGCCGAGGAACTGGCGTCGCTCGCGATGCGAGGCGGCGACGCGGGCATCAACCGTGAGCGCATCCGCATGATCCGCGAGATGGGCGGGGACAACCTCTGGCGGGCCACCGTGGCGGCGGACACGCGCGCCATGCTCGATGCGGCAGGGGCACAGGCCGGCCGCGTAGACCCGACGAAGCTGGCGGGAGAAATCGCGGCGCGAGCCGAGAGTGGCGTGCTCAAGGAAGCATACTCGACCCTCGACGCCGAGCGGCTGCGCATCCAGGCCGATCGGATCATGCGCTCGGCTGGCCGCGTGCCGATGGAGCAACGCCCCGGCGACACAGTGTTCACACTGATGGACCGGGCCGACGCCGCCATCCGTCACGCGCAGGAGATGGGGGCGAGAAACCCGCTGGCGACGTTCAAGACCGAGATGGCGAAGTTGTCCGACGAGACGCGCAAGGCGTTGCAAACAGGCGAAGCGACCTTGCGCAAGTCCCCGCTGAACGAGTTCGTGTCGCTTGAGTCCGAGGCCGCAGCAAACAAGATCGTCGAGACGCCGAGCCTCCTGAAGTCGGTCGCGATGGAATTTGGCACCAGCTCGCCTGAGTTCACCATGCTGCGGCAGGCTGCCGCACGCCGCTACATGCAAGACCTGGCCGACCGCATCGCGCCAGCGGCAGGGCGCCCTGGCGGCAGCGTGGCGCCGGTCGCGGAGAAATTCTTCGGCCTGACCGCCGAAGCGCAAGACCTCCTGTTCCCAGGCGTGTCGCGTGAACAGATGACCAACCTGATGCGCAAGGCGGTGATGATGTTCCCGCCGTCCGAGGCGGACTTCGGTTCCAGCTTGGCCGGGCGAGCCATGTTGTTCAACCCGCAGCGCGCGGTGTTCGTGCCGAAGGCCGGGCAGGCAGCACTGGGTGCCCTGCCGAAGTGGGCGTCCCGACTGATGGTCGGCAAGATGCTGAGCGCCGTCGCTAATATCGCCTCGTCGCCGAAAACGGTGGAGTTCATCGCACGCGGTTTAGAGGGCGGGCCGCCCGGTGCGGAGGCGGCAGAAACGCTGCTTCGCGCACTGCTGGACCCGCGGTCGCTTGAGGCGTCTGCCGCAGCGGGCGCGACAGGTGCGGCATTCACGGCGGCCGGGCCAATGAAAAAAGGGTTTGACGACGCGGCGTCTACGCCGTCTGGCGACCCGGTCCCGATTCCTTCTTGGCGCGATCGTGCTTCCGCTGGTAAGGTGGCACCGCAACGTCCTGCCGCCGGGACGATCCCTTCGTGGCGTGACCGCGTACAGCAGAGGCAGTGATGGCCAAGAAGTCCGACGATGACCTGCTCGGCAAGACGGAGATGCTGCTGAACACGCTGGTCGACGAGGCGAGCCTGCCCGCCGATCCCGAAGGCGGTGGACCAGACTTCGCCGAACGCCTCAAGGTCGTCGAGGCCGTGACGAAGTTCGCCATCGTGCGTAACAAGCTGCTGCCGCCTGAAAAAGCCAAATCTAAGTTTGAGGAGTTGCTGCATGACCTCCACGGTGGAACGACTGGAAGTGAGCCTGCTGCCACCAAAGGCAAGCCGGGCAAAGGCAAAGCCGCAGCGTCCGACCGCAACGGTCACGACTTTGCGCCCTTCGGCGACGACGGTAT
>CAIRTN010000432.1 GCA_903881515.1 uncultured Rhodospirillales bacterium | reverse complement strand
GGTGGCGCCGGTGATCTACGCGATGGTGATACCCTTCCTGATCCTGGATCTGAGCCTGACGCTCTACCAATGGATCTGCTTCTCCGCCTGGAGCATCACCCGCGTGCAGCGCAGCCAATACGTGGTGATCGACCGGCACCGTCTGGGCTATCTCAACGTCATCGAGAAGCTGAACTGCGTCTATTGCGGCTACGGCAACGGCGTCATCGGCTACGCCCGCGAGGTCGCCGCCCGTACCGAGCAGTTCTGGTGCCCGATCCGCCACGCCACCCAGGTGCGCGGCGCCCACGCCCGCACCAAGGACTTCGCCGATTACGGCGATGCCGAAGCCTACCGCAGCCGGCTGGAGGAGCTACGCCAGAAGCTGCGCTGACCGCGCCACAGCTTTACAGCACCGTTCGAAGGCCTCCAGCGATGACCAGCGCGCTGCTGCTTCCGCAGCCGCGGTAAACACCGCCCCGCCCGAAGCGATGATTGCGCCATCGATCATCAGATTGTCGGTCAGATCGCCGAAATCCTCGATCAGCATGCCCTCGCCGTCGCGCTCGCCGCCGCTGGTGAAGGCGCGGCTGCGCGCGGCAAACGGCAGCGCGGCATTGCTCCAGCCGAACACTGGCCGCCCCAGCGCCCGTGCGTAGCCGATCTCGAACACCGTGCCGGCATCGGCACTCGGGCCGCGAAACGGCGTCAGGTTGGCGATCAGCGCCGCGCAGCCGGCGATATGCGCCTCATTGCGCCGGGCGATGACCTGCGCCAGCGGCAGCCCCGCCCAGGCCGGGTCATCGCCGCCGGCCAACCCGTCCAGCGGGAACACGCCGTCCAGCCCATGCCCGGCGCAGATCGCCTTCAGCCGCGCCCCGAACGCCTCGGCATCAGGGCGGAACACGTCGGGCCCGGCGAGGTAGACGCGGATCATGGCCGGCGCACAGCCTCCGTCAGAGCCGCGTCGGTACGCTGCAACTCCTGATCCATCCCCTCGGCCACTTCCCGGCACAGCATGCTGTCGCCGCTGCGTGCGGCCTCCATCAACCGGCGCATCCGCTGCTCGGCCGCCTGCATCCCGTAGCTGCCGGCCATCCCCGCCAGCGCATGCGCGGCGCCGCCGACACGGTCCAGCATGCCGGTCTCCACCGCGTCATGCAGGTCCATCATCCGCTCGCGCATATCGACGACGCATTGATGCGCCAATTCCTCGAACAGACCCGGCGGCAGCCCATCGCGCAGTTCCGCCAGCCGCTCGACATTCAGCAATGCGACCGGTCCGCTGGTGCCCGGCATCTCCCGGCGCAACGGCGGGAGCTGCTGCGGGGTCACCGCACGCACCGGCGGCGCGCCGGGCGCCAAAGCCGCGGCCATCGCCTCGGTCAGTTCCTCCGGGCGCACCGGCTTGCTCAGCATCGCCTGCATCCCGGCGGCGAAGCAGCGCGCGCGATCCTGCGCCCGCGCGGTCGCGGTCAGCGCCAGGATCGGCACCCGCGCCACGAAGCCCGGCATCTGCCGGATCGCCTCGGTCGCCTCGATGCCGCCCATCCCCGGCATCATCAGATCCATCAGCACCAGGTCATACGGCCGGCTCGCCACCATCTGCAGCGCCTCGGCGCCGGAGCCGGCGACGTCGACGCGATGGCCATCGCGGCGCAACTGCGTCGCTGTCACCACCTGGTTCACCACGATATCCTCGACCAGCAGCACAAAGCAGCGCCTGAGCGCGCGCACGGCCCCGCGCTCCTGCTCCGCCGGCGCGCGCTGCGGCGCCGGCGCCGCAGCCCGCGCCAGCGCGGTGATATCGGTCACCACACTCAGCATGCTGCCATCCGCCAGCACCTGGCGGCGGATGCGGATCACCCGTCCGTTCGGACGCTGCCGTTCCAGATCCTCGCCAGTGCCCACGGAACGGATGCGCTCCACCCGCCGCGCCACCTCCGCCTCGACATCCACCCGCCCAAACTCGCCGCTCTCCGCCTGCGCGCGCAGCACATCCTCCAGCGGCACGCCCACCCGCAGCACCCCCGGCGGCACGCCGGCGATCTCGGTCCAGCGGTCGTTCCATTG
This sequence comes from uncultured Rhodospirillales bacterium, assembly GCA_903881515.1. Taxonomy (GTDB): domain Bacteria; phylum Pseudomonadota; class Alphaproteobacteria; order Acetobacterales; family Acetobacteraceae; genus CAIRTN01. The sequence continues at coordinate 1,285 of CAIRTN010000432.1, read as the reverse complement.
CAGCAGCCGCATATCGGAATCGACCATCATCACCCCGTCCGACATCCCGGCCAGGGTCGCGGCCAACTGCGCCGCGCGCTGCTCGGCGGCGGTCTTGGCGGCGGCAAGCTGGGAATACGCCGCGGTCAGCGCCGCCCGCTCGCGCGCCTGCTCCGCCTCGCGCTGCCCGGCCGCGCGCAGCCGCAACGCCGCCATCAGCACGGCCAGCAGCATGCCGAGAATGGCGAACGCGACAATAAGGTCAAAGAACAGACTGGACGTGGCAGCAATCATCGCTGCCGAGTATCGGGCCTGTGGCCCCGGCCCGCAACGGCATGCGTGTTTTGCGGGCCTGGGCGTCGCTTGCGAGGGAATTGCGATGGTGCAATACGGTCCCATCGAAACGCGAAAGACGAGGACGCCAATGGCAAAGATCGCAGTCAAGACCCCGGTCGTGGAGCTCGACGGGGATGAAATGACCCGCATCATCTGGGGCTTCATCAAGGACAAGCTGATCCTGCCCTACCTCGATATCGACCTTAAATACTACGATCTCGGCATCGAATATCGCGACCAGACCGACGATCAGGTCACCGTCGATGCCGCCCATGCCATCAAGCAGTACGGCGTCGGCGTGAAATGCGCCACCATCACCCCCGACGAAGCCCGCGTCGAGGAATTCGGCCTGAAGAAGATGTGGCGCAGCCCGAACGGCACCATCCGCAACATCCTCGACGGCACAATCTTCCGCGAGCCGATCATCTGCAGCAACGTGCCCCGCCTGGTGCCGCACTGGAACCAGCCCATCGTCATCGGCCGCCATGCCTATGGCGACATCTATCGCGCCACCGAGCGCAAGATACTCAAGCCCGGCAAGGTCTCGCTGGTGTTCCAGCCCGCCGACGGCGGCCCCGCCGAAGTGATGGAAGTGCACGACTTCAAGGGCGACGGCGTCGCCATGGGCATGCACAACACCAAAGCCTCGATCGAGGGCTTCGCCCGCGCCAGCTTCAACTACGGCCTGATCCGCAACTACCCGGTCTACCTATCCACCAAGAACACCATCCTCAAGGCCTATGACGGCATGTTCAAGGATGTGTTCCAGGAGATCTTCGACGCCGAGTTCAAGACCCGCTTCGACGCCGCCAAGCTCACCTACGAGCACCGCCTGATCGACGACATGGTCGCCTCCGCCCTGAAGTGGAACGGCGGCTACGTCTGGGCCTGCAAGAACTACGACGGCGACGTGCAGTCCGACATCGTGGCCCAGGGCTTCGGCTCGCTCGGCCTGATGACCTCGGTGCTG
>CAIRTN010000431.1 GCA_903881515.1 uncultured Rhodospirillales bacterium | reverse complement strand
CTGACCGAAGGCGGTGTGGTAGATTTCTTCATGGCGTTGCTCCCTTCGAGGATTCGACACCCCGAGCCTACCGGCTCAAGGCGAGCAACGCCGCTCTCCCTTTTTCAACATTCTCCGGGACATCCCCCATTCCCCGTCTAAGGTATTAATCACTATGCCGATGCCGTCGCCGACATTCGCTCAAAGCATTCTTAGCAAGGACCGTACCACCGCACAACATGATTGATTCGATTGCATTTTATCAGCCGCACCTCAAAAGTGACGCTGGAATTGTAAAAAATTCTGACAATCCCCAGCGCAGCTTCCGATCCGCTAGATCTCCTCCCTGGAATTTCCCCTCGGGCCCGGATGAAAATATAACACATTGAAATAACACATATTTTTTACCTGACGCCTTCGGAAAAGCCAAATCGTTCCATATCCTGCATCATCGCAGCCGCTGACAGGTTCGTTCAGCGCTCAACCAACACAGATTGGAGGCAACGAAGTGTAAGATTTTCCGACTCACACCTATTCCCGACTCACTCCTTCAGCAACGGCGGCAACTCCAGCTTCCCCTGCGCATGCCGAACCTCGTCCCGCTCCCGCGCCTGCGCATCCACCAACTTCTCGCCCTTGGTCCGCCCGAACCGCACCCGGTTCTCGGCGGCCAGCTGCGCCGCATCCGCGCGCGCCCGGCGTTTCTTCTCGCGTTTGAGGTTGACGATCTCGGCCATACCCCCATCCTCCCGATCCAACCACCAACCCACAAGGGGACCATCATGGGCGAGACCATCACGCTGACCGCGGCCGACGGCCACACTTTCTCCGCCTACCGCGCCGGCCCCGACAGCGCCACCAAGGCCCTCGTCGTCGTGCAGGAGATCTTCGGCGTCAACCACCACATCCGCAACATGGCCGACCGCTTTGCCGCCCACGGCTACGCCGTCATCGCCCCTGCCCTGTTCGACCGCGCCGAGCGCGACGTCGAACTCGGTTACCAGGCCGCCGACGTCGCCGCCGGCCGCGACCTGCGCGCCAAAGTCCCCGACGCCGGCGCCATGGCCGACATCACCGCCGCCGGCCAGGCCCTCGGCAACCGCTCGCTCGGCATCGTCGGCTATTGCTGGGGCGGCACGCTCGCCTGGTGGGGCGCCACCCGCACCGGCGGCCTGTTCAAGGCCGCCAACGGCTGGTACGGTGGCGGCATCGCCGGCACCCGCACCGAACCCCCGGCCTGCCCGGTCGAACTGCATTTCGGCGAGAAAGACACCGGCATCCCGCTCTCCGACGTCGCCCTGATCGCCGAAGCCCAACCTCAGGCCGAAATCTTCATCTACCCCGGCGCCCTGCACGGCTTCGGCTGCGACGAACGCGCCAGCTTCTCCGCCCCCGACGCCGCCCTGGCCTGGGAACGCACCCTGGCCTTCTTCGCCAAAAACCTCTGACCGGCCAGGGGAGGGTTCAGGCCCTCCCCGCCTCCGAACTCAGCAACAACGGGTTGATTTTCAAACTCGCCAGCGCCCGCCGCCATTTCGTCGCATCGTCGTCATCGAACAGAATCGCCGCATCCACCGGCGCATGCAGCCAGGCATTGGCCTGGATCTCGCTATCCAGCTGCCCCGGCCCCCACCCCGCATAGCCCAGCGCCAACATCGCCTGCTCCGGCCCCTCGCCGCTCGCGATCGCCTTCAGAATATCCAGGCTCGCCGTCAGCGCCGTGCCCTCATCCACCCGCAGCGACCCCTCGCCCAGCCAGTCCGTGCTGTGCAGCACAAACCCCCGCTCGCTCTCCACAGGCCCGCCCGTGCGCACCGTCAGCACCCGCAGCGGCGGCACCGGCCCCACTTCAAGCTGCTGCAACAGCTCGGCAAATTTCGGCGTGCCCGCCGGATTGTTGACAACAATGCCCAGCGCGCCCTCCGCGCCATGAGCACACAGATAGATAACGCTCTGCGCAAAACGCGGATCCGTCATCGCCGGCATCGCAATGAGCAGGTAGCCGCACAGCGAGGTGGGGGAAGCTTCGTTCATCGCCCCATTCTCTCCGGTTCGGCGGCCTGCGCAAGCGAAGGATGACAGCGCGCCCAATCATCGGTAGGACTCCGCACTGAGCCGGTCGGGAGGGCCGCCGGCAAGCCAAACAGGAACATCCCAGATGACGATCAAAGTCGGCGACAGCATCCCCGCGATGAAACTGATGCAGGCCACTTCCGACGGGCCGAAGGAAGCCGCCACCGAAGACCTGTTCAAGGGCAAGGTCGTTCTCTTCGCCGTCCCCGGCGCCTTCACCCCCACCTGCTCCGCCAAGCACCTGCCCGGCTTCGTCGAACAGGCCGGCGCGCTGAAGGCCAAGGGCGTCGACCGCGTGATCTGCATCTCGGTCAACGACGCCTTCGTCATGGGCGCCTGGGGCAAGGCCCAGGGCGTCGGCGACGACATCGTCATGCTCGCCGTCGGCTCCGGCGCCTTCACCAAGGCCCTCGGCCTCGAACTCGACCTCGTCGCCCGCGGCATGGGCGTGCGCAGCCAGCGCTTCGCCCTCATCGCCCAGGACGGCGTCGTGACGCACCTCGCCGTCGAGGCCCCCGGCGGCTTCGACGTCAGCCGCGCCGAAGCGGTGCTGGCCGCGCTCTGACGTCTGCTACCGATATTGGCCAGGAGGCGCCGCCTTCTGGCCAATCCCGCCCCCGCTGGGTCGTGCTCAGCGCCATCGGCGTTGGCCAGATCCTGGCCTGGGGCTCGTCCTACTACCTGATTTCCGTCCTCGCGCAGCCCATCGTGCGCGACACCGGCTGGCCGCTCGCCTGGGTCGTCGGCGGCCTGTCGATCGGCTTTCTCGCCTCCGGCTTCGCCTCGCCGAAAGTCGGCCGGCTGATCGAACACTGGGGCGGCCGCCCCATCCTTTGCGCCGGCGCCGTCATCCTCGCCGCCGGCCTGGCCACCCTCGCCCTCGCCCCGTCGCTGCCCATCTACATCCTCGGCTGGGTCCTGCTCGGCCTCGGCATGGCCGCCGGCCTCTACGACCCCGCTTTCTCCACCCTCGGCCGCATCTACGGCGACCAGGCCCGCAGCGCCATCACCCTCGTCACCCTGCTCGGCGGCTTCGCCAGCACCGTCTGCTGGCCACTCTCCGCCTACATGGTCGAACATCTCGGCTGGCGCGCCGCCTGCGCCATCTACGCCGGCATCATGCTCTGCGTCGTCATGCCCCTGTATGCCTTCGCCATCCCCCGCGAAACCATCCGCCCGGCCAAAGCCGCAGCCCAAACCAGCACAAACACCAAATCCCACCGCGCCGCCTTCTGGTGGCTCGCCGGCAACCTCACCCTCGCCTCGGTGCTGATGACAGTCGTCTCCATCCACATGCTCACCCTGCTCCAGGTCCGCGGCCTATCCCTCGCCACCGCCGTCGCCCTCGGCGCCCTGATCGGCCCAGCCCAGGTCGGCGCCCGCATCGTGCAAATGCTCGTCGCCGGCAAACGACACCCGGTCTGGACCCTCCTCGCCTCCACCTTCCTCGCCTGCGCCGGCATCGCCCTCGTCTTCGGCAACCCCGAAATGGCCGGCGCCGGCCTGGTGCTCTACGGCTCCGGCGCCGGCATCCGCTCCATCGCCCGCGGCACCGTCCCGCTCGCCCTGTTCGGCCGCGACGGCTACGCCGCCATCATGGGCAAAATCGCCATGCCCGTGATGCTGGCCCAGGCCATCTCCCCCTCCCTCGGCGCCCTGCTGCTGGACTACGCCGGCCCCGAAGGCACCCTGATCGTCCTGATGACCGGCGCCGCCCTCAACGTCGCCACCGCGCTGCCTTTGCTGCGATACGCGCGCTAAGAAGTAAGGCCAGGGCTCTGCCCTGGACCCGCAAGGGGACTCAGTCCCCTTGACCCCACATCCATAGCCAAGAACATCAGCGCGTGTGCAGCGGCGAAGCCCAAAGACTCTTGATGGCTCCGCCGCTCCACGCCCAACGCCGAGCCAACCAATCAACCACCGCACAAGCGAATGTGGGGTGCAGGGGACTGAGTCCCCTGCTGGGTCCAGGGCAAAGCCCTGGCCTTG
>CAIRTN010000430.1 GCA_903881515.1 uncultured Rhodospirillales bacterium | reverse complement strand
GGTGCGCGACGTTTTAGCGGGACCCTGAAGCGCGAGCACAAGCTCGATCAGTTCTTCCCGGCTCAGGCGCTGCAAATCAATGCGATCCATGCCCCATGGATTCAGAGATTGGAGTCCATGGCAAGGGGGTGGGTAATTACATCTGCGCAGTATCCTGCTGGCGAGTTGTGCATTCGGATGCCTGTTGCTGGCAGGATCGCCGGCGCAGGCCGGTTGGACGACGTATTCGGCCGCCGACAACGGCGCCTCCACGTCCGGTCCGTTCCCCAATACCGCCGCCGCCGAAGCGGATTTTCTCAGCGCCGCGGCCGCCTACGGTTCGACGCGCACGCAGACATTCGAAACCATGCCGTACAGCTTTGGATCATGGCCCAGCGGGCAGGCCGTGAGCCTTGGCGGCGGGACCTACCTGACGATTTCCGGCGCCGCGACGTGGGAACTGACCGGCGTCAACAACACGCCGGTTTATCTAAACCTTGCCGGGTTCAACGTGACCCCCGACGGGTCGAAGTATCTGTCGGTCGCCGGCAACAACTTCGACGTGATGACGCTGACATTCAGCTTCGACGCGCCGATCAATTCGTTCGGCATGGACATCACGGGCATCCAGACCCAATTCGCTGAATCGAACCTGGTGTTCAGCTACAATGACGGAACGGCGCGAACGCAGTCGCTGTCGACAAACTCCTCCGGTGGCGTGAATTTTGTCGGCTTTGTCGACTCCAATCAGGTGAGCAGCGTCAGCATCACCTACGCCAGCTGGGACTACTGGGGCATTGACAACATTGTCTATAATGCCAGCAGCAACGCGCCAGAGGCCGGCGGCGCGGTTCCTGAACCGGCGTCGATGGCGCTGATCAGCGCCGGGCTTATGGGGCTTGGTCTCATCCGTCGCCGGAAGGCCGCATACCGCACGGGCTGACCGACTGGACCGGGTTGAAAGACCGGCGTTGCGGCGGGTGTCGTGGCGCCGGTTTTGCTTGTACCGGCATAGGAGAATGCCTGCATGAGCGGCGCGCCGGATGCGTCCGTCCTGCCCGGCCGCCGTTGCAAAAGCCGACCGAGGGCCGTTAGGCTGCGTTGTGGAACAAGGGATCGACCCGTCATCCGGGGATCACGGGTCTATGGGGGGGGGATATCATGGCAAACATGACGGGCGGCTGTCTGTGTGGGCGCGTGCGCTATAGCGTTTCGGCGGACCCGGTGTTCAGCGGGATCTGCCATTGCCGGAATTGCCAGCGTTATACCGGCTCGGCGTTTGAGCCGGTGATCGGGGTGGCGTCGGCGGCGGTGAGCGTGCAGGGCGAGATGCGGACCTATGAGGACACGGGAGATTCCGGCAAGCCGGTGCATCGCCGGTTCTGCCCGAATTGTGGCTCGGGCATCGTCTCGGAAGTCGATGTGATGCCGGGGATGACGATGATCCTGGCCGGGACGCTGGACGAACCCGCGCAGTTTACGCCGGTGATGGAAATCTATTGCGACAGCGCGCAGCCCTGGGTTCATGCCGACGGCGCGCGGCAGCGGTTCCCGAAGATGCCGGGCTGATTCCGGCCGTGGCTTTGTAGGGCTGCGCGGTGGCGAAGATGGCGGATTACGCAAGGGCTAATCCGCCCTACAAAATTGATTTATAAAGGTTTTTTTGGGTCCCTTTTTTACAAAAAAGGGACTGCTTACTTGATGAGCTTCATCAAGGTTTCGAGCCTGTCAGCCTCTTGATGTGGCTTGTCCGCGCGTAGCCGCGCAATGCGCGGAAACCGCAAGGCAACGCCGGATTTATGGCGCGGTGAGAGTTGGGCGGCGTCGAAGGCGATTTCGAGGACGAGGCCGGGGGAGACTTCGCGGACTGGGCCGAAGCGGGCGGTGGTGTTGGCCCTGATCCATTTGTCGAGGAAATCCAGTTCGCGGTCGGTAAAGCCGAAATAGGCTTTGCCGATGGGGACGAGTTCGGTGTCGGTGCGCCAGAGACCGAAGGTGTAGTCGGAATACAGGCCGCTGCGTTTGCCGTGGCCGCGTTGGGCGTACATCAGCACGGCGTCGATGGTGAGCGGGTCGCGCTTGTGTTTCCACCAATGGCCGCGCGGGCGGCCGGGGAGATAGGGGGAGTTGGCGCGTTTGAGCATCAGGCCCTCGATGCCGGCGCTCCGCGCGTTGGCGCGGGGGGGTTCGAGGTCGTCCAGGGTGCGGAATTCGATGAGGGGGGATTGGTCGAGAAGGGGGGTGGGGTTGCGGGCGTGCCAGGCTTCGAGGCGGGCGCGACGGGCGTCGAAGGGGAGGCCGCGGAGGTCTTCGGTGCCGTCGAACAGGATGTCGTAGAGGCGTACAGCGGCGGGGTGATCGCGCAGGAGTTTGGGGGTGGTGGTTTTGCGGTTGAGGCGTTGTTGCAGGTCGGCGAAGGGGGCGACGGCGCCGTTACGGATGATGAGGAGTTCGCCGTCGAGCACGGCGGGGCTGGGGCATGTGATTTCGGGGAACGTGGCGGAGATGTCTTCGGCACCGCGGGAGTAGAGGCGGGTGCCGCCGGCGGTGCTGACGAGTTGGACGCGGATGCCGTCCCATTTCCATTCGGCGCGGTAGAGCGGGGCCTCGAGGGGGGCGATGTCGCCAGTTTCGAGCGGGTTGGCGAGCATCAGCGGGCGGAAGACGGGGGCGTCGGCGGGGTCTGGGCGGGGGGCGCGGTGTTCCAGCCAGGCGAACAGGTCGGTGTAGGGCGGGGCGAGGCTGTGCCAGATCTCCTCGATGGCGTCGGCGGTGGTGTGGCCGGCCCATTCGGCGAGCGCGATGCGGGCGAGGCGGGCGGAGACGCCGACGCGCAGGCCGCCGGTGATGAGTTTGAGCAAAGCGAGGCGGGTGGAGGGGTCGGCGGCGTCGAGCCAGGCGGCGATCTGGGCGGGGAGGTCTGGCTTGGCGGTGCTGTTGAGGGTGGCGACGATTTCGGCGAGGCCGGGGAGTTGGGTGGCCTGCGAGGGCGGCCAGATCAGGGCGATGGTTTCGGCGAGGTCGCCGACGAAGTCGTAGGACAGGGCGAAGAGGGTGGGGTCGGTGCGCTCGGCGGCGAGGGTTCGGATCAGGGCGGGTTTGGCGGCGTGCAGCGTGAGTTCGCCGGTGATGGCGGCGAGCGCGATGCCGCGGTCGGGGTCGGGGGTGGTGGCGAAGTAGTGGCGGAGTTGGGGGAGTTTGGCGGTGCGGGATTGGGTGTAGAGCAGGCGTTCCAGCAAATCTGCGAAGGGTTTCATGCCGCGGGAGCCGACAGGAAGGGGAAGGAGGAAGAAGTCGCTTTTTTGTAAAAAAGCTCCGCAAAAAACTTTTTCCTCCCCGCTGGCATTGACGCTTGCCGCACCGGACGGACGTTCGTGCAAGCGGAGAGAGTGAAAAGTTTTTTGCTTCTTTTTTTCAAAAAAGAAGCGCTTGCCTTGCTCACGCCGCCTCCTCCTCCCCGTAGCCGATGAGCCGCAGCGCCCGGCCCTTGATGCCGCGTTTGGAGATTTCGTGGATCAGGGCGTCTTCGGTGCCGTGGGTGACCCAGACTTCGCGGGCGCCGGTGTCGTCGATGGTCTGGTTGAGTTCGTCCCAGTCGGCGTGATCAGAGATGACGAGAGGGAGTTCGACGCCGCCTTGTTTGGCGCGCTGGCGGACGCGCATCCAGCCGGAGGCCATGCAGACGACGGGGTCTTCCAGGCGGCGGGCCCAACGGTCGGCGATGGCGGAGGGGGGCGCGAGGACGATGCGGCCGATGAGGTCGCGCTTTTCCGCGACGGTGGCGGGGCGGAGGTCGCCGAGCTCGATGCCGTGCTGCTGGTAGATGGCGCACATCGGCAGCAGGGCGCCGTGCAGGTAGATGGGTTCGTTCCAGCCGGATTGGCGGAGCAGCGCGATCAGGCGCTGGGTCTTGCCGAGGGAGTAGGCGCCGATGACGTGGGTGCGGCCGGGGAAGAGGGCGACGGAGGCGAGCAGGCGGGCGATTTCGGCGGCGGCGGGCGGGTGGCGGAAGATCGGCAGGGCGAAGGTGGCTTCGGTGATGAAGAGGTCGCATTGGATGGGGGTGAAGGGGTCGCAGGTGGGGTCGGGGGCGCGTTTGTAGTCGCCGCTGATGACGGCGCGGGTGCCTTGGTGGTCGAGGACGATCTGGGCGCTGCCGAGGACGTGGCCGGCGGGGTGCAGAGTGATGGTGACGTCGCGGTGATGCAGGGGTTCGCCCCAGGCGAGCGGGGTTTCGGCGGGGCAGGGGCCGTGTCGGGCGCGCATGAGGGCCAGCGTGGCGGAGCTGGCGGCGACGGTGTGGTTGCCGGGGCGGGCGTGGTCGGAATGGGCGTGGGTGATGACCGCGCGGGGGACGGGGCGGGGGGGGTCGATGAAGAAGTCGCCGGGGGCGCAGTAAAGGCCCTGCGGCGTGGGGTAGAGCCAGGTGTCAACCGGCGGCATCGCCCACCAGATGAGTGGGCAGGCCGTCGATGCTGATGGCGTTTTTCTCGGCGCGGTAGGCGGCGAGGCCGGAGTCGCCTTTGGATTCAGCCCAGCGGCGCAGGGTGGGGCGGTCGCCGGTGTGCTCGAAGAGAGGGACGCCGTAGCCGCAGGAGGTCTGCACCAGGTCGATGTCGAGCACGACGATCTGACGGGCGCCGGGGGATTCCTGGTTGTCGAAGGCGGTGGCGAGGGTTTCGGCGTAGGCTTGGGTGCCGCGGGTGAGGGTGTGACCGCGGCCGTATAGGCGCAGGATCAGCGGCGGGCCGGCATAGGCGCAGAACATGATGGTCATGCGGCCGTCGGCGTGCAGGTGTGCCGCGGTTTCGGCGCCGCTGCCGGTCTGGTCGAGATAAGCGACGCGGTTGGGGGTGAGCACGCGCAGGCAGGCGGCCTCGCGGGGGGAGATGTTGACGCGGCTTTCCGCTGTGGCGGAGGCGGTGAAGAAGATGTGCTGACGGGCGATGAAGTCGCGCTGGGCGTCGTCGATTGCCGGGAACTGCTTTGCCATCTCGTGGGCCTTTCGCGGGGGGCGTCGAGGCCGTATCTAAGGTGCCGATGGGAACATTGCCAGAACCTTTTGCCGGATGGTTCGCCGGGCGCGGCTGGGTGGTGCGGCCGCATCAGCTTGCGGTGCTGGCGGCGCGGGAGAGCGTGCTGCTGGTGGCGCCGACTGGCGGGGGTAAGACGCTGGCGGGATTTCTGCCCAGTCTGGTGGAGCTGGCGGGGGGCGGGTTTGCGGGGGTGCACACGCTGTATGTGTCGCCGCTGAAGGCGTTGGCGGCGGATATCGCGCGCAATCTGAGTGTGCCGGTGGCGGAGATGGGGCTGGATATCTCGATTGCCACGCGGTCGGGCGATACCAGCACGGCGGAGCGGCGGAAGCAGCGGGAAACGCCGGCCAATCTGTTTCTGACCACGCCGGAGAGCCTGGCGGTACTGCTGTCGGCGCCGGATGCGGCGGAGATGTTCGCCGGGCTCAGGCGGATCGTGATCGATGAGGTGCATGCGCTGGCGGGGAGCAAGCGGGGGGATCAGCTGGCGCTGGGGCTGGCGCGGCTGGGGACGATCGCACCGGGGGCCGTGCGGGTCGGGTTGTCGGCGACGGTGGCGCATCCGGGGGCGATTGCGGCGTATGTGGGGGCGACGCAGACGATCTCGGTGAGCGGGGGGGCGCCGCCGGAGATCACGATGCTGCTGCCGGAGGGGCGGCTGCCGTGGTCGGGGCATATGGGGCTGTCGGCGGCGCCGGAGGTGATGGCGCGGATCCGGGAGGCGCGGCTGACGATCGTGTTCGTCAATACGCGGGCGCAGGCGGAGCTGCTGTTTCAGGCGCTGTGGCGGATCAACGACGAGACGCTGCCAATCGGGATTCATCACGGCTCGCTGGTGCTGGAGCAGCGCAAGCGGATCGAGCAGGCGATGGCCGAGGGGCGGTTGCGGGCGGTGGTGGCGACGTCGTCGCTGGATCTGGGGATCGACTGGGGCGAGGTGGACCAGGTGTTGCAGGTCGGCGCGCCGAAGGGCGTGTCACGGCTGTTGCAGCGGGTGGGGCGGGCCAATCACCGGATGGACGAGGCGAGCCGGGCGATCCTGGTGCCGGCGAACCGGTTTGAGGTGTTGGAGTGCGCGGCGGCGATCGCGGGAGTGGCGGAAGGCGAGCTCGATGGCGATCCGCCGGGGCCGGGGGGGCTCGATGTGCTGGCGCAGCATCTGTTGCTGACGGCGTGTGCGGGGCCGTTTCTGGGCGATGCGATGTTCGAAGAGGTCCGGCGGGCGAGCCCGTATGCGGAGCTGAGTAGGGTGGATTTCGATGCGGTGCTCGGGTTCGTGCAGAACGGGAGCTACGCGCTGCAAGCCTATGATCGTTATCGAAAATTGTTTCAGGATTCCGAAGGCCGGCTGCATGTGGTGAGCGAGCGGGTGGCGCGGCAGGCGCGGATGAATGTGGGCACGATTGTCGAGGAACCGCTGCTGAAGGTGCGGCTCGCGTTCGGGCCGGTGCTGGGGGAGGTGGAGGAATATTTCGTCAACATGCTCAGCCCCGGCGACACGTTCATGTTCGCGGGCCGGCTGCTGAAGTTCCTGCGGCTGCGGGAGACGGTGTGCGAGGTGTCGGACGGCGGCACGGGCGAGCCGAAGGTGCCGGCGTACGCGGGTGGGCGGATGCCGATGACGACCAATCTGGCCGACCGGGTGCGCGGGTTGTTGCAGGAGCCGGCAGGGTGGCCGGCGTTTCCCGCGCCGGTGCAGGAGTGGTTGCAGGCGCAGCGCCGGGTGTCGCGGTTGCCTGGCAAGGCGGGGCTGCTGGTGGAGACGTTTCCGCGCGGCGGGCGGTGGTACCTGGTGGCGTATTGCTTCGAGGGGCGCAACGCGCATCAGAGCCTGGGGATGCTGATCACGCGGCGGATGGAGCGGCTGGGGATGCAGCCGCTGGGGTTCGTGGCGACGGATTATGTGCTGGCGGCGTGGTCGGCGCGGCAGCCGACCGGGATCGAGCGGCTGTTCGAGGAAGATCTGCTGGGCGACGATCTGGAAGCCTGGATGGCGGAAAGCTCGATGCTGCGGCGGACTTTTCGCAATGTGGCGGTGATCGCCGGTTTGATCGAACGGAACATGCCGGGGATGGAAAAGTCGCGGAGGCAGGTGACGGTGAACAGCGACCTGATCTACGACATGCTGCGGCGGCACCAGCCGGACCATATCCTGCTGCGCGCGACGCGGGCGGATGCGGCGGGGGGGTTGACCGCTCTGTCGCGGATCGCGCTGCTGCTGAAGCGGGCGAAGGGCAGGCTGCGGCATATGGCGCTGTCGCGGGTGTCGCCGTTGGCGGTGCCGGTGCTGCTGGAGATTGGACGGGAAAGCGTGAAAGACCGGATGAGCGAGGACGAATTGCTGGCGGAGACCGAGGCGTTGGTTGCTGAGGCGATGTACGACGGTACGCAGGGGCGGCTGCTGTGAGCGCGGCGCCGTTGCATATCGCCGGCGAGCGGTTGTTGCTGGACCCGGGGGGCGCAGTGTTCTGGCCAGGGGAGTCGGTGCTGGTGGTGGCGGATCTGCACCTGGAAAAGGGCAGTGCCGCGGCCGAGCGCGGGCAGTTGCTGCCGCCGTGGGATACGCGGGCGACGCTGGATGTGCTGGCGAGCCTGCTGCGGCGGTATCGGCCGAAGACGGTGGTGGCGCTGGGGGATTCGTTTCACGACAAACGCGGGGCTGAGCGGCTGATGGCCGCCGATCAGGCGCGGCTAGCGGCGATGACCCGGGCGACGCGCTTCATCTGGGTGCTGGGCAATCACGACCCGGCGGCGCAGGCGGCGATGGCCGGCGAGGTGGTTGCCGAGTGGCATTCGGGGCCGTTCCGGTTCCGTCATGAGGCGTCCGGGCCGGCGAAAGGCGAGATTTCCGGGCATTTCCACCCGAAAGCTACGGTGCCGGTGCAGGGGACGACGGTAACGCGGCCGTGCTTCGTGACCGACGGCATGCGGCTGATGCTGCCGGCGCTGGGGGCCTATACGGGGGGCCTTGATGTGCGCGATGCGGCGATCGCGCGCTGGTTTCCGAAAGGCGGGCGGATCTTCCTGCTGGGTAAGGAGCGGGTGTTCAGCTTCCCGCTGGCGGCATCGCGTGCGCATCGCACACAGATGGGTGCGCAAATCGCGGAAGGCCCCATATAAACTGCATCCGGGAGACCGGGCCCACCGTATAGGTCCTGTGATGCAAGAACCGACTGCCCCTGTTGTGCTTTGGCTACGCCGCGAGTTGCGGCTTTCGGACAATGCCGCGCTGGACGCGGCGGTGGCGAGCGGGCGGCCAGTGCTGGTCGTCTATGTGCTGGATTACAGCAGCCCCGGCGCCTGGAAGCCGGGCGGGGCGTCGCGCTGGTGGCTGCATCATTCGCTGGTGGCACTGAGGAATGATCTGGCGGCGCGCGGGGCACCGCTGGTGTTGCGGCGGGGCCGGTTTGCCGAGGTGATCCCGGCTTTGGCCGACGAGGTCGGTGCGGTCGCGGTGCATGCCGGGATGCCCACCGAGCCGTGGGCACGGACAGCCTATCGCGCGGTGAAAGAGCGGCTGGACGGGCGGCTGCGCGTGCATCTGACCACGCTGGCATTGCATCCGGATGCCGTGCGCACGCAGGCGGGCACGCCGTACGGGGTCTACACGCCGTTCTCGCGGGCCTGCCTGATGCACGGAGTGCCGGGCGTTATGGCGGCGCCGGCCCGGATCGCTGGTTTTGCTGCGGCATCGGAAACGCTGGACGATTGGCGGCTGCTGCCGACAGCGCCGGATTGGGCGGGCGGTCTGCGCGCGGCCTGGGTGCCGGGCGAGGCCGGCGCGCAGGCGCGGCTGGCGGCATTCATCCGCGATGGGCTCGCGGAGTACGCGACGCAGCGCGATGTGCCGGGGGTGGATGGCACCTCGCGGCTGTCGCCGCATCTGGCGTTCGGGGAGATCTCGGCCGGGCAGGTCTGGGCGGCAGCCGAGGGGGCAACGAAATTCGTCAACGAGGTGCTGTGGCGCGAATTCGCGGCGCATCTGCTGTGGCACCATCCCGATCTGCCGGAAACGCCGCTGCGCGCCGAATTCGCCCGGATGCCGTGGCGGGCGGATGACGCCGGACTGGCGGCCTGGCAGCGCGGGCAAACCGGGGTGCCGATCGTCGATGCCGGGATGCGCCAGCTCTGGCAGACCGGATGGATGCATAACCGGGTGCGCATGATCGTCGCCTCGTTCCTCGTGAAACACATGATGCTGCCATGGCAGTACGGCGAGGCCTGGTTCTGGGATACGCTTGTCGATGCAGACCTGGCGCAGAACGCGGCGTCCTGGCAGTGGGTGGCCGGTTGCGGGGCGGATGCGGCACCATATTTCCGGGTGTTCAACCCGGTGCTGCAGGGCACGAAATTCGATCCGGACGGCGATTATGTCCGCCGCTACGTGCCGGAACTGGCGCATCTGCCGGCGAAATGGATCCACGCGCCGTGGGAGGCGCCGGCGGCGCTGCGGCGCGGCTATCCGGCACCGGTCGTCGGGCTGGCCGAAGGCCGGGCGCGGGCGCTGGCGGCGTTTGCCGGGTTGAAGGCAGCATGAGCCGGCAACGGATCGCCGTGGTCGGGGCTGGGGTCGCCGGGTTGTCGGCGGCCT
>CAIRTN010000429.1 GCA_903881515.1 uncultured Rhodospirillales bacterium | reverse complement strand
GGCATACTACGCCTCGAAGGAGACGGACGGGTTCATTGATGCGGCGCTGGCGACGGCCGATCCGGCGAAGCGGGCGGATGCCTACAGCAAGGCGCAGGCGCAGATCTGGAAGGATGCGCCGTGGGTGTTCCTGTCGGTGGACAAGCTGCTGGCTGGTGAGCGCAAGAACCTGTCGGGGGTGTACTACATTCCTGATGGCGGCGTGCTGACCGAGGAAGCTGACCTGAAGTAATGCTGGCCTTCATCATCCGCCGGCTGATCGGCGCCGTGCCCGTATTGGTCGCGGTGTCGATCTTTGTCTTTGCCTTTGTCCACCTGCTGCCCGGCGATCCCGCGCGGCTGGTGGCGGGGCCGGAGGCGTCGGCGGCCGATGTGGCGGCGATGCGGACGGAGATGGGGCTGGATGGCTCGCTGGTCTCGCAATATCTGCACTATGCGGGGCAGACATTGCGGGGCGAGCTGGGCCGGTCTTCGAAGACGCGTCAGCCGGTGGCCAGCGAGATCGGCGTGCGGTTCATGCCGACGCTGTGGCTGACGGTGACCGCGATGGTGTGGGCGGTGGCGCTGGGTCTGGTGATGGGCGTGGTGTCGGGCGTGCGGCGCGGGCAGTGGGTGGACCGGCTGTCGATGGTGCTGGCGATTTCCGGGATATCGACGCCGGGGTTTCTGCTGGGGCTGCTGCTGATCCAGATGTTCTCGGTGTGGCTGGGCTGGCTGCCGACCGGGGGGTATGGGACGTGGCAGCATTTCGTGCTGCCGAGCTTTACGCTGGGCACGGCGGTGGCCGCGGTGCTGGCGCGGTTTGTGCGGTCATCCTACATCGAGGTGGCGGGCGAGGATTACGTGCGCACGGCGCGCGCCAAGGGCGTGCCGGAGCAGACCGTGGTGTGGACGCACACGCTGCGCAACGCATTGATCCCGGTGATCACGGCCACAGGGTTGCAGTTCGGGTTTCTGCTGGGCGGGGCGATCGTGGTGGAGACGGTGTTCGCCTGGCCGGGGTTGGGGCGGTTGCTGATCGACAGCGTGTCGTATCGCGATTACCCGGTTATCCAGGCGGAGATCATGCTGTTTTCCACCGAGTTCCTGCTGATCAACCTGATCGTTGACCTGTTGTATGCCGCGGTGAACCCGGAGATCCGGTTGAAATGAGCACGCAGGTGCGCACGCCGCTGGGCGAGTTCTGGCGCCGGTTTAAGCGCAAGCGGTTGCCGCTGGCGGCTGGCGTGGTGCTGGCGGTGATGGTGCTGGCGGCACTGCTGGCGCCATGGATCGCGCCGTTCGATCCGGCGGCGCCGGATTACGACAACGTGCTGGCCGGACCGAGCTGGCTGCATTGGGCGGGCACGGATGTGTTCGGGCGGGATATTCTGAGCCGGATCATCTGGGGCGGGCGGGTGTCGCTGAGCGTTGGGTTCATTTCGGTGTTCCTGGGCGGGTTCGCCGGCGTGGTGCTGGGCATCGTCAGCGGGTTTTTCGGCGGTTGGGCGGATACCGCGGTGATGCGGCTCTGCGACGTGCTGCTGGCGTTTCCCGGCATTCTTCTGGCGATCGCGGTGGTGGCGGTGCTGGGGCCGGGGATCGACAACGTGATCTACGCGATCGCGGTGTTCTCGATGCCGGTGTTCGCGCGGCTGGTGCGCGGTTCGACGCTCGGGCTGAAGCAGACGGTGTATGTGCAGGCGGCGCGCAGCATCGGGGTGTCGCGCTACAAGCTGATGCTGGTGCATATCCTGCCGGGGACGCTGCCGGTGGTGATTGTCTATATTTCGCTGCGCGTGGGGACGTCGATTTTGACCGCCGCGTCGCTGAGCTTCATCGGGCTGGGGGCGCAGCCGCCGAGTCCGGAATGGGGGGCGATGCTGTCGGATGCGCGCAGCTATCTGGGCGTGGCGGACCATCTGATCTGGTTCCCCGGGGCGACGATCCTGCTGACGGTGCTGGCGTTCAACGTGCTGGGCGATGGGCTGCGCGACGCACTCGACCAGAAGCTGCGGACGTGAGGGCGCGGGAGGCGGGGCTGGCCTGCGGCACGCTGAGGCCGGGGGCACGCAACGCGATCTCGGACGTGCCGGGAGTGACGGTTGGGCATCGCACGCTGGTGCAGGGCGATATCCGCACCGGGGTGACGGCGATCCTGCCGCATGCCGGCGACGTGTTCCGCGACAAGCCGGTGGCGGCGAGCGATGTGCTGAACGGCTTCGGCAAAAGCGTCGGGCTGATGCAGATCGACGAGCTGGGGCAGTTGGAAACCCCGATCCTGCTGACCAACACGCTGTCGGTCGGCACCTGTTCGACGGCGCTGATCCGCCGCGCGGTGGCGGCCAATCCGGAGATCGGGCGGCGGACCTCCACGGTCAACCCGCTGGTTTGCGAGTGCAATGACGGGTTCCTGAACGACATCCAGGCGCTGGAGATCAGCGAAGCCGATGCGTTCGCGGCGCTGGATGCGGCGGGCGCGGATTTCGCTGTCGGCGCGGTGGGCGCCGGGGCGGGGATGAGCTGCTTTGGCTTCAAGGGCGGCATCGGCACCGCGTCGCGCGTGGTGACGCTGGACCGCAAGAAATTCCACCTGGGCGTGCTGCTGCTGGCGAATTTCGGGCGGGCGGGGGATCTCCGGCTGCCCGACGGCAGGCGGATCGCGCCGCCGGCGAAGCCGAGCGAGGAGCGCGGCTCGGTGATCGTGGTGATTGCCACCGATGTGCCGCTGGAACATCGGCAACTGCGCCGGGTGATCCGGCGCGCGGGGGCGGGGCTGGCCTGGGCTGGGTCGTTCTATGGCCATGGCAGCGGCGATGTGTTCGTGGGGTTCAGCACCGCCAATCTGGTGCCGCATGCACCGAAGACAGACCTGCTGGAGCATCGCGTGCTGGCCGAGGGGCGGATCGACAAACTGTTCCACGCCACCGCCGAGGCGACGCAGGAGGCGGTGATGGACGCGCTGATCGCCGCCGAAACCGTGACCGGCCGGGACGGACATAAACGCGTGGGATTGCGCGACATCATCGGGAGTACGCCATGAGGATTTTCATTTCCGCCGATATCGAAGGCGTGGCCGGCGTGGTTAACGCGCAGCAGGGCTCGCCGGGCAACCCGGAATATGAGCGGGCCAGGCGATTGATGACGCAGGAGGTGAATGCGGCGATCGCCGGGGCATTCGACGGCGGGGCGTCGTATGTGCTGGTGAATGACAGCCATGGGCCGATGACCAACCTGATCGCCGAGGATCTCGATCCGCGGGCCGAGCTGGTGCTGGGGCGGCCGAAGGCGATGAGCATGGCCGCCGGGCTGGATGACAGTTTCGATGCGGTGTTCTTCACCGGCTATCATTCGGGCGCTGGGCGGCATGGCGTGCTGTCGCACACGGTCAGCGGGTTCGCGTTCCAGGCGCTGCGGATGAACGGCATCGATACCGCCGAGGCGACGCTGTATGGCGCCTATGCCGGCGGGCTGGGCGTGCCGGTGGTGCTGCTGAGCGGCGATGAACAGTTGCAGGCGCAGTGCGAGCCGCATTTCCCCGGCGCGGAGTTCGTGGTGGTGAAGCATGCGCTGGGGCACCGGGCGGCGCGGGCGCTGTCGCCGGAACTGGCGCGGACACGGATCAGGGCGGCCGCCGAGCGGGCGGTGCAGAAGCCGAAGGCGCACGCCCTGTTCCTGATCCCCGGCCCGGTGCGGCTGGAGGCGGATCTGGCGAGCGTGGGGATGGCCGATCTGTGCGCCATCATTCCGGTAGCCGAGCGGATCGGCCCGCGCAGTGTGGCGTTCGCTTGCGCCGACGTGGCCGCGGCGCAGGGGTGGATCGCGGTGATGGCCGCGCTGGCGGGGACGATGCGCTGATGTTCACTTTGGCCATCCACGGAGGCGCCGGGACGATCCGGCGCGAGGCGATGACGGCGGAGTCCGAGGCGGCGTATCACGCTGGTCTCGCGGTATGCCTGAAGGCCGGGCATGCGGTGCTGACGGCCGGCGGCAGCGCGGTTGCGGCGGTGAGCGCCGCGGTGGTGGCGCTGGAGGAGGACGAGCTGTTCAACGCCGGGCGCGGCGCGGTGTTCACCTCGGGCGGCAAACAGGAGATGGATGCCGCGATCATGGACGGGCGCAACCGCGAGGCGGGCGCGGTGGCGGGGATTTTCGGGCCGCGCAATCCGATCCTGGCGGCGCGCGCGGTGATGGCGTCGGAGCATGTGATGCTGGCCGGCGAGGGCGCGCTGGCGTTCTGCCGCGAGGCCGGGCTGGAATTCGCCGATGCCGCGCATTTTTTCACCGAGAAGCGCTGGCAGGCGTTGCAGACCGAGCTGGCGCGACGGGCGGCGGCGGCGGCCGACACGCGCAGCGATGCCGACCGGCACGGCACGGTGGGCGCGGTGGCGCGCGATGCGGCGGGCAATGTGGCGGCGGCGACCTCGACTGGCGGGATGACCGGCAAGCGGCCGGGGCGGATCGGCGATTGCCCGGTGATCGGCGCCGGCACCTGGGCCGACAACAACACCTGCGCGATGTCGGCGACCGGGCATGGCGAGTATTTCATCCGCTGGGCGGCCGGCCACGAGATCGATGCCCGGATGCGCTACAAGGGCGAGACGCTGACCCGCGCCGCCGAAGCGGTGGTGACCGAGCTGGGCGCGATCGGCGGCTCGGGCGGCATCATCGCGGTGGACGCCGCGGGCAATGTCGCCTTGCCGTTCAATTCCTCCGGCATGTACCGCGGCCGGATTGGTGAGGACGGCGTAGCCTGGACCGGGATCTACAAAGAGGCCCTGCGCGCGCTTTAACGAAGAAAAGTTTTTGCGTCCCTTTTTCCAATAAGGGACCGCTTCCTTGCCTGCCTTTGCTTCGGGGTTGAACCCCGCGCAACGCTGATCCGACCGGCCGTCCGCGAGACTCTTCTTGCTGCACCGCACCAAGGCCGCTAACCGTTCGCGGTTGCGTGGCCGATGGGGCGCGCGCACGAACAGGAGACGGAAACGATGGGCTACAGAGTCGCGGTTGTCGGCGCCACCGGGGCGGTCGGACGCGAGATGCTGAAAACCCTTTCTGAGCGGAATTTCCCGATTACGGAAATTGCCGCCCTGGCGTCTGGCCGCTCGGCCGGGTCGCAGGTCTCCTTTGGCGAAAAACAGGTGCTGACGGTACAGAACCTGGAGACGTTCGATTTCACGGGCTGGGATATCGGGCTGTTCAGCCCCGGCGCGTCGGTATCGGCGATCCATGCGCCGCGCGCGGCGGCGGCGGGCTGCATCGTGATCGACAACACCAGCCATTTCCGCATGGAGCACGATGTTCCGCTTGTTGTGCCCGAGGTGAACCCGCAGGCGCTGAAGAAGATCAAGCGCGGCATCATCGCCAACCCGAACTGCTCGACGATTCAGATGGTGGTGGCGCTGAAGCCGCTGCACGATCTGTTCAAGATCAAGCGCGTGGTGGTCTCGACCTATCAGTCCGTTTCGGGCGCCGGCAAGGAAGGCATGGACGAGCTGTTCGTGCAGACCAAGGGCAGCTTCGTCAACGACCAGCCGAAGAGCGAGATCTTCACCAAGCAGATCGCCTTCAACTGCATTCCGCACATCGACAAGTTCATGGATGACGGGTCGACGAAGGAAGAGTGGAAGATGGCGGTCGAGACCCGCAAAATTCTCGACCCTGATATCAAGGTTATCGCGACCTGCGTGCGGGTGCCGGTGTTCATCGGCCATGCCGAGGCGGTGAATGTCGAATTCGAGAAGCCGGTGACGGTGGCAGCTGCCCGCGCGGCATTGAAGAACGCGCCGGGTGTGATCGTGTTCGACGATCGCGAGGACGGTGGCTACATCACGCCGCTGGAGAGCCAGGGCGAGGATGCGACCTATGTCAGCCGCCTGCGCAAGGATCCGACGGTGGAAAACGGCCTGGTGTTCTGGTGCGTGGCGGACAATCTGCGCAAGGGCGCGGCGTTGAACGCGGTGCAGATCGCCGAGGAACTGGTGCGCCAGGGAGCGTTCGAGAAGGCCCACGCCTGATCGCGGCTGTTTGGCTTGATTGACAGCGGCCGTGCCCGGCGACGGGCGCGGCCGTTTTGTTTGGTATGCCGGTCAGGCGGTACGGGTCGCGTTGACCCCCTCGGCAGGCAGGCGTAAGGAAACATGCAGAATTCGAATTTGGGTCAGGGCCGATGACGGACGTACGCGATTCTCTGATGGTTGGCCGGACATCTGACGGCAAGCCCGTCCAGCGTCCGCTTTCGCCGCATCTTCAGGCTTACCAGATGGTGCGGCTTACCTCCGCGCTGTCGATCTTCCACCGGATCACCGGTGTGGCGGTCGGCACCGGCACCGTGGTGATGGTGTGGTGGCTGGTGGCTGCCGCGACCTCGGATAGCGCGTTCGCGCTGGTCTCCTGGTTCCTGGGCACGCCGATCGGCTATCTCTGCCTGTTCGGCTGGACCGGGACGCTGTGGTACCATTTCCTCAATGGGATCAGGCACATGGCCTGGGATATCGGGCTTGGCTACGAGATGCCGGCGGTCCGTAGTTCCGGCAAGGCGATGCTGGCCGGGACGGTGATCCTGACCGTGCTGACCTGGGTTTTCGGCCTGGCGGCGCTCTAGGAGATGTCGAACATGAAGCATGACGCCGCGGTGATGCGCTCGATGCTGGGCCGGGCACGGGGCCTGGGCTCGGCGAAGTCGGGTGTGGAGCATTGGTGGTGGCACCGGGTGACCTCGGTGGCGCTGATCCCGCTGACCCTGTGGTTTGTTTACTCGATGGTGCATCTGGCCGGCATGCCGCGCGCGGCGGTGGTGGCCTGGGCGCATCACCCGCTGGTGTCGGCAAGCCTGCTGGCGCTGATCTGGGCGACGTTTACGCATTTCCAGATGGGTGTCTGTTCGGTGATGGAAGACTATATCCGCACTGAATCGCGCCGTGTGGTCTCGATGCTGCTGATCAAGGGGCTGTGTGGCTTCCTGGGACTGACGGCGGCGGTTGCGGTGTTGAAGCTGGCTCTCGCAGGTTGATGGCGCGGGCGAAACCGGACGAACATATATGAACGCGATCAGCAAGCCTTCGACGGGCGCCTATAACGTTGTCGACCACACCTATGACGTCGTTGTCGTCGGAGCCGGCGGCGCCGGCCTGCGCGCGACGCTGGGCCTGGGCGCGGCGGGGCTGAAAACCGCCTGCATCACCAAGGTGTTCCCCACCCGCAGCCACACCGTGGCCGCACAGGGCGGCATCGGGGCGGCGCTGGGCAACATGGGCGAGGACGACTGGCGCTGGCACATGTACGACACCGTCAAGGGGTCGGACTGGCTGGGCGACCAGGACGCCATCGAATACATGTGCCGCGAGGCGGTGCCGGCGATCTACGAGCTTGAGCATTTCGGCGTGCCGTTCAGCCGCACCGAGGATGGCCGCATCTATCAGCGTCCGTTCGGCGGCCACATGACCGAATACGGCAAGGAGCCGGCGATGCGCGCCTGCGCCGCCGCCGACCGCACCGGGCATGCGATCCTGCACACGCTGTATCAGCAGAGCCTGAAGCACGACGTCGAGTTCTTCGTCGAGTATTTCGCGCTCGACCTGATCATGGACGAGGAAGGGGTTTGCCGCGGCGTGATGGCGTGGAACCTCGAAGACGGCTCGATGCACCGGTTCCGGGCGCAGAGCGTGGTAATGGCCACTGGCGGCTACGGCCGGGCGTTCCTGTCCTGCACCTCGGCGCATACCTGCACCGGCGATGGCGGCGGCATGGTACTGCGCGCCGGCCTGCCGACGCAGGACATGGAGTTCGTGCAGTTCCACCCGACCGGCATTTTCCCGGCGGGCTGCCTGATCACCGAGGGTGCCCGCGGCGAAGGCGGCTACCTGACCAATTCCGAGGGTGAGCGCTTCATGGAGCGCTATGCCCCGTCGGCGAAGGACCTGGCCAGCCGCGACGTGGTCAGCCGGTC
>CAIRTN010000428.1 GCA_903881515.1 uncultured Rhodospirillales bacterium | reverse complement strand
CCCGTGAACAGCACCCCCGCAGCGAACGACCCGATCGTGCGCATGATGCGGGACGGTTGCGCCCGGTTCACCCACACCGCTGAGAATGCCGGCCTCCTCGCGCCCCTGCTGCTCATGCTCGCCGAAGCCCTCGCCCACTTTTTCGGCAAACTCGAAAACATCTTCCTGCTCTGGCGCGCCGGCGAACTGCCCCCGCCCGCCCCCAGGCCGATCCGTGCCCCGCGTGCCCGCACCCGCCGTCCCTCCCGTCCGGGCCGGCGCCGTACCGGCACAGCCCGCCGCACGCCCGCACTCCGTCCGCGCCGTGCCCGCGCCGTGTATCGGCCCACAAGCGCAAGCCGCCCCGACCCCAGCGCGCCCAGCCCGCGCATCGACCGCTACCCCAAGCCAACGCTTTGCAATCGCAGCGATTCCAGGTCGCAAACCCGCATCAATATTATTACGAAACAGCAACAATAATCGCCCCCCTTCCGGCATCCCCCGCAAAGGCGGATAGTCCCCCCCGATCCGCCTGAAGGATCCGAAGCAGGAGGTACGCATGGCCACCATCTACACCGGCCCCGTATTCGACATGGCCGCCGAGCAGTTCGCCGCGATCGCCGATCACCTTGCCATTCCCGACGATGAGCGCGCGCGCCTGCTCTATCCCAAGCGCGCCGTCGTGGTGTCGTGCCCGATCCACCGCGACGACGGCAGCACCGCGGTGTTTCAGGGCTATCGCGTCCAGCATCATTTGACCCTCGGCCCCACCAAGGGCGGCACCCGCTTCGCGCCCAATCTGGAAATCGGCGAGGTCGCGGCACTGGCGATCTGGATGAGCTGGAAATGCGCGCTCGCCGGCCTGCCCTATGGCGGCGCCAAGGGCGGTGTGGCGGTCGATCCCCGCGCCCTGTCGCGCCACGAGCTGGAGGCGATTTCGCGGCGCTACATGCAGGAGATGATCCCCTTCGTCGGCCCGCATATCGACGTCATGGCCCCCGACATGGGCACCAATGAACAGGTCATGGCCTGGTTCATGGATACCTACTCGATGTACCAGGGCCGCACGGTCACCGAGATCGTCACCGGCAAACCGGTCGCCTCCGGCGGCACGGAAGGCCGGCGCGAGGCGACCGGCCGCGGCGTGGTGTTCCTGGCTGAACGCGCGCTGATCGCCCAAGGCGGCGCGATGGCCGGCGCGACAGCGGTGGTGCAGGGCTTCGGCAATGTCGGCTCGGTCAGCGCGGCCACGCTGGTGGAGCACGGCGCCAAGGTGATCGGCGTGTCCGATCACACCGCCTGCTACGTCGATCGCCGCGGCCTCGATGTCGCGGCGCTGATCCGCCACACCGAACGCACCGGCGCGCTCGCCGGCTATTCCACCGAACTGCTGGCCGACCCGGCCGATCTGCTGGCGATGCAATGCGACATCCTGGTCCCCGCCGCGCTGGAACGCGTGATCGACGGCCCGATGGCCGCCCGGCTGCGCTGCCGGATCCTCGCCGAAGGCGCCAACGGCCCGACCACGCCCGATGCCGATGCGGTGCTGGCGCAACGGCCGGAGATTTTCGTGGTGCCGGATATCCTGTGCAACGCCGGCGGCGTGATCGTCAGCTACTTCGAATGGGTGCAGGACCTGCAGCAGTTCTTCTGGACCGAACCCGAAGTGCGCTCCCGCCTCAACCACGTGCTGGAGCGCAGCTTCACCCAGGTGATGGAGCGTTCGGCAAAAGACGGCGTCTCGACCCGCACCGCCGCGATGGCGATCGGTGTCGAAAAGGTGCGCAACGCCAAGAACACCCGCGGCCTGTTCCCCTGATCAGTCCAGCCGCACCAGCCCAGCCTGGAACCGCTGCCAGTTCCGCACATAGCCGGCGGCGGAGGCGCGCAGATTGGCCACCGCCGCCGGGTCCAGCGTCCGCTTCACCACGGCCGGCGACCCGACGATCAGCGAGTAGTCCGGGAAAACCTTGCCTTCGGTCACCAACGCGTTGGCCCCGACCAGGCAGCCTTTGCCGATCACCGCTCCGTTCAGCACCGTGGCGCCCATGCCGATCAGGCTGCCCTCGCCGATGCTGCAGCCATGCAGAATGGCGTGATGCCCGATGGTGACATCGGCGCCGAGCGTCAACGGAACCCCGACATCGGTGTGCAACAGCGCGCCGTCCTGGATGTTGCTGCGCGCGCCGATATCGATCAGATCGTTATCGCCACGCAGCACGGCGCCGAACCAGATGCCGACATCCTCGCCGAGCCGCACGTGCCCGATGACATGCGCATCGGGCGCGATCCAATAGCGGCCGGAGGCCGGCAGTTCCGGGGAGACCTGATCGAGCGCGTAAAGTGCCATGCGTGCTGTTCCCGCGACGTTGATCGCCTCTCCTAGCATCCCGCGAAATGCTTTAATACGAGAGCATCACTCGCCGAGGTCGCATGTCTCCGATCAAACCGCCGTCCACCCGCTACCCCGACCTCGCCGACCCGCAGGCACAGCCGCGCTTCTCCGGGATCTCCACCTTCTTCCGCACGCCCTATACCCAAGACCTGTCGCAGACCGATATCGGCCTGATCGGCGTGCCCTACGATGGCGGCGTCACCAACCGTTCCGGCGCCCGGCACGGGCCGCGCGCGGTGCGCGAGCAGTCGAGCCTGTTGCGCCGCTTCAACGGCGCCACCGGCGTGATGCCGTTCGCCGATGCGCGGGTGCGCGACCTCGGCGATTGCTGGATCGAACAACCCTTCGCGCTCGACAGCGCCCACGCCGAAATCGAATCCTTCTTCCGCACCGTCGTGACGGCGGGCGTAACCCCGGTCTCGGTCGGCGGCGACCACTCGGTCTCGCTGCCGATCCTGCGCGCCGTCGCCGCAACCCGCCCGGTCGGGATGATCCATATCGACGCCCACGCCGATACCGGCGACGACTATCTCGGCTCCCGCTTCCATCACGGCGCCCCCTTCCGCCGCGCGGTGGAGGAGGGGCTGCTCGACCCCGTCCGCGTGATCCAGATCGGCATCCGCGGCACGGTGAACGACCCCGACATGTGGGGCTTCAGCACCCAGTCCGGCATGCGCGTGCTGCCGATGGACGAGTTCCAGGACAAAGGCTGGGCCTACGCCGCCGCCGAGGCCCGCCGCGTGGTGGGCAGCGGCCCGGTCTACCTGACCTACGACATCGACAGCCTCGACCCCGCCCAGGCGCCAGGCACCGGCACCCCGGAAGCCGGCGGCATCACCGCGATCGAGGCACTCCGCCTGCTGCGCGCCCTGCAAGGTCTCGATTTTGTCGGCGCCGATCTCGTGGAGGTCGCTCCGGGCTTTGATCCGGGCACCATCACCGCCTTCAACGGCGCCTCGCTGCTGTATGAAATCCTCTGCCTCATCACCCAGGCCTGGAAGGCCCGCCGCTCATGAAGACCATGACCCTGCTCGCCTGCCTGATCGCCACCCCAGCTCTGGCCTGGCAGTGCCCTTCCGTGCTGCCGATGCCCAGCCCCGGCTTTGAACTGGTCGGGCCCACGCAGACCGCCCCGCACAAGCTGGAGGTGATGCGCCTGTTCGACGGGCCGCCCGGCGAGGAGACTCAGCGCTCCCCCTCCGAACTGGCGCCCGATAATGTCGAGCGGCGTCCGAGCGCGGAGCGCATGACGTGGAAATTCGCCGGCAACGAGTTGCTGCTGGGCGTGTGCATGTATGCCGGCACCAAGACCTATTACCGTTCGAAAATCCGCCCCGTGCCAAAAACCTGCACCATGATCCGCGAGCCAGGCCAGACACAGACGCGCTGCGACTGAACGCCTACCCGATCGGCTGATCGGGCGCGAAGCCTAGCAGAAACAGCCCGGACTGCTCGGCGGCCATGATCGTCGTGGCGCGCTCGGCCAGCAGAGTGCCGCCAGCCTCGAAAGCGATGCCACGCAACCCGGCCGCCGCCGCGTTGCGCACCGTCGACGGCCCGATGGTCGGCAGGTCCGCACGCCGGTCCTGACCGGGCTTCACCAGCTTGACCAGCACGCCGCCGGGGCCCGGACGGCGCAAGCTGGCGGCGCGGGACAGCATGGCATCGGTGCCCTCGATCGCCTCGACACACAGCACTAGCCCGGCCTGCACCACGCAGCCCTGGCCGACATCGACGCTGCCGAGTGCCCGGGCAACCTCGGCGCCGCGCCTGATATCGGCGATGGCCTGGGCGTCGGGCCTGGCGTCGGTCAGCAGCCCGTTGGGCGCGACGGCCTCGGTCAGCACCTCGTGTGCGCCGAGCACGGTAAAGCCCTCCTGGCCGAGCACTTTCACCACGGCTTTCAACAGCCCGTCATCGCCGCCGAAGAAAATACCCTTGCCCACCCGGCCAAGCAGCGCGGCGCCGACGGCGTCAGGGCGGAAATCGAGCAGCCCTGGCCGGCGCACCGGTCCGACCAGCACGATATCGGCGCAGTTATGTGCGCGCAGCAATTCGAAGATGCGGCCGACAGCCCCCATGCGCGCGGTGGCGTTGGGGAAGGGGCCGATCACCGCCGGGTCGGCAAAACCCTCGAGCCCGACGATGAACACCTCACGCCCCGCCGCGCGCGCGGCGGCGGCGACCCGGCCGGGCAGGGCGCCGCCACCGGCGAGGATGCCGAGGGCGGCACGGCTCATTACTGGTCCTCGTCGTCGCCGGCGAGCACGGCGGTGCGGATTAGGCCGCGCTTGGACGGTGCGTCCATGAACGCCAGCACTTCGGCGATCGCCGGCTCGTGCCCATGGCTGGCGCGGATAGCCTCCACGCGCTCAGCAAAGGTCGGCGTTTCGTCGCGGAACATGCTGAGGAAAGCCGCACGCAGGGCATGGATCTGCGCGCGGTCGAAGCCGCGGCGGCGCAGACCGATGACGTTCAGCCCAGCGAGCCAGGCGCGGTTGCCCATCACCGTGCCGAACGGAATCACGTCGCGCTCGACGCCGGACAGCCCGCCGATCATCGCCGCGCGGCCGATGCGCACGAACTGATGGATCGCGGCGCCGCCGCCGATCACCGAGTAGTCGCCGACGCTAACGTGGCCGGCCAGCATACAGTTGTTGGCGATCACCACGTTGCGGCCGAGATGGCAATCATGCGCGACATGCACCACCGCCATCAGCAGGGTCTCGTCGCCGACATGGGTCAGTCCGCCGCCGCCGGCAGTGCCGCGATTGACCGTCACATATTCGCGCACCTGCACGCGCGCACCGAGATCGCAGCGCGTCGGCTCGCCCTTGTATTTCAAATCCTGCGGCGGGCCGCCGATCGAGCAGAACGGATGCAGCGTCGAACCGGCGCCGACCGAAGTATGGCCATCGACCACGACATGGCTGACCAGGGTGACGTTATCGCCAATGGTGACGTCCGGGCCCACCGAGCACCAGGGGCCGATGGTGACGCCGGTGCCAAGTTCGGCGCCTGCGGCGACGATGGCGGTGGGGTGGATCGTGGTCGGGATCTCGATCGCGACGCTCATGACATGTCCGCCGCACGATCCATGATCATCGCGGCATAGGTGGCCTCGGCGACTGCAACGCCATCGACCCGGGCGATGGCGTGGAACTTCCAGACGTTGCGTCGGTTCTGCTGCTTGACGCAGTGGATGCGCAACTGGTCGCCGGGGGTGACGGGACGGCGGAATTTCGCGCCCTCGACCGACATGAAATACACCACGCGTCCGGCGGCCTCGGGGCCAAGAGTTTCGACCACCAGCACCGCCGCGGTCTGCGCCATCGCCTCGATGATTAGCACGCCAGGCATCACAGGGTGGCCGGGGAAATGGCCCTGGAAAAAGTTCTCGTTGACGGTGACGTTCTTCACGCCAATTGCGGATTCATTGCGCACGAGGTCAACGATACGATCGATCAGCAGCAACGGATAGCGATGTGGGATCGCCTGCATGATGCGATGGATATCGATCAGCGGAACCGTATCGGAGGCGGCCGGGGCCGGGTTGTTGTCCATTGTCTCAGTCCGTTTCCGTCTTGCTCGATGGCGTCTCAGGCGGTTTGGCCCGTGTCGCCAGCTTCTTCAGTGTTGCCACCTGGCGGAAGAACTCCTTCGCCGGGAAGGCCGGGGAACCCAACATCTCGACGCCGGGCGGAACGTCGGCGATCACGCCGGCCTGGGCGCCGATGCGGGCGCCCTTGCCGATACGCAGATGCCCGGCGAAACCGGCCTGGCCCGCCACGACGACGAAATCCTCCAGCACCGTGGAGCCGGAAATACCCGCCAATGCCACGATCACGCAACAACGCCCGGTGCGGACGTTGTGCCCGATCTGCACCAGGTTGTCGATGCGGGTGCCGGCACCGATTACCGTGTCGTTCGCCGAGCCACGGTCGATCGTGCTGTTGGCGCCGACTTCCACATCGTTGTGGATCACCACGCGGCCAAGTTGCGGCACGGAGACGTGCCCGGTGCTGGTGGTGGCGAAGCCGAAGCCGTCCTGGCCGATGGCAACGCCGGGAAACAGCACCACGCGGTCGCCGAGCAGGGCGTGACTGAGCACGGCATTGCTGCCGATGCGGCAATCCTCGCCGATGATCACGCCGGTGCCGATATGCGCAAAGGGGGCAATCCGGCTGCGCGCACCGATCCGCGCATGGGGGCCGACAACGACAAACGGCGCGATCTCGGCGCTCGGGTCGATCTCGGCAGTCGGGTCGATCACTGCGGAGGGATGGATGCCCGAAGTAAGCGGCGGCAGCGGATGAAACAGGGCGCAGACCCTGGCCCAGGCAAGATAGGGCTCGCGGGTGACCAGCGCGACCGCGGTGGGCGGCACACGGGAGGCCATCTGCG
Source organism: uncultured Rhodospirillales bacterium (assembly GCA_903881515.1). Classification (GTDB taxonomy): domain Bacteria; phylum Pseudomonadota; class Alphaproteobacteria; order Acetobacterales; family Acetobacteraceae; genus CAIRTN01. Next base: position 10,057 of record CAIRTN010000428.1, on the reverse strand, counting down.
GGTGAACAATGACAACACCGGCGCGCGTTGCCTCCAAGGCGGAGGCGTAGCGGCGATTGTCGAGAAAACTGAGATCCTCGGGTCTGGCGCTCTGCAGCGGCGCAACCGCCTCGATGAGGCGATCCACCCCTTCCGGGGTGGGAATGCCGATCTCGGCCGTGATGCGGCCGAGATCGTGCGGTCCGGTACGCCGGAAGAAGCGCGGGTCGCCGATGGCGGACGCCGCAACCATTCCTGGCTTACGGCTTCTTCGGCGCGGCCGCGGCGGGCGTGGCAGGCGCCGGCTTCGGGGCTGCAACAGCAGCCTGAACCGGGGAGACCCCTTCCGGCGGCACGCCAACCGACGGCAACACCTGGTTGAGCTGCACCGCGGCCTGTTCGGTCATGTCGAATTCGTTGACATTGAGCGCGACCTGCGCCCGATGCAGTACGAGATTCATGCCGCGGCTCTCGGCGACCTGACGGATCACCGCGATCAGCGAGGCCTGGATCTGATTCAGCGCGAACTGGGTCTGTTCCTGCAGGATGCGGTTACGATCCCGGAAGCCCTTCTGCGCATTGGTGATGCGGTCCTGCAGTTCCTTCTCGCGGGCGCGCAGCTGGTCAGGCGAGAGCTTGGCGCGCTCGTTGGCCAGCGATTGCTGCATCTGGCGCCAGACTTCCTGCTCTTTCTGCGCGTCGTCGTTCAGGCGTTCGCGGCGCTCGGTGATCACTTTGTCGACCGCCTGGGCGGCGGTGGAGGCGCGCATCACCTCGGGCACGCCGATCACACCGATAACGGCGGCCGGCGGGGATGCGCCCTTGGGCAGTGGCGGCAATTCGGGCACCGGGGGCATCGGAATCTGTGCCGGCGGCTGGTCGGCATCCTGTGCGACCTGAGGCACAGCGGCAGCGCGTGCCGGCGGCGTGACACGCGGCCCAGGCGCCGCAGCGCCGGCGGCCGGGCGTTGTGGCGCGCCTTGATTTGGAACGAAGAAGTCCTTGTTCGCCGCAGGGGCCTGGGCGAAGGCGGGCTGGAGGGACAGGAACGCCGCGGCGGTTGCCGTGGCGAGCATCAGACGTTGCATGGAGCGCACTTAGAACCTCGTGCCAAAGCCAAAACGGAAGAACTGAGTCTGATCGTGAGCCTTTTTCACGATCGGTTGGGCGAAATCGATGTTGAGCAGGCCGAAGGCGTTTTCCAGGAGAAGCCGATGCCGGTCGACATCCGTGGTGCAGAGTCGTCGATCAGGCCGACTTTGACGCCGTTTACCACCAACGCGTCGATCTGGCTCAGCGAGCCGATATCGACGAAGGCGCGCCCGGTCAGGCCGACATCGGCGGAGATCGGCAACGGGAAGCGGAATTCGGTGGTCTGCGTCCAGATGAAGCGGCCGCCAAGGCTGTCGCCGGTGACGAGCGCATGCGGGCCGGCACCGCCGGTGGCGAAGCCGCGCAGATTGTCGCCGCCGAGGAAGAAGCGGTCGATGATCTTCTCTTCCTTGCCGGTGTTGAACAGGTAACCGGCGCCGGCCAGGATGGCGATGCCCCAGGCCGGGTCGCCGAAGGTGGCTTCCAGCGGCACGTAATAGGCGGTGTCGACCTTGGTGCGGATGAACCTTGTGTTGCCGCCCAGACCGGCGAAATCGGTCCCGAGACGGACAACGAAGCCGCTATGCGGGTCGAGCTGGCTGTCACGATAGTCGATGGTCAAAGTCTGGCTGACCTGCGACAGCACGGAGTCGCCCTTGGCGTTCTGCACGTAGATCGAGGCGGTCGGCTGCACCGAGTTCACGTTCCGATCCACGATCGAATAAGCCCAAAGCTGACGGAGGTGCTCGGTGAATTCGTAGCCGAGGCGCAGGGTAACGCCGGCGCGGGTCTCGTTGTACTGCGCGACCTGCTGCAGGTTGTCGACGATGCGGAACAGGTCGAACCCGGCGACAAGATTACGGTCGAGGAATTGCGGGTCGGTGACCGAAAGGTTGATCTGGCTTTGCTTCTGGGCGAGCAGTCCATTCAGCCAGGCATCGATGCCGGTGCCGATCAGGTTCTTTTCGTGGATGCCCGCGGTGATCAGCGGGCCGATATCGGTGGAGTAGCCGCCACCGAGTGTCAGCTCGCCGGTGGATTTCTCGTCGATGTTGGCGTTCACCACGGTCTTGTCGGCGGTGCTGCCGGGGGCAGTGTTCAAATTCACGTTGGTGAAGAAGTCGAGGTCCTGAAGCCGCGTGCGGGTGCGGCGCATCAGCGCGGCGTTGAAGGCATCCCCCTCGGCAAGGCGGAACTCGCGGCGAACCACCTTGTCCATGGTGCGCACGTTGCCGTTGATGTCGATGCGCTCGACATACACACGCGGCCCTTGGGTGATGTCGAACGTCAGCGAGATCTCGTGCTTGGCGCGGTCGCGTTTTACCTGCGGACGCACGTCAGCAAAGGCGAAGCCGCGGTTCTGCGCTTCCTGGGTGAGGTCCTGTGTCAGCCGCTCGACGGCCTCGCCGTCATACCAGTCACCGACATCGACATCGACCACGCCGCGAATGCTGTCGGCGTCGAGGCCCGGTAGGGAGGAGGTGACGTCAACCTTCGACAGCGCGTAGCGCTCGCCCTCATTCACCGTAAAGGTGAGGAAGAAGGCGGACTTGTCAGGCGCCAGCTCGGCATTGCCGGCGGTCACCTCGAAATCGGCATAGCCCTTGTGCAGGTAGAACCGGCGCAGCAATTCCTTGTCGAAATTCACCCGGTCGGGGTCGTAGGTGTCATTCGAGGTGAACAACCGCCACCAGGCTTCTTCCCGCGAGCCGACGATCTCGCGCAGCTTGCCTTCGCTGAAGGCATGGTTGCCGACGAAGGCGATGCGGCTGATCAGCGTCGGCAGGCCGTCATCGATTTCGTAGACCACGTCGACGCGGTTCTGGTCGAGCTTGATGATCTTCGGGTTGACCGTCGTGCCGAAGCGGCCGCGGCGGGCGTAGAGGTCGAGGATGCGCTGGCGATCCGCCTCGGCCAACGCCGGGGTGAACACCGCGCGCGACTTCACCTGCATTTCAGGCCGCAGCGTGGAGTCGGTCAGCTTATGGTTGCCCTCGAAGGCCACGCGATTGACCAGCGGGTTCTCCGTCACTGTCACGACCAGCGCCGAGCCTTCGCGGCGGATCGATACGTCGGAGAACAGGCCGGTGGCGTACAGCGCCTTCAGGCTGCGATCTTCGGCGGCCGGATCATAGGCGTCGCCCACGCGCAGCAGCATGTAGGATTGAATCGTCCCGGGCTCGATGCGCTGGTTGCCGACCACGCGCACGGCGGTGACCATCTGTCCGCCGGGGAGGGGAGGCGGCACAAATCGGGCGGCCGGGGGCGTTGCCACCGCGCGGGCCGGCATCGGCGGCGCGGGCGCCTGCGCCAGGGCCAGGTGGGACAAGCAAATCATTAGAGCCGAAGCGGCCCAAGCCGCGCGCGTGACGTACAAACCTTTGACCCTCAATAGCGTCCCTGCCCCGAGCGCGGCGTAGCGCATGAAGCCTGGGCGGACAATAGCGGCGAGAAGCCCCGGGCGCCATCCCGCGCGGTGAGATGGAGGGTGGGTTTTGTGCTGCGGAGGGAGGGCAAAGCGGCCACCGAGAACACTTCTCGGTGGCCGCAAGCTCTCCCGGGCTATCCGATCAGGCCGGCAACCCAGCGGAACAGGCCGATATGGCTGAGGTCGTTCCAGGTTGCGAAGACAAACAGGCCGATCAGCAGGGCGAATCCGGCGCGCAGCCCATATTCCTGCGCGCGCGGCGGCAGCGGGCGGCCGCGCACGGCCTCCGCCAGATAGAACAGCAGATGGCCGCCATCGAGCACGGGAATCGGGAACAGGTTGATCAGCCCCAGATTGACCGAGAGCACCCCGATGAAGCTGAGCAGGCTGATGAAGCCAAGCTCGGCCACCTTGCCCGAAAGCTGGGCGATGCGCAGCGGTCCGCCGAGATCCTCGGAGCCCGCCTTGGTGGTGATCATCTTCCACACGCCGGCGAGCGTCTGCACCGTGACGTCCCAGGTCTGCGCCAGGCCGACCGGCACGGCTTCGATCGGACTCAGCTTCTGGAATTCCGGCGGGCCGCCCTGAACCCCGAGCACGCCGATGCGGCCGAGGGCAGTGGCGCGTTCGCGCGGGGTGACGGTCAACTGCACGACCTCGTCGCCGCGGCGCAGGCTGACCGGCAGGGGATCCATCGCGTGGCGCGAGATGATGCGTTGCACATCCTCAAACCGCTCGATCTTCTCGCTGCCGATCTGCAGGATGCGGTCGCCGGGCTTCAGGCCCGCCTCGGCGGCGGCGCTGTCAGCGATCACGTTGCCGATCACCGGCACCGAGATCGGCTTGCCCTCGATCACGCAGAGCACGATGAACAGCACAGCGGCCAGCACGAAATTCGCGGCCGGACCGGCGGCGATGATGATTGCCCGGCGCCAGATCTGCTTCTCATGGAATGTTCGCCCGGGCTGCCAGGCCGCCATCACATCGGACGGCACATCCTCGGGCCGTTCCTGCCCGTGCAACTTGACATAGCCGCCGAGCGGAATCCAGGAGACGCGCCACGCCGTGCCGCTTTTCGCGGTCCAACCGAAGATCGGCCGGCCGAAGCCGATCGAGAACGTCTCGACATGCACGCCGCAGGCGATCGCAGCGAGATAGTGGCCAAGCTCATGGATGAACACGAGCACGCCCAGGACGAGCACGAACGCAACTGGGGTACGCAGAAGTTCGGGCAGAAAATCGAGCATATGAAGGTCTTTCTGGAAAAGACGTGTCTGATATGGAAGCCAGCGCCGGGAAAAAAACAACCCCGGATCCGGCGAACATACCTGGGCAGGCGTTACCGAATGCTTACAGCGTCATGACGCGGCTCAAGCCGCCAGTTGGGCACAAATCGCCTGCGCGGCAGTCCGAGCAGCCGAGTCGAGGGAAATGACGGCATCGAGCGTCGTCGCGGGCGGACTGCCCATGCCGTCGAGCACGGCGGCGACGGTTTCGGCAATCTGCAGGAAGCCGATGCGCCGCTCGAGAAAGGCCTCGACAGCGATCTCGTTCGCTGCCGACAGAATGGCCGGTGCGCCGCCGCCGGCGACCAATGCGGCGCGGGCGAGCCCGAGGGCGGGAAAACGCACCAGGTCAGGCTCTGCGAAATCCAGCCGGGCGACCGCGGCCAGATTGAGCCGCGGCGCCGCCGTGCTGATCCGGGCCGGCCAAGCCAGCGCGTGCGCAATGGGCACGCGCATATCGGGCGATCCGAGTTGCGCCAGCACGGATCCGTCGGCGTAATGCACCATGCCATGCACCACCGATTGCGGGTGGACCAGCACGGCAATCCGCTCGGACGGCAGCTTGAACAGCCGTGCGGCCTCGATCAGTTCCAGGCCCTTGTTCATCATCGTGGCGCTGTCGATCGAAATCTTCGCGCCCATCGACCAGACCGGGTGACGCAGCGCGGTTTCCGGGCTGGCGCGGGCCATCTCTTCCAACGACGACGTGCGGAACGGGCCGCCGGAGGCAGTGAGCGTGATGTATTCGATCGCGCCGTGATTGCCGTCGGCCATCGCCTGGAAAATGGCGTTGTGCTCGCTGTCCACCGGCAGCAGGGTTGCGCCGTATTGCCGGACAGCGTCGAGCATCACATCGCCGGCGCAGACCAGGGCTTCCTTGTTGGCCAGCGCCACGGCGTTGCCGCCACGAATCGCGGCAAGTGTGGAGGCCAGCCCGGCAGCACCCGTAATGGCGCACATCGTCCAGTCGGTCGGCAATTCTCCGGCGCGTACCACGGCCTCGGCGCCCGCCGCGGTCTCGATCCCGGTGCCCGCGAGCCGCGCGGCAAGTTCCGGCAAGGCGGCGGGGTCGGCCAGCACCGCCAGCTTCGGACGCAGCGCAAGGGCCTGATCGGCGAGCAAAGCGGCGTTCCGGCCGGCGGCCAGCGCCTGTACCGCATAGGCCTGCGGGTTCGCGAGCAGCAGTTCGATCGTCTGCGTGCCGACACTGCCGGTGCTGCCCAGACCGGTCACGCGCTTGGTCACGGCTTGTTGCTCCTTAACGCCAGAGGGCCTGGCCGGCATGGGCGAGTTCGAACAGGGCGGCGAGCGGGGCGGCGGCCAGCAGGCCGTCCACCCGGTCGAACACGCCGCCATGACCGGGGATCAGATGGCTCGAATCCTTGACCCCGAAATGCCGCTTGGCGGCACTTTCAGCGAGGTCGCCGATCTGCGAAATCACCGACAATCCGGCAGCCAGCGCCAGTCCCGCGCTTGAAGCCCCAAACACTACAGCGATCGCCAACGACGCCGCGAGCCCCCCTACAGCGCCGGACCAGGTCTTGCCCGGCGAAATCGCCGGCGCCAGCTTCGGCCCGCCGATGGCGCGCCCGGCGATATAGGCGCCGATATCGGTGCCCCACACCAGCAGCAGCACATACAGCACATTGCCAAAGCCGCCCGCCGCATCCCGCAGATGGATCAGCGCGAGGCCGCCGATGACGAAATAGCCAATCGCCAGCATGGCGCCGGTCAGGCTCGGGCGCGCCCGCGCCATGGTGACCCATTCCCAGGCCAGACACGCGACCCCGACCAGCGTCAGCGCATGCCACGCCAGCCCACCGCCCCATAACGCAGCCAAGGCAACAGGAATCAGCACCGCGGCGGAAACAGCGCGGACGCGCAGATCGCGCCAGTTGGAGGGTTTCTCAGCCAGGACGGGCGCCAAAACGTCGCTCGCGGCGCGTGTAGCAGTCGATCGCGTCGGCCAGTTCGCGGGCGCCGAAATCGGGCCAGAGCACGTCGGTGAACACCAACTCGGCATAGGCCGACTGCCACAGCAGGAAGTTGGACAGCCGCTGCTCGCCTGACGTGCGAATGATCAGGTCGGGGTCCGGAATGCCATCGGTCGACAGCAGCCGGGCAAAGCTCTCCTCGGTCATCTCCGCCGGATCAAGCGTTCCGGCCAAGGCGGCCTCGGCCGCGGCGCGGGCGGCGGCGACGATCTCGGCCCGTCCGCCATAGGACAGCGCGATGATCAGGTTGAGCCGGGTATTCCCCGCGGTGCGCGCCTCGGAGGTCGCCATCTCGGTCTGGATGTCAGGGTCGAACCGCGAGCGGTCGCCGATGAAGCGCACGCGCACGCCCTGGCTGTGCAGTTCCTTGATCTCGGCGCGCAGGAAGTGCCGCAGCAATCCGGTGAGGTCGAGCACCTCGGCCAGCGGCCGGCGCCAGTTCTCAGACGAGAACGCGTAAATCGTCAGCCAGCTCACCCCGGCGGAAGTGGCGGCGCGGACGGTGCGGCGCACAGCCTCCACCCCGGCGCGATGGCCAGCGACGCGCGGCAGGCCACGGCGCACAGCCCAGCGGCCGTTGCCGTCCATGATGATCGCAACATGCGCTGGCACAGCTCCGCCTGCGGCGTCGCGCGTGGCAACAGCCTCGGCCAGGGCGGTCGGGGTGGGGCCCAGCGCCATGCGTGTCTCAGACCTGCCTGATCTCTTTATCCTTTTCGGCCAGGGCCTCGTCGACGCGCTTGATATAGCCGTCGGTGAGTTTCTGGATTTCCTCGTGCCAGCGCTTCTCGTCGTCCTGGCTGATCGTGTGTTTCTTTTCCAGCGCCTTGGTCTGCTCCATGCCGTCGCGGCGCACGCCGCGCACGGCGATCTTGGCGCCCTCGGCATAGCGCCCGGCGGCCTTGGCCAGCTCGGTGCGTCGCTCGCCGGTCAACTGCGGGATGGGCACCCGCACCAGCTGCCCGTCAGCGGCCGGGTTCAGACCCAGGCCGAAATCGCGGATCGCCTTGACCACGGAGTTGACCAGGCTGCGGTCCCACACCTGCACGGTGAGCATGCGCGGCTCAGGCACGCCGATGGTGCCGACCTGACTGAGCGGCACTTCGCTGCCATAGGCTTCGACCTTGACCGGCTCGACCAGCGCCGGGCTGGCGCGCCCGGTGCGCAGGCCGGCGAATTCACGGCCGAGGGTCTCCAGCGCGCCATCCATGCGACGCGTGAGATCCTGTTTCAGGCTGGCGAGATCGGTGACGGCCATGGCGATACTCCGGCTTGGTCAGGCGGCTTCGACGATGGTGGTGAACGGGCCTTCGCCCAGCATCACCGATCGAAAAGCGCCGGCGGCGTGGATGTTGAAAACGACGATCGGCAAATGGTTCTCGCGCGCCAGGCTGATGGCCGAGGCATCCATGACGCTGAGGTCGCGGGCGAGCACGTCGTGATAGGTCAGCGTCTCAAAGCGCTCCGCGCCGGGAACCTTGCGCGGGTCGGCCGAATAGACGCCATCGACCTGAGTGCCCTTCAGCAGCGCATCGCATTTCATCTCGGCGGCGCGCAAGGCGGCTGCGGTATCGGTGGTGAAGAACGGGTTGCCGGTGCCGGCGGCGAAGATCACCACGCGGCCTTTTTCCATGTGCCGCTCGGCACGACGGCGAATATAGGGCTCGCAGACCGAGGCCATCGGAATGGCGGACTGCACCCGGGTGGGAACCCCGGCCTTTTCCAGCGCGGATTGCATGCCCAGCGCGTTCATCACCGTGGCCAGCATGCCCATGTAATCGGCCTGGGCCCGGTCCATGCCGGCAGCGGCGCCGGAGATGCCGCGGAAGATATTGCCACCGCCGATGACCAGGCACACCTCGGCGCCGAGCGCGACCACGTCGGCCACATCGGCGGCAATCTTGCGGACGGTTTCAGTATCCAGCCCGTACTCGCGCTTGCCCATCAGCGCTTCGCCGGAGACTTTCAGGAGCACGCGGCGGTAGGCGAGGGGCTGTGTCATCTGGACTCGGTGGGTTCTGCTGCTGCGGGCGGCAGCCTAGGACTGCCGCCCGCGCGCTACAAGCAGTCTCAGGCCTGGGCGACCTTGGCGACTTCGGCGGCAAAATCCTCCGCCGCCTTCTCGATGCCTTCGCCCAGCTTGAAGCGGGCGAAGCCGCGCAGCGTGACGCCGGACTTCTTCATCACCGCCTTCACCCGGCTTTCGCCGTCATGCACCCACACCTGCTCCAGGAGGACGACCTCCTCGTAGTATTTGCGGATGCGGCCCTCAACCATCTTCTCGATGATGGCTTCCGGCTTGCCGGAGGCGCGGGCCTGTTCGATCAGCACGGCCCGCTCGCGTTCCAGCGCGGTCGGGTCGACATCGGTCACATCCAGCGCTTCCGGGGTAGCGGCGGCGACATGCATGCCGACCTGACGGCCAAGCTGCTCCAACGCTGCCGCTTCCGAGGTGCCCTCAACCGCGGCCAGCACACCGATCTTGCCAAGGCCAGGGGCCACGGCGGAATGGATGTAGGTGGCCACCACGCCCTGCGGCACCGAAAGCACGCGGGCGCGGCGCAGGTTCATGTTCTCGCCGATGGTGGCGACGAGATGGGTCAATTCCTCGGCGACGGTGCGGCCGGTGCCGGGGAAGGGGGCGGCGTTGATCGCGTCCAAGCTCTCGCCGACATGCAGCGCGACCTTGGCGACTTCGCGGACGAAGGTCTGGAAGGTCTCGTTGCGGGCGACGAAATCGGTCTCGGAGTTGACTTCGACCATCGCGCCCTTGGCGGACGCGGTGGCGACACCGACCAGACCCTCGGAGGCGACGCGGCCGGACTTCTTGGCTGCGGCGGCCAGGCCCTTCTTGCGCAACCAGTCGATCGCCTCGTCCATGACGCCTTCGGACTCGACCAGGGCCTTCTTGCAGTCGGAGATGCCCGCGCCAGTACGTTCGCGCAGGTCTTTCACCATTGCGGGGGTGATATCAGCCATATCTGAAAGCTCCTCAGGTCAGGCGGTCGGGGCGGCGATTTCGGCAACTTCCGGCAGGGCTTCGACGGGCAGGTCTTCCACCGCGCCGACATCCTGGCCCGAGGCCATCATTTCGGCGCTGATGCCGTCCAGCACGGCGCCGGAGATCAGGTCGCAATACAGGGTGATGGCGCGGATCGCGTCGTCGTTGCCCGGGATCACGTAGTCGATGACGTCGGGGTCGCAGTTCGTGTCGACCACCGCGACCACCGGCAGGCCGAGCTTGTTGGCCTCGGTGACCGCGATGTGCTCCTTCTTGG
>CAIRTN010000427.1 GCA_903881515.1 uncultured Rhodospirillales bacterium | reverse complement strand
TGTTCGATGCGGCGCTGGATGCGGGGCCGACGCGCTGGGCGCAGCCGCAGGTGCTGGAGGATTTGAAGGCGAAGGCGCGCGAGGCGGGGTTGTGGAACCTGTTCCTGCCCAAGCACGAGCATCCGGACGGGCTGACCAATCTCGAATATGCGCCGCTGTGCGAAATCATGGGGCGGTCGCATATCGCGCCCGAGGTGTTCAACTGCTCGGCGCCGGATACCGGCAATATGGAGACGCTGCTGCGCTACGCCACGCCCGCGCAGCAGGCGCAATGGCTGACGCCGCTGCTGGAGGGCAAGATCCGCTCGGCGTTCGCGATGACCGAGCCGGCGGTGGCTTCGTCGGATGCCACCAATATCGAGGCACGCATTGAGCGGGACGGCGATCACTATGTGATCAACGCGCGGAAATGGTGGACCTCGGGCGCCAATGATCCGCGCTGCAAGATCCTGATCGTGATGGGCAAGACCGACCCGAACGCGGCCAAGCACAAGCAGCAATCGATGGTGCTGGTGCCGATGGACACGCCGGGGGTGACGGTGCTGCGGCATCTCACCGTGTTCGGCTATGACGACGCCCCGCACGGCCATGGCGAGGTCGATTTCAAGGATGTGCGGGTGCCGGTGTCCAACATTCTGCTCGGCGAGGGCAGGGGGTTCGAGATCGCGCAGGGGCGGCTTGGGCCGGGCCGCATCCATCACTGCATGCGCCAGATCGGGGTGGCCGAACGTGCGTTGGAGACGATGTGCGCGCGGGTGAAAAGCCGGGTAGCTTTCGGCAAGCCGATCGCCGAGCAGGGGCTGGTGATGCAGTGGATCGCAGATAGCCGGATGGAGATCGAGACCACGCGGCTGCTGACCCTGAAGGCCGCCGATATGATGGACCGCGTTGGCAACAAGGCGGCGCGGGCCGAGATCGCGATGATCAAGGTGGTGGCGCCGCGCATGGTGCTGAACGTGCTGGATCGTGCGATCCAGTCGCATGGCGGCGGCGGGGTGAGCCAGGATTTCGGCCTGGCCTATGCCTGGGCGCGCGGGCGCACCATGCGCATCGTCGACGGGCCGGACGAGGTGCATTCGGCCTCGATCGCCAAGATCGAACTGAAGAAAGGCCGCAGCAATGCATGAGGCTGAGGATGGCGCCGCCCTGGTGCCACCCCCAGCCGAGGAGCAGCTTGATCTGACCCGGCTGCTGCCGTGGCTTGCCGAAAACCTGCCCGGCGCGGGCGGAACACCCGAGGTGTTCCGCTTCGCCGGCGGGCACGCCAACCTGACCTATCTGCTGCGGATGGGCGAGGTGGAGTACATCCTGCGCCGCCCGCCGCTGGGGCCGGTGGCGCCGGGCGCGCATGACATGACGCGGGAGCATCGTGTGCTGTCGCGGCTCTACAAGGCGTTCCCGCTGGCGCCGCGCAGCCTGTTGCTGTGCGAGGACCGGAGTATCATCGGGGCCACGTTTATGGTGGCCGAGCGGCGGCGCGGGCTGAACATCCTGCTGGATATGCCGGCGCACTTGCAGGGGCGGCCGGAGCTGAACTGGCGGATCGGCGAGATGCTGATCGATGTGCTGGCCGAGCTGCATGCGGTGGATACCGCTGCCGTGGGCCTGGGCGATCT
>CAIRTN010000426.1 GCA_903881515.1 uncultured Rhodospirillales bacterium | reverse complement strand
GCCGCGCCACAGCACCAGCCCGCCGAATATCAGCGCGGTCGCCAGCATCATATTGGCACCGATCACCGCCTTCACCGTGTCGGCCCCGCCCAGCAACGGCGTCAGCCAGCCACCGATGAATGGCAGCAGCACCACCAGCAGCCCGGGAACCCGGGCCAGCGCGGTGGCCGGCATCAGCCGAACCGCGACCCCGACCAGTGCGGCCGCCGCAAGGCCGGCGGCCAGCGCCAACACCACGCGCAGCGCGCGGATCTTCCAGCGGCGATGCCGCTCCCAGATGCCATCCGCCTGAAGCTGCACGTGTTCCGCCATCGGCCTGTCGCGTGAAACAGAAGCCACAGTCTCCGGGAACCGGCGGGAAGGTGCAACGGCTGGTTAACGAATCCGTGCGACGCTGCTTCAATGAGCGGCAGCATCTCCGGCATCGACTATTCGGTGTTGTTCAACACCGCGGGCAGCACGAGCCTGGTGTCGATCGCCAACGGCTACGGCAGCGGTTCGACGGTCGCCAGCGGCGATCCGTTGAGCGCGCTGAAGCTGGCCGAAGCCAACCAGACCAAGGATATCGCCACCGAGGCGAAGGACCCGCTGGTCTCCCGCGATATCGCCAGCTTCAAGAAAGCGGTCGGCCAGGCGAAGGACATCAAGACCGCGCTATCCAACCCCGCGGTGCTGACGGTGCTGCTGACGGCCAATGGCCTGTCCAGCCTGATCGGGCAGCAGGCGCTGGTGCGGAAGGCCCTGCTGTCGGACCCGACGAGTTCCACCTCGCTGGTCAGCAAACTCGGCAATACCGCGCTGAAATCGCTCGCCACCACGTTCCGGTTCGATACCAAGGGCCTCGCCGCGCTGCAGGACCCGAAGGTGCAGGCCACGCTGTCGAGCGGCTACGCCGAGGTGAAATGGCGGCAATCGCTGGACAAGACCACGCCTGGCCTGTCCTACGCGCTGGATTTCCGCGCCAGGGCGGCGAGCTTCAAGACCGCCGATTCGATCCTGGGCGACCCCACGGGGTGGGAGGTGGTGCTGACCGCGCTGGGCATTCCGCAGCAGCTCGCCTTCCAGGGCCTGCCGGCGCAGGAGAAGGCGATCACCTCGCAACTCGATCTGACCAAGCTGCAAAACCCGCATTTCGTCGACGGGCTGACCCAGCAATACCTGCTGAATAAACAGGCCGCCGTGCAGGCGGCCGGCTCGACCGGGCCGACGCTGACCTCGCTGTCGGTGCAGTCGATGGGACTGATCGTTTAAGCGAGCAAGCAGTTTGACCACAGAGGCACAGAGGAAACAGAGAAGAAAAAAGGGGAAAGTTTTTTTGGTTCTTTTTGTTCACAAAAAGAACATCTCTTCTGCCTTCTCTGTGCCCTCTGTGCCTCTGTGGTTTAACTGACTGCCTTCCTACCCCTGCACCCCAATCCGCCGGATGGTGTTGGACGTCGAGTGCCCCTCCTCCAACGGAATCAGCACCACCTCCCCGCCATTGGCGAGCACGATCGGCGCGCCGACCACGGTCTCGACGGTGTAATCCGCGCCCTTGATCAGCACATCCGGCAGGATCGCCGCGATCAGCCGTTCCGGCGTGTCGTCGTCGAACAGCATCACCAGGTCGGTGGAGCCGATCGAGGCCATCACCGTGGCGCGCGCGGTTTCGGTCTGCACCGGCCTGGTCGGGCCTTTCAGCCGCTGCACCGAGGCATCGGTGTTCAGCGCGACGACCAGCCGGTCGCAGGCGGCGCGGGATTTCGCCAGCAGGCGGACATGGCCGGGATGGATCAAGTCGAAGCAGCCATTGGTGAACCCCACGCGCAGCCCGGCGGCTTTCCAGCCGGCGATGCGCGCGAGCGCCGCGGGTTCGTCGGCCACCTTGTCGTCGATCGCCAGCAGTTCGCCGCGGTGCAGCCCGGCGGCCAGCTCGGCGCGCCCGACAATCGCGGTGCCCTGCTTGCCCACCGCGATGCCGGCCGCGACATTGGCGATCGCCGCGGCATCCTCCAGCGATGCGCCGGCGGCGAGCGCCACGGCCAAAACGGCGGTGACGGTATCCCCGGCGCCGGAAACATCGGCCACCGCCTGGGCGCGCGCCGGCACATGCAGCGGCTTCGCGCCTGACTGGATCAGGGTCACGCCTTTTTCCGAACGGGTGACCAACATCGCCTCGGCCTGCGCCGCGATCCGGGCAGCCTCGCCGGCCGACTCGGCCTCGGCGTTGCTGCGGCACGGTCTGCCGGTGGCCGCCGCGATTTCGGCGGCGTTCGGGGTCAGCACACTGGCACCGGCATAGGCGGCGAAATCGGCGCGTTTCGGGTCCGCGATCACCGGCTTGCCCGCCGCCCGCGCGGCGGCGATCACCGCGGACAGCACGGCATCCGACAGCACGCCCTTCAGATAGTCGGACAGCACGACGATCTCGGCATCCGGCAACGCCGCGGCAAAGGCGGAAATCAGCGCGTGCTCGGCATCCTCGGGCAGCGGCGAGAGGTCTTCCTCGTCCAGCCGCAGCATCTGATGCCCGCCGGAGGTGAAGCGGGTTTTCACCGTGGTCGTCCGGTCCGGCCGGTGGATCAGCACCGGGGTCACGGCGGGGGCCGCGCGCAGGATGGCGTCCAGTTCGCCGGCGGCGGCATCGTCGCCGGCGATGCCGATCAGCAGTGCGGTGGCGCCGAGCCCGGCGATGTTCTTGGCGACATTGCCCGCCCCGCCCGCAACCGACCGGCGGCGCTGCGCCCGCAGCACCGGAATTGGCGCTTCCGGGGAGATGCGGCGCACCTCGCCCTCGACATAACGGTCAAGCATGACATCGCCGAGCACCAGCACGCGGCGGCTGGGGAAGTTCGCCAGATGGCGGGAAAGATGATCCTGCAGGGGCATGGCCGCTTGTATAACCCGCGGCGCGGACAAGCAAAACCGGCGCGCCAGGGGGAATGGCGCGCCGGCTGTGCCGCTCAGGCTTTAGAAGCGATAGCCGATACCGGCGCCGAACACGGTCGGGTTCAGATCGGTCTTCGCACGGATCGCGCCGCCGTTGATCTTCGCGTCGGTGTGCAGGAAGATCTGCTTCACATCCAGGTTGACCCAGGTGCGCGAGCCGACCGCGATATCCACACCGGCCTGCAGCACGCCACCGATGTTGTTCGACAGCGCCAGCTTGGTCAGCCCCGCCGCCGGCTTGGTGCTGTAGAAGAAGGTGTAGTTCAGACCGGCGCCGACATACGGGCTGATCTTTTCCTTCGGCATGAAGTGATACTGCGCGGTCAACGCCGGCGGCAGCACCCAGGTGCTGCCAACGGGAACGTTGCCAGCAACCGTGTTCTTCGCGGTCAGGCTGTGCCGCGAGGTCGCGGCGATCAGCTCGAAGGCGATGTTATCAGTCAGGAAGTAGGAGAAATCGACTTCCGGGGTGACCGTATTGGTCACGTCAACCGTACCGCCGATGGTCGTCGAACTGTTGGTGCTCTGCGGCATCACGTCGATCAGGCGGGCACGAATGAGAATTGTGCCGGCGGCTTTGCCGGTAACGTCCTGCGCCAGGGCCGGGGCTGCCAGCATGGTGGTGCCCAGCAAGGCCAGCAGGGCGGATTTCATTTTTGTCATCTGAGGTGCTCCTACACGTAATGCTGCACGTGCTAAGCGCGATCGGATTGCAATGAATTGACCACGATCAATCGCACACCATCGTTAATGAAATCGCCCAAATCCCTTGCGGATTGACACAGATCAAGGCGGTTTCAGCCGCGCAGAGGGTACGTGCCGGACATGGACATTCAGACCCTGCTCTCGAAATACGACGTGCCCACGCCGCGCTACACCAGCTACCCAACAGCGCCGCATTTCTCGCAGGCGGTGGACTGCGGGGTGCATCGCGGCTGGCTCAGCGCGATCCCGGACGGCACCAGCCTTTCCATCTATCTGCATGTGCCGTTCTGCGCCGAATTGTGCTGGTTCTGCGGCTGTCACACCACGGCGACGAAGAACCGCGCCGTGCTGGATCAATACGCCGATACCATGCTGGCCGAGATCGCCCTGGTGCGCGCGGCGATCGGCCGGCGGGCCGATGTCGCCCATATCCATTGGGGCGGCGGCACGCCGACGGCGATGCCGCCCGACCGGCTGGCCGAGATCATGACCGCGCTCGGCACCGCCTTCCATATCCGTGACGACGCGGAAATCGCCATCGAGATCGATCCGCGCACCGCGACGCCCGAGATCATCGCCGCCCTCGGCCCGATGGGTTTCAACCGCGCCAGCCTGGGCGTGCAGGATTTCGACCTGAAAGTGCAGGCCGCGGTAAACCGGCATCAGAGCTTCGAGCAGACCGAAACCTGCGCGCAACTGCTGCGCGAGGCGGGAATCGGCTCGGTCAACCTCGACCTGATCTACGGCCTGCCCTACCAGACCGTCGAAGGCGTCGCCGACACGGTGCGCCAGGCGCTGCGCATCCGGCCGGACCGGGTGGCGGTGTTCGGCTATGCCCATGTGCCCTGGATGAAAAAGCACCAGAACCTGATCCCCACCGAGTCGCTGCCCGGCGGCGCCGAGCGCTACGCACAGCGCGCCGCGGCCGAACGCACCATCGCCGGGGCCGGCTACACCCTGGTCGGGCTCGATCACTACGCCCTGCCGGGCGACAGCCTGGCGGTGGCGGCCGAGAACAAGGCGCTGAAACGCAATTTCCAGGGCTACACCACCGATACCGCGCCCGTTCTCGTCGGCATCGGCGCCTCCTCGATCTCCGCCCTGCCCCAAGGCTACGTGCAGAACCTGCCCTCAACCCCGGCCTGGCGCGAAGCGGTCCGGGCCGGCAACCTGCCCACGGCGCGCGGCATGGAGCTGAGCGAGGAAGACAAGTTCCGCCGCGACGTGATCGAAACCCTGATGTGCGACGGACGCGTCGACCTCGCGGCGGTGGCGCACGCGCATCACCGCACCGTGGCCGACCTCATCGACGCTTCGCCGAAACTGGCCGATCTGGCCGCCGACGAGGTGATTTCCTGGGATGGCACGGTGGTGGAACTCACCGAAACCGGGCAGCCCTTCGTGCGCAACGTGGCGGCGAGCTTCGATACGTATCTGCGGCCGGCTGAGGGGCGGCATGCTAGGTCGACGTAGCCAGTAAGAATCTTCTTTTTCTGAAGGGCGACGGCGAAGACGCCGCGCCGGAAAAGAAGCAAAAAGACTTTTTCCCATAAGCTCAGTGGCGGAACCGCCTAGCCTTATGGAGGAAAGTTTTTTGCTTCTTTTTTTCAAAAAAGAAGACCCTTCCTTAACCCTGCAGGGCTTGGCGGAACCGCAGCGCGCGATATGCTCCCCCCTTCAATGCCGGGGGACCCGCTTTCATGACCGCTCCAACCGATGCCTGGGTACAGATCAGCGCCGCTGTTTCGCCCGTTTTCAGCCGCGATGGCGCGACGCTGTATCACCTGCGCGGTGCCGGGCTGCCGCAGGTCTGGGCGATGGATCTGGACGGCGGCAACGCGCGGCAGATCTCGTTTCACGATGAAAAAGTCAGCTTCCTCCGCCGCGCGCCGAAGGATGACCGGCTGATCTGGGGCATCGATGCCGGCGGCGACGAGTGCACCCAGTTCTGGCTGCTGGAGCCAGGCGGCACGCCGAAGGCGCTGACCACAGCGCCCGAGGTGATGCACGATATCGGCGCGATCTCGCCCGATGGCAGCACCCTGTCCTTCGCGGCGAATGACCGCGATCCGTCGATCTTCGACATCAAGCTGATGGACCTCGCCACCGGCGCGCAACGGCTGATGATGCAGGGCCCCGGCATCGTGCGCACCACCGCCTGGCGCCCCGATGGCGCGGTGATCACCGTGGTCTATGACCATTCCACCTCGGATCAGCGGCTGATGCTGATGGACGTGGCCACCGGCGCCATCAGCGCCGTGCCCTGCCCCGGCCCGACGCGGTTTTCCGGCGTGCGCTGGTCCCAGGGCCAGTTGAGCGCGCTGACCGATCATGGCGGGTCGAACTTCATGCAGCTTTGCCGCATCGATCCGGTGAATGGCGGCGTGCAGCTGATCTACGCCGCCCCTGGGCGCGATGTGGAATCCTGGGCGTTCTCGGCCGATAGCGGCCTGCTGGCGACGATCGAGAACGACCGCGGCTATTCCGTGCTCAAAGTCGGCCCGATCGGGGCGGAGCGGCCGGAGGTGACCGGCCTGCCGGTCGGCGTCATCGCCGACATGGCGTGGAACGCCGATGGCACACAGCTCGCTTTCTCCGTGCAGGGCCCGACCGACCCGGCCGGCATCTTCCTCTGGCAGGATGGCAGCGCGCGCGCGGTATGGCGGCCGGAAAAGGTCGCCGCTTTGCCGGCGTTCATCCCCTGGACCCTGGTGTCCTGGACCAGCCCCGACGGCACGGTGGTGCCCGGTTTCTACGCCCTGCCCGCCGGCCCGGCGCCGAAGGAAGGCCACCCGGCCGTGGTCTGGGTGCATGGCGGGCCGTCCGGTCAGACGCGGGCGAATTTCCGCGCCGATATCCAAATGCTGCTGGACCAGGGCTTCGCCGTGCTGCTGCCCAACATCCGCGGCTCCACCGGCTATGGCCGCGCCTATATGGAGGCCGACGAGGTCGATCTGAGGCCGGATTGCCTGGAAGATCTCGCCGCCGGCCGCGCCTGGCTCGCGGCGCAACCCGGCATCGATGCCGAACGCATCGGCATCATGGGCCAGTCCTATGGCGGCTGGGTGGTGCTGGCGGCGGTGACGTTGCAGCCAGCGCTGTGGAAAGTCGCGGTGAACTATTACGGCATCGCCGATTTCGTCACCCTGCTGGAGAAAACCGGCCCCTGGCGGCGCGACCACCGCGCCCGCGAATACGGCTTCCCCGGCATCGACGACGCGCTGTTCGACCGGATCTCGCCGCTGCGCCACGTGCACAACGTCGTCGCCCCGCTGCTGGTGCTGCACGGCGACCGCGATCCGCGGGTGCCGATGAACGAAAGCGAGATCTTCGTGGCCGCGATGGAGGAACGGCAGAAAAAGGTGCGCTACGAGCGGTTCACCTATGCCGGCCACGGCTTCATCCGCCCCGATCACCGCCGGCGCGTCTACGCCGCGGTGGCGGAGCATTTCGGCGAGCATCTCTGAGGGAAAGAGCAGGCAAGAATCTTCTTTTTCTGAAGAAAAAGAAGCAAAAAGACTTTTCTCCCCTGGGCCGAGCGTCGGAAATGCGTGCGCCTTATGGATAAAAGTTTTTTGCTTCTTTTTTTCAAAAAAGAAGACCCTTCCTGCCCCTTGCCTGACTGCCTTCTCCAAAAAACGGAACCAACACCATGTACCCCACGCCGCGCAGTCACCGTCCGTTGATCATGGGCCGCAATGGTGCGGTCGGTGCCAATCATCCGCTCGCGGCCCAGGCGGGCCTCGACATCCTGCGCGCCGGGGGCAACGCGTTCGACGCCGCCGTCGCCACCTCGCTGGCCTTGGGCGTGGTTGAGCCGATGATGTCGGGCCTCGGTGGGGATGGGTTCATCAACGTGTTCGTCGCCGCGTCCGGCACGCGGACGACTTATAACGGCACCGGCCCCGCGCCGATCGCCGCCACCGCCGAGCGCTATGCCAGCGGTATTCCGACGCGCGGGCCGCTGTCGATTTCGGTGCCCGGGTGCCTGGCCGGCATCGCGATGATGCACGCCGCCCATGGCCGCATGCCGTGGTCGGCGCTGGCCGGCCCGGCCATCGAGCACGCCCGGCACGGCTACGCCGCCACCCACGGCCACCGCCATTTCGCGCATGAGAATCAGGTCAGCCTGGCCGCCGATCCGCGCTCCGGCCCGACCTTTCTCAACAAGAGCCTGGGCGGGCTGGTGATCCAGGAAGACCTCGCCCGCACGCTGGAGGAAATCGCCTCGGAGGGGGCGGACGCGTTCTATCGCGGCCCGCTGGCCCGCCGCCTTGCCGCCGGCTTGCAGGCCGCCGGCAGCCTGATCACCGCCGAGGACCTCGCCGCGGTCACCGCGCAGGAACAGGCCCCGGTCGCGATCCGCTATCACGGCCACACCATCACCCAGACCGGCCCGAACTCCACCGGCTTCACCATGCTGCAGATCCTGAAGATCGCCGAACGCTTCGACCTCGGCGGCCTCGATGCCGCCGGGCGCGTGCATGTGCTGGTAGAAGCCAAGAAGCTCGCCTTCGCCGATCGCGAGACCTACGGCGCCGACCCTCGCTTCGAGACGGTGCCGACCGACATGCTGCTGTCCGACGCCCACGCCGACGCGCTGGCCGGACGGATCGACCTGCGCCACGCCGCCAATATCTCGCTGAAGCAACCCCAGGCCGCCAATGGCGACACCACCTATTTCTGCGTGGTGGACAAGGACGGCAACGCCGTCTCCGCCATTCAATCGATCAACGGCGCCTTCGGCTCCGGCGTCACCGCAGGCGATACCGGCGTGCTGATGAACAACCGCATGGCCTACTGGCATCTGGAACCCGGCCACGCCAACCGCCTGGTGCCCGGCAAGCGCGTGCGTCACACCATGAACGCGCCGATGGTGTTCGACAAAACCGGCCGCCTGGAGGCCGTGCTCGGCACCCCCGGCGCCGATAACCAGGTGCAGGTCAACGCCCAGGTCGCGGTGGCCATGCTCGACATGGGCTGCGACCCGCAGACCGCCCTCGAACTGCCGCGCTGGACCTCCAGCCAGCCCGGCCAGGGCGCCAACTATCCGCATGACGGCGATTACGCGCTCAGCATCGAAGCCGAATTCGGCACCGACGTGCTCAGCGACCTCGCCCGGCGCGGCCACATCATCAAACGCCTCGATCACCTCGAAGGCCCCTGCGCCATGCAGGCCATCCGCGTGCTGGACAACGGCGTGCGCATGGCCGCCTCCGACACGCGCCGCGACGGGTGGGCGGGAGCGTATTGAGCGGCTGGCGTCGCCGCTGACTTCATCGAAACGCCACGCGATGGTCGTGGCGATGTCATGCACGGATGCTAGCCGATTGGCTGATGTAGGAGTCAGCCATGTTGTTGCATCGTCGGAATTTGCTGGGGGGGGCGTTGGCGCTTCCGTTCATTGCCGATGCCTGGGCCGGGGAGCGGCCGGCGTTGCGGGTGGGGGTGGCGGAGGTGCCGCCGACGGTGGAGCCGGCGCGCGAGTTGTCCAACGTCGGCACGCGGGTGACGTATTCGATGTTCGATACGCTGATCCGGCGCGACTTCCTGGGCAGCACGGATGGCGGCGGCAGCGCGCTGAAGCCGCACCTGGCGACGAGTTGGACGCGCAACGGGCCGCAGGAACTGGTGCTGACGCTGCGCGAGGGGGTGCGGTTTCATAACGGCGACCTGCTGAGCGCCGAGGACGTGGTCTACACCTTCACCTCGCAACGGATGTTCGGCCCGCAGGCGCTGATGCCGGAAGCCCGGTCGTATTTCGCCACCCTGGCCTCGGTGGAGGCGCTCGGCCCGCTGACGGTGCGGTTTCGCACCAAGGTGCCGGACGTGCTGCTGGAGCACCGACTGGCGTCGTGGTGCGGCTGGATCGTCAACAAGCGGGCCTATGAGGAGCGTGGGTTCCAGGGGTTCTCACGCGATCCCGTGGGCACCGGGCCGTTCCGGCTGCGCAGCCTGCAAGCCGATCAGCGCATCGTGCTGGAGGCGTTCGACGATTACTTCATGGGGCCGCCCACCGCGCGCAGCCTGGAGTTCCGCCAGATCCCGGAACTGGCGGCCCGCGTGGCGGCGTTGCAGGCCGGCGATGTGGACATCATCACCAACCTGCCGCCCGATCAGGTGAGCGATCTGCGCGGGCGGCCGGGGATCGATATCCGCGCCGTGGTGCTCGCCAACTCCCACGTGCTGACCTTCGACGAACGCGGGCCGGGGATGGCCGATAAACGCGTGCGCCAGGCTCTGGGGCTGGGGATCGACCGGGCGCTGCTGGTGGAGACGCTGTGGGACGGCAAGGCCGTGGTGCCGCCGGGGCACAACTACCCGGAATACGGCGCGATGTACCTGCCGGGCCGTAGCCTGAAATTCGATCCGGCCGCCGCAAAATCACTGCTGCGCGCGGCAGGATACGCCGGCGAGAAAATCATCTATCGCACCATGCCGAACTACTACACCAACGCGCTGAAGGCGGCGCAGGTGATCGTGGAGATGTGGCGGGATATCGGCGTGAACGCCGGATTGCAGGTGGTGGAAAACTTCAACCAGATGCGTGCCGACGGGCAACAGGTGGGCAACAACTCCAACTCCACCCGGCTGCCGGACCCGCTGGGCTCGCTGTGGGTGTCCTGGGGGCCGGATAGCTGGTTCCAGGCCTCCGGCGCATTCCGCACCACCGACGCGTTCAACGCCGCCGGCCGGGCCCTGGAAGCGGAAGCCGACCCCGCGCGGCGCAAGGCACTGTTCCAGGCGATGCTCGACGCCTGGGAAGATGCGGCGCCGGGCACGGTGCTGTATCAGCCGGCTGAGTTCTACGCCGTCCGCAAGCAGGTGTCGTGGCGGCCTTATACGTTCTATTTCATGGACTTCCGGCCGGATAATCTGCGGTTTGGATGAAGGCAGCGGTGGGGCGCTGCCCCACATCCCGTAAAAGGCACAGTAAGTAAGAAGTTTGACCACAGAGGCACAGAGGACACAGAGATAAGTAAGAAGACTTGAGAGTGAAACTGTACCGGAATGTTTTTGTCCAGAAAAATTCAATTAAACACTTGGCCTTCTCTTTCTTTGTGTCCTCTGTGCCTCTGTAGTTATTCTGATTTTTTTTGATCGCAGACGTTAAAGGGGTCGCCTCGCGTGGAGAGAGTTCTGCAATTTGGGATGAGATCATGAACGCCATTCGCCTTGTGCACGTCAGCGACACGCATCTGTCCGCGACGCATGGTTATTTTGCGATGAACTGGGACGGGTTTGTTGCCGACATGCGCGCGGCGCCGCCGGATTTTTTGGTGCATGGCGGGGATATCGCCTTCAACGGGCCGGTGGCGGAGGACGATCTGCGCTATGCGGCGGAGCGGATCGCGGCGTTGGGGGTGTCGTGGCGGGCGGTTCCGGGCAATCACGATACCGGGGAGGCGCCGGGGTTTTCGCGGCTGAAGCAGCCGGTGACCGAGGCCCGGATGGCGGCGTGGCGGCAGCATGTGGGGCCGCAATGGTGGGTGCAGGATCTGGATGCGTGGCGGTTGGTGGGGCTGGATACCTCGCTGATGGGAAGTGGGCTGGCGGCCGAAGCGGAGCAGCGGGCGTTTTTCGAAGCGGCGCTGGCGGAGCGGCACGGGCGGCCGGTGATGCTGTTCATCCATATGCCGCCGTTTCTGGAGAACCCGGAGGACGCCGCGTGGACGACCTCGGTGGTGCCGCACCCGGCGCGGGAATGGCTGCTGGAGACGTGTGTGGAGGGCGGCGTGCGGGTGATCGCCTGCGGCCATTTGCATGTGTACCGCAAGCTGCGGCATCGCGGGATGGACATCGTGTGGGCGCCGCCGACGGCGATGGTCGATGTGCGCAAGGTGCGGGCGCAGCGCCGGCGGTTTGCCCGGCCTGGCTATGTGGAGTGGACGCTGGATGGCACGCGGGCGGTGCATCGCCTGGTGGAGCCGTCGAACATGTTCATCATCGACATGACACGCTGGACGGCGGAGAGCGGCGGAACGGTGACCAACCTGCCGCCCTGGCCGGGCGCGTCGCGCTAGAGCAATATCGCTTTGGGTTAAATCGCGTAGCGATCAACAAAGCGATGAAATTGCTCGATAAAATATGGCTAGAGCGTGATCGTCTTCAGACGATCACGCTCTAGCGTCATTTTCCCGACACAGCGCCGTCAGAGAAATGACCCTTAGTTGACATTAAAATCTCTCCATTCTTTCGCTTTTTGTTGGCTGCCCGCACCGGGATAGTGCGCTGCAACATGCGGATGTGCCGCATGGCTGAATGCAGGGGCAACGGGGGCGATGAGGCAGTGGCCGGAACGGCGCGAGCGACGCGCGCGCATCGAGATCATTCCGATGATCGACGTGATGATGTTCCTGCTGGTGTTCTTTGTGCTGATCAGCGTGAACGTGCTGCCGGCACTCGGGCTGAAAATCACGCCGCCCAGTTCGGCCCGGCCGGACAAGGTGGTGGAGCGTACGCGGCTGACGGTGGGGATCGACAGCGCGGGCGCGCTGTTCCTGGACGGCAAGCCGGTGACGCTGGAGGAATTGCCGACCCGGCTGCGGCCGGTTGACGGCGAGGCGGCACCGTTGGTGCTGATTTCAGGCGACGCGGCGTCGGGGTTGCAATCGCTGGTCAGCGTGCTGGACGCGCTGAAATCCGCGGGCGTGGCCAGCGCGCAGATCGTCACCAAGCCGCGCTAGGCCGAGTGGCGCATGCAGGCGGACCGCACCGGGCTGATCAGCAATACGGCCGCGCTTGCCGTCACGGCGGCGGCGATCGCGCTGGCGCTGAATATGCCGGTGCCGATGGCGCCGAAGCCGCCCGAGCCGGAGCAGGTTGTGGAACTGGCGCTGCAGGCGCCGGCGGAGGAAGCGCCGGCCCCGGAAACGCCGGCAACAGAGCCACCCCCCGCCGCGCCGCAAGCCGAAGCCCCACCACCGCCAGAGCCGGCGCCGCCCGAGCCATCGCCCCCGGAGCCTCCGCCACCGGAGCCTCCGCCACCGGAACCACCACCGCCAGAACCACCTCCGCCAGAACCACCACCCCCGGTCGAGCCGCCGCCGCCCGAACCGGTGCCGGTGGAGGTGCCGGCCGAGACGCCACCCCCGGTACCGCCACCGCCGGTGCCGCCACCGCCCACGCCGAAACCGCCGCCACCAAAGCCGGTGGTGCCGCCACGGCCGGCTCCGGCGCGGCCAGCGCCACCGGTCTCGGCCGCACCACCGGCACCGCCGTCATCGGCCGCGGCCGAGGCGCGTTTCGTCTCGGCGTTGCGGGCGTGCCTGCAGGATCTGGCGAAATACCCGACCTCGAAAGAGGCGCGGTTGCTCAAGCCCAGCGGCGATGTGCCGATCCGCCTGACGCTCGCGCGCAATGGCGAGGTGCGGGCCGCCGTGGCCGAGCCGACCAGCACCGCCACGATGCTGGTGCAGGCGGCGCTGACCACGGCGCGCCGCGCGCAGTGCGGCGCGTTTCCAACGGGTGCCTGGGGCGAGGCAGCCGAGCATGTGTTCACCGCGGTCATCGAGTTCCGGCCGCAATGAAACCGTTTTCCACCACCGACAACGAGGGATCCCTGTCATGAACCGCAAACATCTGGTGGCGATGCTGCTTGCCAGCACCGCTTTGTGTGCCGGCGCGCATGCGCAGAGCACGACCGATACGCCGAATACCGCCACGTTGCCCGCGGCGCAGCGGCCTGACACGGCGCCGATGGGCCTGACCGCCTCGCCGACCGATATCGGCCGGGTGCGGGCGGGAAACGCGGTCACGCCGGGCGGGGTGACCCGCGTCGATCTCGGCGGCGGCAATATGATCGAGGAGGATGCGCCGAAATCGCGCTCCACCGTCACGCGCGACTCGATCGACAAGCTTTCGCCGTCGGCGAACCCGTATCAGATGATCAATCTGCTGCCGGGCGCCAATGTGTCGAGGAACGATGCGGCCGGCCTGAACGGCGGCAACATCACGCTGCGCGGCTTCAACTCGGACCAGATCGGCCTGACCATCGAGGGCATGCCGGTGAACGACAGCGGCAACTATGCGCTGTTTCCGCAGGAATATGTCGACGCGGAGAACATCCAGCAGATCTCGATCGCGCAGGGCTCGCCGGATCTGGACAGCCCGCATGTCGGCGCGACCGGCGGCGTGATCAACATGTACATGCGCGATCCCGCGAAGACCGCGGGCGGGATGTTCGATTTCTCCTATGGCTCGCACAACCTGCAGCGCTTCTTCGGGCGGCTGGAGACCGGGCAGATCGGGCAGTTCCGCGGCTATGTGTCGATGTCGCGCTATACCCGCGACCATTGGGCGCAGCCGGGCAAGGATGACCGCACCCATATCGATGCCAAGGGCGTGCTGGATATCGGCGAGGCCAGCCGGATTTCGGCCTCGCTGATCTATAACGAGGCGAACAACAACTTCTACATCAACCCGACGCTGGCGCAGTTCAACACGCCCGGCTTCAAGCCGGCCAATCTGTCGGCCCTGCCGGCGAGCTTCTTCACCGGGCCGGACCAGAGCGCGAACAGCGCGTTCAACTACTACAAGTATCGCATCAACCCGTTCCGCAACGCGATCTTCAGCATGCCGTCGACCTTCGCGCTGTCCAGCAGCGTCAGCGTCGATGTGATCCCGTATGTCTGGTACGGCTATGGCAACGGCGGCGGCACCTCGACGATGGCCGAGCAGCCGCTGGGCGCTTCATCCGGCTCCGGCGTGTTCTACGGCAATACGCGCCTGACCGGGATCGACTGGAACGGCAACGGCACCATCGTGTCGACCAACAAGGCGCTGTACTACAATCCGTCCGTCACCGAGACCTGGCGTCCGG
>CAIRTN010000425.1 GCA_903881515.1 uncultured Rhodospirillales bacterium | reverse complement strand
GCCACGCTGGCCTGACAATCGCCCGGCGCGCCCCAGCGCGGAAAATCACGCTTCAAAATGGGGGTGGGTAATTACCGTTCGCGATCATCGAGACCAGCCATATCGCGTTCCATAGCTGGGACGAAGGTACGCCGAATGTCATCCAGCTCGATGTCTACTCCTGCTCGGAATTCGAACCCGAGGTGGTATTTGCTGCCCTGCGACCGTTCGAACCGATCGAGATCGATTTCAAGTTCCTGGATCGTACGGCGGGGATGCAGGAGGTGGTTGGCGGCGCGAAGCCAGCCTCTGCGCATCGGCGAAAGCGACAGACACCAGCAATGACTGCCCTATCGAAGGGGTAACAGGCGGCAACGCCCTTTGTTTTGGCGAGCATCTTGATCCGACCGATGATCCCGTCAGGGCGGATGGCGCTCTAGCTCGTGATCGCATAAGCCGGCCGCCGAGGGTCGGCGCCCGCGGCGAGCAGGCCCTTCGCCGGGTCGGTGCGGATCGCCTCGATACATCCGGCAAGCCAGGTCATTTCCGGCCAGTCGGCGATGCTATGGCCATACGATGCAAGTTCAGCGCGCACGTCCGGCGCGATCCGGCTTTCTACGGCGAGGCGGCCGGGGAAGTAGTCGAACGGGGCGAAGGAGGATGGGAAGGAGTAGCTGGCGATGCGGGGGGCTTCGATGGCGTCCTGCAACTCCATGCCGAAATGTAGCACGTTGAGCATGACTTGCAGCATGGCCTGGATTTGCACGTCCCCGCCGGGGGTGCCGAACGGCATGACGCGGCCGTCGTCGCTGATCACCATCGCCGGGTTCGGGGTGAGGCGCGGGCGTTTGCCGGGGGCGACGCCGGCGGGGTGTGATGGGTCCGGGCGGGATTGTGCGCCGCGGGCGGACGGCACGATGCCGAGGCCGGGGACGACGGGGCTGTTCCAGGAGCCGTCGGAGGGGGTGGCGCTGAAGGCGTTGCCCCAGCGGTCGACGGTGCAGACGTAGGAGGTGTCGGCCTCGATGGTGGGCATTTCAGCGGTGGTGGGGGAGGGGGCTTCGCCGGGGCTGGGCATTTTGCCGAAGGCCTGGCCGTCGCGGATCAGGCCAGCGCGGGCGCGGATGGTGTCGGGGGAGAGCAGGTGGTTGATCGGCACATCGATGAAGGCGGGGTCGCCGAAGAAGCGTTCGCGGTCGGCCATGGCGAGGTTGATGGCTTCGGCGATGCGATGCAGGTAGAGCGCGGAGTTGTGGGCGAGGCCGTCAATGCCGACCTGTTCGACCAGCAGCAGGGCCTGGATCAGCGAGGGCCCCTGGCACCAGGGGCCGCAGGCGGCGACCTGATGCCCGCGCCAGCGGCGGATCACCGCGGGCTCGATGCGGGAGCGGAAATTGGCCAGATCCGACAGCGAGAGATAGCCGCCCTCCTTCTGTTGGAAGGCGACGATCTGGTGCGCGATGTCGCCGCGGTAGAAGGCGTCATGCGCGGCGCGCAGGCCGGCGGCGCGGTCGGGCGCGGCGCGGTCCTGGTCGGCCATGTATTGCAGGGTGCGGGCGAGGTCGGACTGCACGAATTTCTCGCCGGGCTGCGGGATGCGTCCGCCGGGCAGGAAAATCGCGGCGTTGCTGGGCCAGCGCGCATAGCCCGCGCGGTTGGCGGTGATGGTCTGGGTCAGCAGCGGGGTCACGGCGAAGCCTTCGCCGGCGCATTTGATCGCGGCGGCGGCGATGTCTGCGAAGCGCATGGTGCCGTGGCGTTCCAGCGCCTGGATCCAGGCATCGGGCGCGGCGGGGACGACGGTGCGGCGAACATCGTTGGGGATCTTGCCCGACGCCAGGAAGGCATCGGCCGGCATCGCCATCGGCCAGTGGCCAAGCCCTGCGATGGTCTCGATGGTGCCGTCGGCGAGGCGGATCATGATCGGCGCGACGCCGGCGACATTGACCAGATCGGGCAGCAACACGCCGAGCGCAATGCCGGCGGCGCAACCGGCGTCAATCGCGTTGCCGCCGGCCTCCAGGATGGCGAACCCGGCGGAGGCGGCCAGGTAGTGGCCGGCGGAGATGGCGTGGCGGCTGCCGTAGAGGGTGGGGCGGGAGATGGTCATGGCGTGGTCTCCGGGCGCGCGGCTTGCGCGACGAACTGTTCGTCGATGCGCGGGGCGTAGCTTACGCCGGCGCGGGCGGCGGCGATGGTGAATTCATGGTAGAGCGGGATGACGCCGAGGCGGGCGACGGTTTCCTGTTGCGCCGCCTGCAGGGCCGCGTCGCGCCCGGCGTCGGAGCGGATGATCGCGGCCTCGATGATGCGGTCCAGCACCGGGTCGGAGAAGCTGCCGCGGTTGCCGTCGCCGAAGCCGCGCGCATCGTCCACGCTGTGGCCAACGAGCCCGAGGATGTAGGCGACGTCGTGCAGCGATGACAGCGAGATGGCGTAAAGCAGCATCGGCGACTCGTTCTTGCCGGCGCGGGTGCGCGGCATGAACATGCTGCCGGGGATGGCATCGACCGCGGTGGTGATGCCCACGCGGGTCAGCATCTGCGCCAGGGTCTGGCAGATCCGGCTGTCATAGACGTAACGGTCGTTGGTGCAGGACAGGCTGATGCGGAACCCCTGCGGGAGCCCGGCCTCGGCGAGCAGGGCGCGGGCGGCGGGCAGGTCTGGCGCGGGGACGGTCAGCGCCGGGGTCCAGCCGGTGAAGCCTTTCGGCACCAGCTGCATCGCCGGCACGCCCTGGCCGGACAGGACGCGTTCCACCAGCGCCTTGCGGTCGATCGCCAGCGAGATCGCCTGCCGCACCTTCAGGTCGCGCATCGGGTTGGCGGCGAGCGGTTTGCCGTCCTTGTCGGTGATCAGCGGCAGCGTGGCGGCGCCGAAATTCGGCAGCAGGAACACCACCCGGTCGGCCGGGCGGGCGAAGACGCGGAAGCCCGGCTTTTCGCGCAGGCGCGCGATATCGTCGGGCGGCACGTTCTCCATCAGGTCGATATCGCCCGACAGCAGCGCCGCCTCGCGCGCGGCGTCGTTGCTGATGACGCGGATCTGCGCCTGGGCATAGGCCGGCTTGGCACCCCAATAGGCTTCGTTGCGTTGCAGCGTCAGTCCCTCGCCATAGCGGAACGAGGTCACCGCATACGGCCCGGTGCCGACGGCGATGCGTGCCGAGGTGTTCTCCACCGGCCCTGTGGCGAGGCGGGCGGAGACGATGAAGATGTTG
>CAIRTN010000424.1 GCA_903881515.1 uncultured Rhodospirillales bacterium | reverse complement strand
TATGGGGCAGAGCCCTGGCCCTACTTACCTTCTTCTTAACGGCCCGAGACAACCGCCCGCAACCAAGCCCCCGCATCCGCCACGGCGGCGCGCGCCTTGGCGACGCTCTCGGTCATCCGCGCGAAGCCGTGCAGCACGCCGGGATAGCTGAGGAACGTCGTCGCCACCCCGCCGACCTTCAGCCGCTCCGCCATCAGCGCCCCGTCATCGCGCAGCACATCCAGATCCGCCACCTGGATCAGGCACGGTGGCAACCCCGTCACATCCGCCCGCAACGGCGAGGCGTGCGGATGCACCCCATCGGTCACATCGCGCAGATACAACTCCCAATACGTCTGCATCGCCACCTTCGTCAGCCCATACCCCTCGGCAAACTCCGCATAACTCGCCGTGGCACAACTCACCTCGGTCACCGGGTAGAAACAGTGCACCCCGGCCAGCGCCGGCCCTCCGAGATCGCGCAGCGCCAGCGCCGTGCCCAGCGCCAGGTTCCCCCCCGCGGAATCGCCGCCCACCACGATCCGCGCCGGATCGATCCCCCACGCCGCCGCATCCGCCGCAATGCTGCGGATCGCCCCCGCGCACTCCTCCAGCGCCACCGGAAACTTCGCCTCGGGCGAAAGCGTGTAATCCACCAGAATCACCGCGATCCCCGCCGCCACTGCCAACTCCCGCGCCAGCCGGTCATGCGTATCGATCGACGCCCAGACCCAACCGCCGCCATGCAGCCACACCATCACCGGCAGGGTCTCCGCCACCACCGGCCGATGCATCCGGCACAGCACCCGCCGCCCGCGCACATTGATCCAGCGCTCCTCGCTCACCGCCATCACCGGCGCCCCCGGCGCCCAGATCATGCTCAGCGCGTCGTTGACCTTCCGCTGCGGGTCGAACGGCGCCCGGGGCACCACCGGCGGATACTTCGCCGCCTCCGCGTCCATCCGGGCGCGGGCTTGAGCCATGTCGGGGTCCATGCGGCTTTGCGCGGTCATATTCGGCCTCTCCGTTACTGCCATGCCATCTTGGCGACACAACCGCGCCGAGGGAACTGGCTCCGCGACATGGTTGGGTATATGCTGCAACGCACAATAACCCCCTGGCCACGCCCATGCCCGCCATCCCCCGTGCCGCCGCTGGCCGCTTCCGCCCCGAAGCCCTGCTGCATCCAGGCTCCATCGCCGTGCTCGGCGCCGGCAGCCCCGCAGGCGCCCAGGTGATGGCCAACCTGCTCGCCGGCGGCTTCACCGGCGCCATCCTGCCCGTCGGCGGCGGCAAAACCGCCGTCTCCGGCGTCTTCGCCTACCCCACCATCCCCGACCTTCCCATCGCCGCGGACCTCGCGATCATCTGCGACGAACCCGCCGACCTACGCGCCACCTTCGCGGCCCTGGCCGCCCGCGGCACCTACGCCGCCATCGTCACCGGCATGGCCAGCGGCCTGCGCGCTCTGGCGCGCGAAACCGGCGTCCGCTCCATCGGCCCCGGCTCCTTCGGCGTCGCCATTCCTGGCCTCGGCCTCAACGCCACCCGCGCCCACCTCCGCCCGCGCGCCGGCCGCCTCGCCCTGGTCTCGCAATCCGCCGCCCTCTGCCGCGCCGTGCTCGACTGGGCCGAGCCCAACGGCGTCGGCTTCAGCCACATCGTCGGCATCGGCGGCAATGACGATATCGGCTTCGCCCTGGTGCTCGACTGGCTGTCCCGCGACGCCGGCACCGGCGCCATCCTGCTCGACATCCGCCGCATCAAAGACGCCCGCGCCTTCCTCTCCGCCGCCCGCGCCGCCTCCCGCCTGCGCCCCGTCGTCGCCATCCGCGCCGGCAGCCGCCTGATCGACCCCGCCGGCGACAGCGACGCCATTTTCGAGGCCGCCCTGCACCGCGCCGGCGTGCTCACCGTGCACACGCTGGAAGACCTGCTCGCCGCCGCCGAAACCCTCTCCCGCGCCAAACCCCCGCGCAGCGAAGCCCTCGCCCTGGCCACCAACGCCATCGGCCCCGCCCAGATGGCCGCCGACGCCGCCCTGCGCGACGGCCTCACCCTCGCCGAACTCTCCCCGGAAACCCGCGAAATCGTCGCCCTGTCCATGCCCGGCGCCTTCGCCACCCGCGGCGGCGCTGACGTGCCGGACGGCGTGGGTGACATGGTCTACGCCGGCATGGACGGCGTGAAACTCGCCGAAGCCTCCGCCCTTCTCGCCGGCGCCCGCGAAGTCGGCGGCGTCATCGCCGTGCACGCCCCCACCGGCCCCGGCGACGAAGCCGGCATCGCGGCCCTCGCCGCCGCCGCCGGCGCGCTCCGCGTGCCCTTGCTCGCCTGCGTCATGGGCGAAACCACCGGCGCCGCGCACCGCCGCCGCCTCGCCGCCGCCGGCGTCCCCGTCTTCGCCACCCCCGAACAGGCCGTGCGCGGCTTCCTCCATCTGGTCCAGCACCGCCGCAACCGCGAGGCCGCCGCCGAACTGCCCTCCAGCGCCGTGCTCGACGTCGCCCCCGATCACATCACCGTCGGCCGCCTGCTCGCCGAGGCCCGCACCACAGGCGGCGGCCCCCTCTCCGAAGCCGCAACCCACGCCATCCTCACAGCCTACGGCCTGCCGCTCCGCCCCATCACCGCCACCGCGCTCCGCATCCAGGTCACCGCCGACAGCATCTTCGGCCCCGTCATCGGCATCGGCCAGGGCGGCACCGCCGGCGCCATCCTGCACGACATCGCGCTCGACCTGCCGCCCCTCAACCTCACCCTCGCCC
>CAIRTN010000423.1 GCA_903881515.1 uncultured Rhodospirillales bacterium | reverse complement strand
CGGGTCGGTTTCCAGCTGTTCCAGGAACACGCCTGCGAGCGTGATCTTCGCCTTGATCTGCCGGTCGGCCGAGCAGGACACGCCGATGCCGATCGGCAGGCTGGCGCCATGCCGCGGCAGGCGGACGACGCGGACGTCATGGCAGAAGTATTTCCCGCCGAACTGCGCGCCGATGCCGTTCTGCCGGCTCAGCTCCAGCACCTTCTGCTCCATCTCAACATCGCGGAACGCGTTGCCGGCGCGGCTGCCCTCGGTGGGCAGGCCGTCGAGCCACTTGGTGGAGGCAAGCTTCACCGTCTTGATCGTGGTCTCGGCCGAGGTGCCGCCGATCACGATGGCCAAGTGATAGGGCGGGCAGGCCGAGGTGCCCAGCGTCTTCATCTTGGTGTCGAGGAAAGCGAGCAGCTTCTCCGGCGTCAGGACCGCGCGGGTTTCCTGAAACAGGAAGGTCTTGTTCGCCGAGCCACCGCCCTTGGCGACGAACATCAGATGGAACTCGTCGTCGTGATGCCCGCCGGGGGTGGCGTAGATGTCGAACTGCACCGGCAGGTTGTTGCCGGTGTTGACCTCGTTGAACATGCTGAGCGGGGCGTTCTGCGAGTAGCGCAGATTGGTCTCGGTATAGGTGCGCGCCACGCCCCAGGACAGCGCCTCCTCTTCATCGCCCTCGATCCAGACGTGCTGGCCCTTCTTGCCGAACACGATGGCGGTGCCGGTATCCTGGCACATCGGCAGCACGCCGCCGGCGGCGATATTGGCGTTCTTCAGCAGATCGATGGCGACGAACCGGTCATTGCCGGAGGCCTCGGGGTCGTCGAGGATCGCCCGCAACTGCGTCAGATGCGCCGGGCGCAGCAGGTGCGACACGTCGTGGAACGCCTGGAACGCCAGCTCGCTCAGCACCTCCGGCTTGATCTTCAGGATGGTGCGGCCGTCGGCCTGGATGGTCGACACGCCCGGGATATCGAGCTTCTTGTAGACCGTGCTGTCCTCGGCCAGCGGGAACATGGTCGAGAAGGCATAGCCGGGCGGGCGGGCGAGCGGGGCGTTCATCGCGATCACTCCTTGGGCGGCGTGCGGCGGCGGAAGGCGTCGAGGCTGACCACCTGCGGCGTCTCGGTGGGGGCGGGCGCGGGCTCGGGTTCCGGCGCCGCGATCTCTGGCTCCGGCTCGGCCGGCGGCTCCACCGCGCGGAAGCGCAGGCCGTAGCGGATATGCGGGTCGGCGAAGGCGGTGATGGCGTCGATCGGAATGCGCAGGGTGGACGGCACGCCGCCAAAGGACAGGCCCACGGTCATCAGGCCGGCGGCTTCGTCCACCATCAGGTCCCAGAACTGATGCTGCAGCACGATGGTCATTTCCTGCGGGTACTGCGCCTTCAGCCGCGGCGGCACCACGGTGCGCGGGTCGTCGGTGCGGAAGGTCAGGTAGAAATGATGCTCGCCGGGTAACCCATGCGTGCCGGCATGCTTCAGCGCCTGGACAACGACATGGCGCAGGGCCTGTTCGGTCCAGTCGTCATACGGCAGCAGGCTGTCCGGCCGGGGCGGTTCGGGGTCGTCGGTGTTGTCTTGCATCTCGCACTCGCGGTTCGCCGTTCCCTTAGAGGTTTTTCGCCGCAACGAAAACCTCCGCACTCTACCTAGTGGTCAATGCCGCGGCGGCCAGCGGCGCAATAGGGCAGTCGGGGGCATGGGCGCCAGGCAGATAGCCCAGGCTCATCAGGAACTCGCCAACGATCTCGCCGCCGGTGAAGCGGAAGGTCTGCTTGAACAGCTTGACCCAGGCTGCCTTGTCGCGCGGGTGGTGCGCGTCCAGCCAGGCCGCGAATCCGCCATGCGAGTCCCGCATTGCCCGCACCCGGCGCGCATTCTCAACAATCGCCTCGACTTTGAGGCGGTTGCGGATGATCGCGGGGTTCAGCAGCAAGGCGGCCTGCGCCTCGGCGTCGAGGACAGCGATGGTATCGACATGCCAGCCCTGAAACGCGTCCCGCATGCCTTCGCGCCGCTTCAGCACGATCTCCCACGACAGGCCGGCCTGCATGATCTCCAGGCACAGCCGCTCGAACAGCACCGCCTCGTCGCGCGAGGGGAAGCCATATTCGGTGGCGTGGTAGGAATGATGCACGGGATGGCCGGGGGCGATGTCGCAGTAGGTGGGCACGCCGATGACCTCCTCCGTTGGAAGCGCCTTTCGCTCATTGTAAGCACAATGAGCTGTCGGCGTCTGACTTCAATCGCCCAGAGGGCGATTGAAGTGGGGGGCTTCTGTTGCCCGGTGCCCCCCGAACCGCGCTTGTAGCTTATGCAGCTACAGCGAGCACCACGTTGTTATCGTTGGCACTTGTGATATGGCCCGATGACGGCGGAACCATGCCGGGCAAAAGATGGGTCTTTACCACGCGTGTCGAGCCTGTTTCGCCCCCATATGCCCCGTCTGAGAGGCCTGGTGGAGGCGCCGGGCACTGCCCCCGGGTCCACAACGCTTATTCCAACCACCGTTTATCGCCATAGCCGGCAAGCCGGCATTGGTAATATAGGCGTTCACGGACGCGGTTGAAAGGGACTCGGCAAATGACACTGACAGCGGAACAACAAGCCGAGATCGACGCCCAGCGGGCGGCACGGTCTGAGACCAGGCGGGCCACCGTGCCGGCGCTGGAGGAGATGCTGTTCAAGGCGGTCCCGGTGCTGGATCACGGCTTCGTCCGCGCCATCGACTATATGGGCGACGACGGCGCCGTGGTGCAGGCCGCCCGGGTGTCCTACGGGCGCGGCACCAAGCGCGTGTCGGAGGATGCCGGGCTGATCCGCTACCTCATGCGCCACCGCCATTCCACGCCGTTCGAAATGGCTGAGATCAAGTTCCATGTGAAACTGCCGATCTTCGTCGCGCGGCAATGGATCCGCCACCGCACCGCCAACGTGAACGAGTATTCCGCGCGCTACTCGGTGCTGGACCGCGAATTCTACATCCCCGCCCCTGAGAACCTCGCCGCCCAGGCGGTGGTGAACCGCCAGGGCCGCGGCGACGTGCTGCAAGGCGAGGAGGCCGAGGAGGTGCTGCGCCTGCTGCGCTCGGACGCCATGCAGACCTACGACCACTACGCCCAGATGCTGAACGAGACCGCCGAGGGCGAGAAAGTCGATCCGTCGCGCCAGGGCCTGGCGCGCGAGCTGGCGCGGATGAACCTGACGCTGAACACGTATACCCAGTGGTACTGGAAGACCGACCTGCACAACCTATTGCATTTCCTGTCGCTGCGCGCCGACGCACACGCCCAGTACGAAATCCGCGTCTACGCCGACGCGATGCTGGAGATGCTGCGCGCCTGGGTGCCGCTGACCTGTGCCGCGTTCGAGGATTACCGGATGGGCGCGGTGACCTTCTCCGCCACCATGCTGGCCGCGATCAAACGCATGCTGGCCGGCGAAGCGGTGGACCAGAAGGGCAGCGGACTGTCGAAGCGCGAATGGGTGGAGATGATGGCGGCGCTGGGGCGGGAGCCATGATCATCTGCTTCGGCTCGATCAATCTCGACCTGATCTTCCCGCTGCCGCATCTGCCGGTGGCCGGCGAGACCGTGCTGGGGCCGGCGATGCGGATCGAGCCGGGTGGCAAAGGGGCGAACCAGGCAGTGGCCGCCGCCCTCGATGGGGCGTCAGTGGTGTTTGCCGGGGCGGTCGGGCGCGATGCGCTGGCCGAGGATGCGTTGCGGTTGCTGCGGGTGTCCGGCGTCGATCTAAGCCGGGTGGAGACCGTCGAGGCGGCCACGGGGTGTGCGGCGATCTGTGTCGATACCGCCGGGCGCAACCTGATCGCGGTGGCCTCGGGGGCGAACCTGGCGGCGCGGGCCGGGCAGGTCGAGGACGAGTTGCTGCGGGCGGGGGATACGCTGCTGTTGCAGATGGAGGTGCCGGTGGCCGAGACCGCGGCGCTGGTGGCGCGCGCGCGGGCGGCGGGGATGCGGATCGTGCTGAACCTGGCGCCGGCGGCGGATCTGCCGGCGGAGACTTTGGCGGCACTGGATCTGCTGGTGGCCAACGAGGAAGAGGCGGCGTTTCTGGCCGGACGGCTGGGCTGTGCGCCGACGGCCGCAGCCCTGTTCGGCAAGCTCGGCGTCGGCGTTGTGGTGACGCTGGGCGGTGAGGGGGCGGAGGCGGCGACGGCTGCGGGGCTGTTGCGGGTACCGGCGGCTGCGATCGTGGCGGTGGATACTACCGGAGCCGGGGATTGCTTTACCGGCGTGCTGGCAGCCGGGCTCGATCGCGGGCTGAGCCTGGAGGCCGCTCTGCGGCGGGCCAGTGCCGCGGCCGGGGTGGCCTGCACGCGGCCGGGCACCCAAGGCGCCCTGCCGCGTGCGTCGGAGACCGACGCCGCTAGTCGATGACGATGCGCGGGCCGGGTTTCTGGTCACCGGCGCCAGAGACCTTCTCCCACAGGCGTTTGGCGATCGCGGCGTAGGATTTGGCGGCGATGCCGTCAGGGTCGGTGGCGACGATCGGGGTGCCGGCGTCGGCGGCGGTGCGGATGTCGAGCAGGATCGGGATTTCGCCGAGGAACTCGGTGCCCAGCCGTGCCGCCTCGTTCTTCGCGCCGCCATGGCCGAAGATGTTGGTCTGGTGGTTGCAGTTCGGGCAGCAGAAGAAGCTCATATTCTCGATCAGGCCGAGCACCGGCACCTTGGTGCGCTCGAACATGCGCACGCCACGCCGCGCATCGAGCAGGGCGACGTCCTGCGGGGTGGAGACGATCACCGCGCCTGCCAGGGTGACGCGCTGGGCCATGGTGAGCTGGGCGTCGCCGGTGCCGGGGGGCATGTCGACGATCATGATGTCGAGCGGACCCCACTCGACCTGGCCCATCATCTGTTCCAGCGCGCCCATCACCATCGGGCCGCGCCAGATCATCGGGGTCTCTTCCTCGACCAGGAAGCCGATCGACATCGCTTTCAGGCCCCAGGCCGGCAGCGGGATCATGCGGTCGCCGCGGACTTCCGGCTTGCGGGTCAGGCCGAGCATGCGGGGCAAGCTGGGGCCGTAGATGTCGGCGTCGAGCAGGCCGACCTTCAGGCCCATCTGTGCCAGCGCCACCGCGAGGTTGACCGAGACGGTGGATTTGCCGACGCCGCCCTTGCCGGAGGCGACGGCGACAATGGCGCGGACATCCTGCAGCAGCACCGGCTTGCCGGCGCTGGCCGGGGCGGCGGGCGCCGCGGGGGCCGGGGCCTTGTGCGCGGTGAGGATGGCGGCGACGTTTTTCACGCCGGGTTCGGCGGCGATCAGGCGCTCGACCTCTTCGCGGACAGGTTCCATGCGGGCCGCGTTGGCCCGGTCGGTGAGCAGGCTGACCTGGACCAGGCCGCCCTGAACCTGGATCGATTCGATCAGGCCGGCCTCGGCCAGGCTGCGCCCGGAGGCGGGGTCCTTGAGCGCGGCAATGGCGGCGCGGAGCGAGTCAGGCGTGGGGGCGGCGGGTGACAGTTTGGTCATCTGCTTGAAAGCCTTCAAAAGCCGGTCAATATGTCGGTGAGCCATATGTCGCATATGACGCCGTCTGGCGCGTATGCCAATGGTTGCGGGCAACCGCTTATTGGTGCAACACCAAGCCGGACCGACAGGAGTGGCCTTCCCAGATGCCTTGGAACAATAGCGGCCCGACAAATTCCGGGCCGGGCAATGATGGCGCGGGGCCAAACGGACGGCCGGAGAACCCTTGGGGCAGCGGACCGCGCAACAGCGGCGGCGGCAACAATGGTGGCGGGCCGCGTGGCCCGTGGGGCCCGCAGGGGCCGCGGCCGGGCGGACAGCCGCCGGATCTGGATGAATTGATCGCCAAGGCGCAGGCCTTCCTGCGCGGGGCGCTGCCGCCGGGCGGGTTTGGCGGCATGGGCGGCGCCTGGGGCGGCGGGCGCGGGCTGATCGTGATCGCGCTGGTGCTGGGCGCGGTATGGCTGGGCAGCGGGTTCTACCGGGTGCAGCCGGATCAGCAGGGCGTGGTTTTGCGCTTCGGCGCCTATAACCGCACGACGTTTCCGGGCCTGAACTACGCAATGCCGTGGCCGGTGGAATCCGTGCTGCGGCCGGCGGTGACGCGGATCAACCGGGTGGATGTCGGCTATCAGGCCACCGGCAGCGATCTGCGGCCGATCCGCGGGCGTGATATCGGCGTGCGCGATGTCGGCGAAGAGAGCCTGATGCTGACGGGCGACGAAAACATCATCGACATCGAATGCGCGGTGTTCTGGCGCATCCGCGATGCCGAGGCGTTTTTGTTCAACACCCGCAACCCGGCCTACACCGTGAAGTCGGCGGCCGAGAGCGTGATGCGTGAGGTGATCGGCCGCACGCCGATCCAGCCGGCGCTGACCGATGCGCGCGCGGCGATCGAGCTTGCGGTGCGCAAAGGCGTGCAGGCGATCATGGACCAGTACGGCTCCGGCGTTGAGATCACCCAGTTGCAGTTGCAGAAGGTGGATCCGCCGGCGGCCGTGATCGACAGCTTCCGCGATGTGCAGCGTGCCAATACCGATGCCGACCGGGCGCGCAACGAGGCGGAGAGCTACCATAACGACATCGTGCCCCGGGCCCGCGGCGACGCGGCGCGGCTGGTGGCCGAGGCCGAGGGTGCCAAGGAGGCCGGCATCGTCGAAGCGAAGGGCCAGGCGCAAAGGTTCGAGAGCGTGCTGAAGGCCTATGCCGCGGCGAAGGATGTGACGATGCAGCGGCTGTATATCGAGACGATGCAGGAGATCATGTCGAACACGCCCTCGATCGTGGTGGACGACAAGCTGCGCGGCGTGGTGCCGTATCTGCCGCTGGGCGAAGCGACCGGCAAGCCGGGAGTGTCGAAATGAACCGCTCCCTGGTTGTGGCGCTGGCAGCCCTGCTGGTGGTGGTTGTTGCTGTCGGCTCATCGCTGTTCACCGTGGCGCAGACCGAGCAGGTGTTGATCACCCAGTTCGGCCAGCCGGTGCGGGTGATCACCGATCCCGGACTGCACGCGAAGATCCCGCTGGTGCAGGCGGCGATTTCGTTCGACCGGCGCCTGCTGGATTACGAGATCCCGTCGGCCGAGGTGATCCTGGGCGATCAGCGGCGGTTGAATGTGGACAGTTTCGCGCGGTTCCGGGTGACCGATCCGCTGCGCTACTATCAGGCGGTGGGGCCGACCGAGGATGGCATTCTGCTGCGGTTGCGCTCGGTGGTGTCTTCGGCTTTGCGCCGAGTGCTGGGTAACGAGCAGTTGCTGAATGTGCTGTCCTCGGAGCGGACGCGGATCATGAGCACGATCCGCGATCAGGTGAACGCGGAGATGTCGGGGTTCGGCGTCGATGTGATCGATGTGCGCATCCGCCGCGCCGATCTGCCGGCGGAGAACACGCAGGCGATCCTGTCGCGGATGCAGTCCGAACGGCAGCGGGTGGCGGCCCAGGCACGCGCCGAAGGCGCCGAGGCTTCGGCGCGGATCAAGGCCAATGCCGAGCGCGAGCGCACGGTGCTGCTGGCGACCGCGCGGGCGACGGCGGACAAGGTGCGCGGCGAAGGCGAGGCGCAGGCGATCGCGCTGTATGCCGAGGCGTTCAACCGCGACCCCGGGTTCTTCGGGGTGTGGCGCACGCTGGTGGCGTATCGCGAGGCGTTCGCCAAGGGGCAGTCCAAGCTGGTGCTGACGCCGGGGGATGGGTTCCTGAAGCTGTTGCAGCAGGCGCCGGTGCCGGGTGATACCGGGGTTGCGGCGAAACTTCCGTAAGATGAGGCTTTCGCAAGGCGCGGCAGTTTCGCTTGCCGCGCCCTGCGCGCCCCCTACATTGGGGTGACGTTGTGTGAAGCGGCGCCCTGAGCGCCAGGAGAATTTGACATGCGCCCCATCGCCTTGGGTCTGACGCCGATGAAAGCCGTCCGTGCTGGCGCGATCGCGCTGGCGATGTTGTCCGTGGTGCCGATGGTTTCGGCGCCCGCCTATGCAAGGGCGGCGCCGGAGAGTTTTGCCGACCTGGCGGACCGATTGCTGCCGGGGGTGGTCAACATCTCGACCAGCCAGACCTTGCAGGCGCGTGCCGACAAGGGGCCGGAGATGCCGCAATTCCCGCCCGGTTCGCCGTTCGAGAAGTTCTTCAAGGACTTCATGGACCGCGAACGCAGCGGCAAGGATGCGACGCCGCGCAAGGCGGTCAGCCTCGGCTCGGGCTTCGTGGTCGATCCGGCGGGCTTTGTGGTGACCAATAATCATGTGATCGAGGGCGCGGACGAGATCACGGTGACGTTCCCCGATGGCACGTCGCTGAAGGCCAAGCTGCTGGGGCATGACGAGCGGACCGATATCGCGGTGCTGAAGGTGGATTCGCCGAAGCCGCTGGCCGCCGTGCCGTTTGGCGATTCGGACAAGGCGCGGGTGGGCGACTGGGTGCTGGCGATCGGCAACCCGTTCGGGCTGGGCGGTTCGGTGACGGCGGGTATCGTCTCGGCGCGCGGCCGCGACATCAACCAGGGGCCGTACGACAACTTCATCCAGACCGATGCGGCGATCAACAAGGGCAACTCGGGCGGGCCGCTCTTCAACATGGACGGCGAGGTGATCGGCATCAACACGGCGATCTATTCGCCGACGGGCGGATCGGTGGGGATCGGGTTCTCGATCCCGGCGAATCTGGCCAAGGGCGTGGTGGCGCAATTGCGCGATTTCGGCCGGGCCAAGCGCGGCTGGCTGGGCGTTCGCATCCAGCAGGTGAGCCCGGATATCGCCGAGAGCGTCGGGCTGAAAGAGCCGGTGGGCGCGATGGTTGCCGGGATCAACGAAGGCGGGCCGGCGGAAAGCGCCAAGCTGCGCAACGGCGACATCGTGACCAAGTTCGATGGGCACGACCTGAAGGACATGCGCTCGCTGCCGCGGGTGGTGGCGGACACGCCGATCGGCAAGACGGTGCCGGTGGTGGTCTGGCGCGACGGCAAGGAAGTGACGCTTGACGTAACGGTGGGCGAGATGCCGGAGGACCAGAAGCTCGCCGCGGCCTCGCCTGACAAGCCGGCACCGGCGGCGAAGACGGTCGATCTGACCAGCTTGGGTCTGCGGCTGTCGGCGATTTCGGCCGAGACGCGCGACAAGTTCAAGCTGCCGGCGGACCAGAAGGGCGTGCTCATCACCGATGTGGTCAGCGGCACGCCGGCCGCGGAGCGGGGGCTGAAGCCGGGCGATGTGATCGTCGAGGTGCAGCAGGAAGAGGTGGCGACACCGTCCGACGTGTCGGACAAGGTGGAGAAGGTGCGTCGGGCCAATCGCAAATCGGTGCTGATGCTGGTGCAGAGCGGCGACGGGCTGCACTGGGTGCCGCTGTCGCTGGCGGCTTCGGACAAGAAGCCAGGCTAATTTCCAGTCGCCTAGAGCATCATCCGACATGACGGGATCACCCATCGGATAAAGATGCTCGCTAAAACAAAGAGCTAGAGCGATCGCCGATCGTCTATCAGATCGGCTATTGCTCTAAGTCAAACGCCCGCCTGGTCGCTCAGGCGGGCGTTTTTTTCACCGTCGCAGCCCGATGGCGGGGGGCGGGACCGCCCCGAGGCCTTCACGCCGCCCGGGACGGCGACAACCTGAGGCTGGAGCGAGGAAGTTTGATCAAGCCGAGCGGGGACCCAACATCAGCGAACGGATTTCGCAGCCAAACTGCGCCCCGCGAGCAGCTTCGTTAACACCACAGCGCCTGCCACCGCAGATACTTCGAACAGTATATTCGTCTCAACCAGATATCTGATCTCAATTCCAAACATAAAGACGAAAAATTCCAGCCGCACCAATCCGTATATTGCCCCAACCACGACCATATATCTCAGGTATGGCGTTCTCACCCACAAAGCCGTCCCGGCTGCGACGGCAAATCCAATCAGCGTCAGGAATTGCCAGATGTGAGACAGACCCGGCTTGGACGGGCCATCGTCCGCTGTCGTCGTCCAGGGCCAGAGGCTGCGCCCCAACAATCCCCAGTGCCGATCGAGAACCAGCTGAAGCTTCTCCCCAAACGTCTGTTCCGCAAACCGCTTGTTGGCCAGATCTCGAAACGTGTCGTTGATATCCTTTGGAAATGGATGACCGGTCTGCGCCACAAGCCGCTTCAGTTCCGCTTCCACAATCCCGCGTTCATCGTCATTCCGATATGCGATCGGAGCGATCTTGATGTAGAAATAGTTGGAGACATCGAAATTGGTTGCATTCGCGCGCTGGTGTTCCGACCAGGCCCAGGTTCTGACCCATTTCATATAGCCGTCGGGGGCAAGACTGCCGTCGGGCAGCACGCAGCACACCGGCAGTGCGGGCAAGCCCACCATGACATTGCGAACCGCCCACCCCAGAGACGGCGCGCAAGCGACCATTACTGCCAGGACGGCCGCCTGCACGCCCTTTTTGAACGGCATGAGGTAAATCGCTGCCACGCCCACGGGCACGAAAAGCAGGATTCCGT
Organism: uncultured Rhodospirillales bacterium; assembly: GCA_903881515.1. Lineage (GTDB taxonomy): Bacteria > Pseudomonadota > Alphaproteobacteria > Acetobacterales > Acetobacteraceae > CAIRTN01. The sequence continues at coordinate 460 of CAIRTN010000423.1, read as the reverse complement.
CCATCCGGATCCAGGTCGCAGCGATCAGCGCGATTCCAACCGCAATGACGCGCAAGCGCCGCTCGGCAAAACTGAGCAGCAGTTCGGCCATGACCCACTGCGTTGTTGCGATGGCAAGCGTCTCCGTCAGCAGGAAACGCGCCCAATTGGCTTCGATCGGTGAAATTGCCAGAACAATTCCACACAAAAACGCCGTCGCACCACTATTGGTGACGCGTAAAATGGCGTGCGTCAAATAAACAACAGCAAACGACGCAACGAAACTTTGGATAAAACAATAAGCTGATTATTTTCGCCAAAAATAAACCAAATCATGGCGATGAAAAACGGGTACAGCGGCAACTGATTGCCACCAAAATGGTAATTACCCACCCCCTTGCCTTGGACTCCAATCTCTGAATCCATGGGGCATGGATCGCATTGATTTGCAGCGCCTGAGCCGGGAAGAACTGATCGAGCT
>CAIRTN010000422.1 GCA_903881515.1 uncultured Rhodospirillales bacterium | reverse complement strand
GTGCGCGACGTTTTAGCGGGACCCTGAAGCGCGAGCACAAGCTCGATCAGTTCTTCCCGGCTCAGGCGCTGCAAATCAATGCGATCCATGCCCCATGGATTCAGAGATTGGAGTCCATGGCAAGGGGGTGGGTAATTACTCGCCCCTCAAACCTCCCGCAACTCGATACGAGCCAGGAACCCGCGCAGCCTCTCCGACTGCGCCGGCGCGCCGAACACCTCACGCGGCGTTCCTTCGACAGCGACCCGTCCGCCGTCCATGAACACCACGCGCGAGGACACGTCGCGCGCGAAGCTCATCTCGTGTGTCACCAGCATCATCGTCATGCCGTCGCGGGCCAGTTCGCGCACCACCTTCAGCACCTCGCCGACCAGTTCGGGGTCGAGCGCCGAGGTGATCTCGTCGAGCAGCAGCACTTTGGGGTTCATCGCCACCGCACGCGCAATGCCAACGCGCTGCTGTTGCCCGCCCGACATCTCGATCGGCAGGCTGGCGAGCTTGTCGCCAAGGCCGACCCGCACCAGCCACTGCTCCGCCGTCGCGCGCGCCTCGGCCTTGGCCATGCCGCGCACCTTGCGCAGCCCCAGCATGACGTTTTCGGTCGCGGTGAGGTGTGGGAACAGGTTGAACATCTGGAACACCATGCCGATGTCGGCCCGGATGCGCGCCAGGTCACGTTCGCCGCGTGGACGCCGCCGCCCGTCGGCAATGTCGTATCCGACCTCCACCCCGTCCACCTCGATGGAACCGGAATCGTAGCTCTCCAGCAGGTTGACGCAGCGCAGCAGTGTCGTCTTGCCGCTGCCGCTCGCCCCGATGATCGACACCACCGAGCCGCGCGGCACGTCGAGATCGACGCCATTCAGCACATTGTTGCTGCCGAACGCCTTGGTGACGCCCCGCACCTTCACCAGCGGTTCACTCACGGACATAGGCAAACCGCGCCTCCAATGTTCGACTGATCAGCGACAGGGCGTAGTTGATCGCGAAGTAGATCAGCGCCCCCAGGATGTACATTGGCATCGGCTTGAAGGTGCGCCCGATCACCTGCTGGATCGCCAGCATCAGGTCGACGATGCCGACCAGCGAAACCAGCGCGCTGCCCTGCACGGTGGAGACCACCGTATTGATCCAGGGCGGCAGGAAGCGACGCAGCGCCTGCGGGAACACCACATAGATCATCCGCTGCCCGAAGGTCAGCCCGATGGCCTTGCCGGCTTCGTGCTGCCCCGGCGGGATTGACTGCACCGCCCCGCGCGTCACCTCGGCGACATGCGCGCTCTGGAACGCCGCCAGCGCGAATATGGCCGCCCAGAAGCTGGTCACGTTCACCCCGGTAAGCGGCAGCATGTAGTAGACGCTGAAGATCAGCACCAGCAGCGGCAGACCGCGGATCAGGTCGCTGTAAATGCGGATCGGCCAGGCCACCCAGCGTGGCCCGAAGCTCAACCCGACGCCGAGCGAAATCCCCAGCACGAAAGCCGCCACCACGACGATGGCGGAGACCTGCAAGGTCACCAGCAGCCCCTGCCAGAGGAACGGCAGGCTGTTGATCATGACGTTCATCGCCGGCCGATCGCGAAACGGCGTTCCAGCAACCGCAGCCCGCCCAGCAGGACGAACCCGGTCACCAGATAGATCGGTGCCACCACGGTCCACACCTCGACGATGCGAAATGTGTTCGTATAGATCCAGTTCGCCCCGAACATCAGTTCCGGTACCGCCAGCACGGTAGCCAGCGAGGTGTCCTTGAACAGCGAGATGAACGCGTTGCTGAGCGAGGGCAGCACGATGCGAAACATCGTCGGCAACTGGACGTACAGCACCCGCTGCACCGGCGTCAGCCCAATCGCCCGCCCGGCGTCAATCAGCCCCTTGGGGATCGCCTCCAGCCCGGCACGGAACACCTCCACCAGATACGCCCCGGCATAGATCGACAGGGTGATGACGAAACTGGTGGTGGCGTCGTAGGCGAAACCACCGATGCTGGGGATGCCGTAGAACACCAGATACACCAGCAGCAGCAGCGGCACATTGCGGACGAACTCGACATACATGCCGATCACGAACCGCACCGGCCGGCGCGCGCCCTGCGACAGCACCGCCAGTGTCAGCCCGATGACGCAGCCGATGGCGATGCTGATCACCGCCAGCTCAAGACTAAGCACCAGGCCCCAGGCAAGCCGGTCGGCGTATTTCCAGACGAAGTTGTAGTTCAGGTGGTACTGCAAACCACACTCACCGCGGATGGTCGCGACGGCGGAGTGTCCGCCGCCGCGCCCTCCTGCTCAGAACGGCGGGAAGCCGGGCTTCTGCACCGGCGGTTTGTCGCCGAAGAACTCCTCGAACGCGGCGTTATAGATCTCAGGCTGATGCCCGTGCATCGCCACGTTGAAGCAGGTGTTGACCCAGTTCAACCAATCCTGGTCGCCCTGCCGCATCGCGGCGCCGTAGAGCTGCGCGCCCCAGGCAAAGCCGGGATCGGCATAATCGCCAGGATTGCGCTTCACCAGCCACTTCACCGTCGAGGCATCGACGACGGCCGCATCTGCCCGCCCAGCGGTCACCGCCTGCATCACGTTTGCCTGGCTGTCGAGCTGCATGACCTGCGCGTCCGGCAGCGCGTTGTGTACCAGCGTGTCGGCATCGACGTTCTGCAGCACCGACACCCGCGCCTGTTTGCCGGCGGCGAGCAGGTCCTTGTAGGTCGGCCACTTTGACTTCGGTGCCGTCATCAGCGCCGCGCCCTCGACGTAGTATGGCCGCGACATCGCCACCAGTTGCGTGCGGGCCGGCGAGATGGTCATGAACTGGATGGCGATATCGACCTTGCCGGTGACGATGTTGGGAATACGCGCATTGGCTTCCTGGCGGACGAACTCGACCTTTTTCACATCGTCGAAAAGGCCCTTGGCGAGGATGCGCGCCATGGCGATATCCATGCCGGTCAGCTCGCCCTTGTCATTTTCGAAATGCCAGGGTGGGTTGGTCGAGCCGGTGCCGACGATCAGCTTGCCGCGATCGAGCACCGTGCGCAGCAGGCTGGTGGGCGCCGCCTGCGCCGCCGCCTTGCCGGAGTCGAGGATCGCCCCTGCTGCCGCCAGTGTGAGCCCGGCGCCGCCGAGCCTGAACAGATTCCGCCGTTGCGTGCTGTCGGTCATCGATGTCCCGTCCTTGTTGCCATGTTCGGCTTGCCTTGGTCGACTTGTCCCGGTTACCCGGTCGAACCAGCTTCTTGGCGTAAAACGAACCACATCGCGGCGCCCCTCACAACTCGGAAACGTGACAGAACTGCAAAATGGCTCAATTACGCGATAAAACCGGGGTCTGGGGAAAGGGGCTGCCCGCGGGGCGCATCTTCGTCCGCGCCGGCGTCCGGGCTGGATCAGTAGGCCAGGGACCAGCCATCGCGTCTCGGATCGGAGCCAGCGGCACGAATTCCATTGGGAAGCAGCTGGATCGCTTGCATCGCGCAGGGGCCCATCAGGTGCCCGACACGGTTGAGCGCATGGCCGCGGCGTTCGAGATCAGCAAGTACATCGGCTGGAAAATCGGTCTCGATGGTCAGCTGCACGTCGCCGTGATGCGGCCAGTTGGCGCCCTGTCCCGGTTGACTGCTGGTCCAGCGCGGGGCTTCCAGCGCGGTCTGCGGATCGGCCCCGTGGTCGAGCATCGCGACCAATACTTGCAAGTTCACCTGCACCTGATTGTCCGCCCCCGGTGTGCCCAGCACGATGGCCAATCTGCCGTCGCGGAAGACCATCGGTGCGTTCATTGTGTGGCGAACCCGCTTGCCAGGCTGCAGCCGGTTGGGATGGCCGGCGGCGAGATGCCAGTAGGCCATGCGATTGTTCAGCAGCACGCCCGTATCACCCGCCGTCACCCCTGAGCCGTAGCCGGAATTGATGCTCTGGATGGCGGACACGGCGTTGCCCTGGGCGTCGACAACGGCGAAATAGGTCGTATCACCGCCCTTCGCCTCCGATGGCTGCGGGACGATTGCCGCACGGCGCATATCGAGCGCCGCTGCATGGGCGTCGGCGTGCGCGTCGGACAGCAGCAGATCGAGCGGTACCGTCTCAAACCGTGGGTCCGCGCCGTAGCGCTCGCGATCCAGGAAGGCGCGCTTCTTCGCTTCCACCAGGATGTGCAAGGCATCCGCCGGGGCGGCGGTGCGCAGGTCGAACCGCTCGGCGATGCGCAGCATTTGCAACAGAGTGAAGCCGGTGGAGTTCGGCGGGGTCTGGCGCACCTCCCACCCACGATAGGTGATGCTGATCGGCGCCTGCACCTCAGGCTGGAAGCGATCGAGGTCGGCGCGGGTAACCAGCACGCCCTGCGCCTGCATGGCGCGGGCAAGCCGTTCGGCCAGGCGGCCCCGATAGAAGCTCTCCGCCCCGTCGGATGCTATCTCCTCCAAAGTTCGGGCGAGATCAGGCTGGAGCACCAGGTCACCCAGCCCCTTGCCGAGGAAGCTCGCGGTACTGCGCGGGTCGGCTGCCAGACGCTCTCGGTGGTCCGACAGGCCGCGGCAATAGGTGTGCGTTGCCGCGAAACCGTCGCGGGCGAGCGCGATGGCGGGCGCCACCAGCCCCGCCCAGGGCCGGCTGCCGTGGGCGGCATGCATGGCGGCCACGCCTGCCAGCAGACCGGGAACCGAGACACTGCGCGGCCCCCAGGTGGGAATGCCGCCGGCATAGGTCTCTGGCGTGGCGGCCAGCGGCGCGGTGCCAGAGGCGTTGAACACCTCAGCCCGCCCGGTGGCCGCGATGTGGACATGATAAAATCCATCGCCGCCAAGGCCGGAGGAGGACGGCTCGCAGACGCCGAGCGCGAGCGAGACGGCGACCGCGGCATCAACGGCATTGCCGCCGGCGCGTAGTACGTCCAGGCCGGCCAGCGTGGCCTGCGGATGGTTGCTGCCCACCGCACCGCGGCGTCCCATCTGCAACGGACGGTGCAGGCGCGTAGGAAGGATCATCGATGGGTCTCCTCGGGGATGGGCAGCAGGCAAACGGGTTTTTGGACCGTAACCGACTGGTCCGTTTCGGCCATCGCGCCGGTCTGCCGATCCAACCTGAACAGGACCACGCGGTCACTGCGCTGATTGGCGGCCAGCAGAAATGCGCCACAGGGGCTGATGGCGAAGTGCCGCGGCTCCGCCCCGCCGCTGGGTGTATGGCCGCGTGGCGTCAGTGCGCCGTTGGTCGGATCAACGGCGAAGCATGCAATGCTATCGTGGCCGCGATTTGATGCGTAGACGAACCGGCCGGACGGGGCGACCTGCACCTCAGCGCCGCTCCTGCGCCCGGCGTAATCGGTCGGCAGCATCGGCACCGTCTCGCGCGGCTGCAGCAACCCGTCGGCGCCGGCGGCGAACCGGGTCAGGCTCGCCTGCAGCTCGTTCAGGACGTAACCGCAGGGCAGCACGGAATGAAAGACGATCCGCCGGGGACCGCCCCCTGAAAGCGTCACCAGTGGGGGGCAATCGGCAATGAAATGCCCCGCAGCGTCAAGCCGATAGGGCAGGATCAGGTCCATTCCGAGGTCGGACACGAGGAGCCGTTCATTCATCACAGCGACGTGGTGTGGATGCGGACCAGCCTGGCGCGCCGGGTCCACGCTCGACCCGCGATGCGCCAGCACCTCGGCGGCCGGGCCGAGCGCGCCGTCCGGATCGATCGGCAGGCTGGTTATATGGCCCGAACTGTAGTTCGCCACCACGAGCCAGCGCCCGGATGGATCGACGGCAAGATGGCAGGGATCGGTGCCATGGGTCGGATGCGTGCCGAGCAGGTCGAGCGGGCCATCCGCACCAATGGTATAGGCGCTCGCCGCCCCGCCGAAGCCACCGTTCCAAATGCTCAGTTCATGTACCGCGTAGATCACCGGCAGATGGGGATGCAGCGCGAGAAACGAGGGATTGGCGGGGCAAGAGTACGCCGCCACGGCCGTCAGCCGGCCAGTGGCGATGTCGAGATCGAGGACTGCAATGCTGTCCCCGTAGGTGCCGACCAGCCATCGCATGCTTACAATCCCCGGTCCGTCCAACGGTAACGCGGCACCCAGCCGAGTGCCTGCTTGGCCCGATCGCAGCTGACCAGCACGCGGGTGGGGTCCGCCGGCTCCGGCCCGCGCCACGGCACCTGAGGCAGGATTCGGCGGGCCAGGTCACGGACCGGCACTGGCGAGGAAGTATCGTCCGCACAGATCAGCCCGGTGAAATGCGCCACCCCCGGCACCCGCAGCGCGGCCAATACGGCGAAGGCGACATCGCGGGTATCGATCCAGGCCCCATATTCCCAGAACGGGGACCATTCGGCTGCCGGATCCGCATCACGCAGCGCCTGCATGCGGGCATGGCGCTCGGGGCCGACCACAGCGGGCGGGCGGAACACGATGGTGGCGATGCCGGTGGACGCGCTGAAGCAGCGGCAAAGTTCTTCCACCAGCCGCTTGGCCTGGCCGTATGGGGTGGGGGGGCGGATGGGGTGATCGTCATCGATCGGCAGGTAGTCCGGCGTCCCTTCGCCACGGAACACGCCCAGCGCGTTGACGCTGCTGAAAGTGACGACCCGCATGGCGCCGACAGCGCGAGCGGCATCGAGCACATTCCAGTTGCCGGTGACGTTCAGTGTCACGGTGCCCCGCCCCGGCTCTTCCCCGCGAAGGCTGCCGCCAGCCGCGTTCACGATCGCCTGACATCCCTCCGCCGCCGCCCGCACCGCCGGCGCGTCGAGAACATTCTGCCCGGCGGCGATGTCGAAACGCACCACCTCGATCTGCTCGGCCAGCAGCCGCTCCACCACGGCAGCTCCGATCAGGCCGCCACTTCCGAGGACAAGGACACGCATCAATCAGCCTTTCACTGCGGCGGCCGTCAGGCCCTTGATGAAATAGCGCTGGAAGGCAACGAACAGGCAGGCAATCGGGATTGTGGCAACGGTGGAGGCGGCCATCGCTGCCCCCCACATCGGCGGCCGTTGATAGGGCTGGCTGTAGTTGGTCAGCCCCACCGACAGCACATTCAGATCTCGGTCCTGGATGACGACCAGCGGCCAGAGGAAGGCGCCCCAGGACCAAATGAAAACGATGATTGCCAGGCTTGCCAAAGCGGGGGCGAGCAGCGGCAATACGATGCGCATGAACATGTGGAACTCGCCCGCCCCATCGACGCGTCCGGCTTCAAGCAACTCGTTTGGCAAGTCGGAGGCGTGCTGACGCATCATGAACACCCCGAAGGCATTCATCAGCCCAGGCATGATCAGGCCGGGATAGGAGTTCTCCCACCCCAGCGCCTTGATCTCGATGAACAGCGGCACAACGAGGATCTGGAACGGGATCATCAGCGTGCAGATGACCAGGAAGAAAAGGAAGCTGCGCCCGGGAAAGTCGTATTTGGCGAAACCGAAGCCGGCCATCGCGCCGAAGAACACTGTGGCGATCACATGGGTGATGGAAAACAGAGCCGAATTTATGAAATAGTGCCACAGCGGCGCAATTTCCGTGGCCTCGCGGAAACGCTCCAGCCACTGGAACCGATGCGGCCACCAGTGGATCGGAATTGCCATGATCTCCTCTTCCGCCTTGTAGGCGGAGGTGACCATGAACCAGATCGGAAAGGCCGAGAGTACGGCGATTACAAGCCCGCCAAGAAACAGCGCCGGACGTATGCGGGACTGTCCGTCAGCCACGCCGGTTGAACCGCAGCTGGACGGCCGTTACGCTCAGAATCATGACAAACATTACCACTGAAACGGCCGCCGCATCGCCCATGCGGAAGTACTGAAATCCGTATTTAAGCACCAGCAGGCCAAGAACCAGCGTGGAGTTCGCCGGCCCGCCCGGATCAGCCGTCATCACGTATTGCAGCGCGAAGGTCTGGAAGGCATTGATCGAGCTTAGCGCTGCCACAAACACGGCGGTGGCACGCAGGGCCGGCAGGTCGATGTGCCAGAACACACGCCAGGCCGTCGCCCCGTCGATCCGCGCGGCCTCCCGCAGTTCGGGCGAAACCCCCGCCAGACCCGCCAGCCAGATCATCATAAAGAACGGCACCACCGACCAGTCGTGCACCGCGACCATCGCCAGCGGCGCCAGCACAGTACTGGCCAGCCACGGCACCTCGGTCGCGCCGTTAAACAAGCCGACGAAGGCGGTCATCACGCCGTTGGGATGCAGCAGCATACGCCAGACCACACCCACCACGACGATGGGCGGGAGCACCGGCAGAAAGAAGATGGTCTTGAGCCAGAGCTTGCCACGGAATGCCTGGTCGAACAGCACGGCTGAGGTCAGCGACATCGCCCAGACCGGCACCGTCGCGCCCAGCACGAAGAGCAGCGTATTGCCCAGCGCAGTGATAAACAGTTTGTCGCCGAGCAGGTTGCGGTAGTTGTCGAGCCCCACGAATTCCGGTGGGTCGAGCAGGCTGTAGTCCGTCAGGCTGATTGCAAAACCGAAGAGCACTGGGAAAACCGAGAACACGGCGAAGAACACGACGACCGGCAGCACGAAGGCGAGCCCCCACCACTGGTGGCGACGAGGCCCCGAGAACCAGGTCGCCACCCAGCCGCGACGCGGGGCTGCCGGCATCGCCGCGATCAACACGGCTACTTCCGCATCGCCTCGGCGCGCGCGCGCTCACGCTTCAGCACCGCATTCACGTCGTCCTCCAGCCCAGGCAGGACGCTCGCCACCGGCTCACCGCCCTGCATCATCCTGTCGCGTCCGCGCATCAGCAGGTCGACCACTTGGGCATATCCCACCACGCGCGGCGAGAACTTCGCCTTAGCCAATTCGTCGAAGAATATCTTGCTGTCGGCATCGGTTGCCAGCGCGGCGACTTCCGGCCGCGGCACATACAGCCCCGCTCCCTTGAACAGCCTCGCGCCCTGGTCGGTGTAGTAGCGCACGAACTTCCACGCCGCCTTCTGCGTTGCACTCGGCGACCGGGAATTGACCATCATGTAGTAGCCGTAGGCGTCGAACCCGTTGTCGCTCGCCGCGTCGGCAAAACGCGGCAAAGGTCGGACGGTGTAGTCGATCTTCGCATCCTTCATTTGCGGAATGCCCCAGATGCCGAAGCTGCAATCCGTCGCGACATTCCCGCCGAGGAAGTCGGTGCGGCTATCGGTGTACTGCGGCCCGCCCAGCTTGTGCTTGTTCACCAGGTCGACGAAGAACTGCATCATCCGCTGTCCGGCCGGATTGTTGAACGTGGCGGTGTAACTCTCCTCGTCAATCAGGTTGCCGCCGCGCTGGTGCATGAGCGAGTTGATCGTCAGCCAGTAAGCCCCCGCGCTCGGCCAGTTGAAGTCGAACCCGCGCCGGCGCGGCACTCCGTTTGCGTCGCGCTTGGTCAGCTTCTCGGCGATCGCCGGCATCTCTTCCCAGGTCTTGGGGAAATCCTTCACCGGGTCGAGCCCTACTTCGCGCCAATACGCGTTATTGGTGTAGCAGGCGTAGTTGCTGACCTCCGTCGGCAGGCCATACAGCTTGCCCTGGAAGCGGATGCCGGCGAACCCGCCGGTATATTTTGACAGCATGTCCTTCTCGTCGGCGTAGCCCAAAGCCGCATAGTCCACCGGCGCCAGAATGCGCGAGCTGTAGTAGGCCGCCAGCAGCGACGCCGTTTGGTTGAACACGTCCGGCCCGGAGCCGGAGGCGAAAGCGGTCAGCAGTTTGGTTGAATATTCGGCCGCCCCCAACACGTCGTACTGGATCTTTATGTCCGGGTTGGCCTTTTCGAACTCAGACACGATTGCGCGGTCGATGGCGATACGCGGCGGATGCTCATGCATCCATATCTTCAACGTCACGCTCTGCGCCATGGCGGGCGACAGGAGGCCAGCGACGAGACCAATTACGGTGAAAACGGAGCGAGCAATACGACGAAGCTGCATCGGGACCTCCTGCGCCTGGGCTTGTTGATTGTTGGACGCTGGGACAGTATCGGCTCGCTGCGGCAGAGTGGCAAGCAGGTAGCCGCGAGCTTTCGGGGGACGGGCAATGGACCAGATGGATATCCGGGAGCGGCTCGGAGTACGGCCGATCATTAACGTGTCGGGCACGATGACGGCGCTTGGCGCCTCCATCGTGGTGCCGGAAGCGGTGGCGGCCACCGCGGCCATACTCAACCAGTTTGTCGAGGTCGATGACCTGCAACGAAAGGCCAGCCGTGTCATCGCCCGCCTGTGCGATACCGAAGCGGGGTTCGTCACCGCCTCCTGCGCCGCCGCAATGTCCATCTGTGTGGCCGCGGCGATGACCGGATCCGACCTCTTTGCCATCGAGCGTCTCCCGGACGCTGCCGGGTTGAAGGACGAGGTGATCATTCAGTCCGGGCACATGGTCGCCTATGGCGCGCCAGTCGAGCAGTCGATCCGGCTGGTGGGGGGGCGGGTGGTGCCGGTGGGCCAGGCGACCGCGACGCGGGCCTACCAGGTGAAAGGGGCGATCAGCGAACGCACCGCGGCGGCGATGTTCGTCGTTTCCCACCATACCGTGCAGTACGGGATGATGGGACTGGAAGCCTTCTGTGCCGCCATGCATGAACGCTCGATACCAGTCATTGTAGATGCCGCCTCGGAATACGACCTGCGCCGCTTCCTCAAGGCAGGGGCGGACGCGGTCTGCTATTCGAGCCACAAATTCCTCGGCGGGCCAACCGGCGGCATCGTTGCCGGGCGCAAGGATTTCGTCCGCGCGGCCTACCTGCAGAACCGGGGTATCGGGCGCGGCATGAAGGTTGGCAAGGAGGGTGTCGTCGGCACCATTGCGGCGCTCGAAGCATGGGAAACGCGCGACCACGCGGGTATCCGCGCCCGTGAGACGGCGGCCCTGCTCCACTGGCGCGATGTGCTGTCCGGCCGGCCCGGTGTCACGACAAAGATCGTGCCCGACCCGACCGACAACCCACTCGACCGGCTGGAGCTTTGGCTCGACCCGGATGCCGCGCACATCACAGCGTGGGACCTGGCCGACCGGCTGGCCAGCGGGCCCCGCCCGGTGATCATCCGCGACCACGAGATCGAACTCGGCTACTTCCTGATGGACCCCTGCAACCTGCACCCAGGCGAGGCCGAAGTGGTCGGCGTTCGGCTGGCCGAGGAACTCGACCGCGCGCTTGCGTCCAACACCGTTATCGCCTCGCCGATTTCCGAACGCGGCCTGCGCAAGACGCAGGCGCTCATGTCCTGGCCGGATTGAGGCCGCCTATCATGGGCATTACACGACGTGGGCTTGGCGGGGTGGCCTTGGCCACTATTCTGGAAGCAAGCACCGCGCGGGCCGCCGTCGGGGTACTGAACGTGGCCACCATTGGCGAGCCGCCAACTCTGGACCCGATGCTCTCGACGGCAGATCTCGTCGGCACCATTACCCAGCACATGCACGAGACGCTTTACACCTTCGGCACCAATTGGGCACCTACCCCGTTGCTCGCCGCTGCCCTGCCGGACATCAGCGCCGACGGTACCGTCTACACGATCCCGCTGCGCCGCGACGTGAAGTTCAACGATGGTACTCCGATGGGGGTGGATGATGTGCTGGCCTCGCTGCAACGTTGGATGGGCAATGCCACGCGCGGCCGGCAGACTGGGCGCAGCATAGCGGGCATCGCTGCCGCGGGGGACAGCGCGATCCGCATCACGCTGACCGAGCCCTACGCGCCGCTGGTCTCGCTGCTGGCCTTTAACAATTCGGCGGCGATCATCACCCCCGCCGGCCGCCAAGGCGGGCCGGTCGGCACCGGCCCCTACCAGTTGCGTGAGCACAAGCCGGACCAGTACCTCCAACTCGTCCGCAATCCGTACTACACCCCACTCGCCGGCCCCAGCCAGTTCTATGGCGGCGCCCGCCGCCCCCTGCTGGACGAGATCCGCTTCATCCCCGTCCCCGATCCCGACACGCGCGTCGCCGGCGCGCTCACCGGCCAGTTCGACTACATTGACAATCTCTCACCGGAGGCTTTCCCCCGCCTCGACGCGAGCAGAACGGCCCGCCCGGTTGTGCTGAAGCCTTATGGCTGGCCCGTGCTGGCGATGAACACGAAGCAGGGCCCGCTCGCCGATATCGCCCTGCGCCGCGCCATCCAGACCGCGCTGAGCCCTGAGGACATGATGATCGCCGCATTCGGCTCGGCCCAGTTCGGCGAACCGGCCGGCCCGATGTACCCACCCGGCTTCCCCTGGCACAGCGACAAGGGGGTGGTTCGCTACGGCGAAGCCAACCCCGAGAAAGCCGCGGCCCAGGCCAAGGCCGCCGGCTATGCCGGTGCGAAAATCCGTCTGCTGGCGACACGGCAGTACGAATTCCACTACAAGATCGCTCAGGTCGCCGTTGAATATCTCAAGCTCGCCGGCTTCAACATCGAGCTGCAGATCGCCGACTGGGCCACCCTCACCCAACGCCGCACCGACCCTGCGCTGTGGGAGATCTACGTGACCTCCAGCCCCTTCCTCCCCGAACCCGCCCTCAACGGCTACATGCTCGAGGACAGTCCGGGTTGGTGGGCCACCGAGCGCAAGCGCGCCGCCGTGCGTGCATTCAACCGCGAGGGCGATGCTGGCCGTCGGGCCGCCCTCTTCGCTGACATTCAAACACTGATCTACGATGAGGCGCCGATCTTCAAGGTCGGCAACTTCAACTCCCTGGCCGCCCGTTCCACACGGCTGCAAGGCTTCAACCCTGCCCCGTGGCCATTCTTCTGGAACGCCACGCTGGCCGCGTGATGGCCGACATTACCCTGCTGCACCTCGCCGTCCGGCGACTCGTCGGCATGGCGGCCGTGATGCTCATCGTCGTCAGTATCGTCTTCATCATCGTCCGCATCGCCCCTGGCGACCCGGCAGCGGTCATGCTGGGGCCCGAGGCGACCGGTGCGGACGTCGCGGCCCTTCGCACCGCTTGGGGTCTCGACCGGCCGCTGGCCGTGCAATATCTCGCCTATCTCGGACAACTCGCCCGCGGCGATCTCGGCCGCTCGATCTTCCTCGACCGCCCGGTGCTGACCGCTCTGCAGGAACGTGCCGAGCCTACGCTACTGCTCAGCCTGATTGCCATCGCGATCGCGCTTGCCATAGCACTTCCCACTGGCATCGCCGCCGCCCTGCAACCGGGGTCCGCCTTCGATCAGACCGTGATGGCGCTGTGCATGGGGGCGGCAAGCCTGCCCACGTTCTGGCTAGGCCTGGTGCTGATCGAGCTGTTCGCGGTGCGTTGGGGCCTGCTCCCCGCCTCCGGCTATGACGCTCCAGGGGCGAGTATTCTCTACCGGCTGGAGCATCTGATCCTCCCCGCCACCACCCTTGGCCTGGCCAGCGCCGCGCTCGTCACCCGCTACACCCGCGCCGGCATGCTCGACGTGTTGCGCGAGGACTACGTCCGCACCGCCCGCGCAAAAGGGCTTGGCGAGCGTCGTGTCGTTCTCCGACATGCACTGACCACAGCAGCCCTGCCGATTCTCACCGTCGTCGGCCTGACAATCGCGGCCCTGGTCTCCGGCGCGGTCGTCACCGAGACGGTGTTCGGCCTGCCCGGGGTCGGCAGTCTCGTCATCTCCGCCGTGCTGCGCAGAGATTATCCGCTGATCCAGGGCGCGCTGCTGGTTGTCGCCATGCTCTATGTGCTTATCAACTTCGCCATCGATATGCTCTGCCTGGTCCTGGATCCCCGGTTGCGCACATGAATCCATTGGCCATCTTCACCCATCGGGATCGCGCGCAGGGCTGGTGGGGCGCACCTGCCCGAGGCTCCCGGAGATGAGACGCCGGCATCTCGTGTGGATCGGCCTCGTGCTGCTGATCGCCGTTACCCTGGCTGTCGCCTGTGCTCCCTGGTTGACCCCATACTCGCCAAGCCGCCTGTCGATCGCCAACCGTCTGCAACCGCCCTCGGGCCGCTGGTGGTTCGGCACCGACGATTTCGGCCGCGACGTCTTTACCCGGGTGCTTTACGGCGGCCGGGTGTCGCTCCTGGTCGGCGCGTCGGTCGTCGCGATGGCGACCGGGCTGGGCGTCGGCCTTGGCCTGCTCGCCGGCTATATCCGCCGCCTCGACGCGCCGATTGCCCGCCTGCTCGATGCAATGATGGCCTTCCCCGACATCCTTCTCGCCATCGCCTTGTTGGCGGCACTCGGCGCGTCGGCGGGCAACGTGGTCGCGGCGCTTACCATCGTCTACGCCCCACGGCTGGCGCGGGTCGTGCGCGTGGCCACGATGATCATCCGCGAACTGCCCTACGTGGAGGCCGCCCGGGCGATCGGTGCCACCACCCCGCGCATTCTGCTGAAGCATGTGCTGCGCAACCTCGTCTCGCCGATTCTGGTGCAGGGTAGCTTTATCTTCGCGCATGCGATGCTGGCCGAGGCCGGATTGTCGTTTCTCGGGATCGGCATCTCGCCGGAGGTGGCGACTTGGGGCACGATGATCAGCGCCGGTAAGGGCTATCTGGATCGCGCACCTTGGCTCATGCTGTTCCCGGGCATGGCGATCATACTGGCCGTATTGTCGCTGCAACTGATCGGCGACGGGCTGCGCGACGTGCTGGACCCAAGACTTGGCAAAGAGGTTTAGGAGGCGAGGATGCAACAGGCACTGCTGCTGCGTGAGGTGCGGCCGATTGGCTTCGGTGCTGCCGACCAGGCTGCCCCGCTCGATGTGCTGATCGGCGCCGACGGACACATCCTTGCCCGCGGGCCCAACCTGCCGCCGCCGCCTGGTGCGAATATATGGGAAGGCCGCGGTGCATATGTCTCTCCCGGATGGGTCGATCTGCACACCCATGTCTGGTGGGGTGGCACCTCCGGCTCGATCCGCCCGGCCGAATGCGGCGTCATCCGCGGCGTCACCACCATGGTCGATGCCGGCTCGTCCGGTGAGGCGAGCTTCAAGGGCTTCCGCGAGTTCATCATCAAGCCTGCGAAAGAGCGCGTGCTCGCTTTCCTCAACATCGGTTCCATCGGCCTGGTCGCCGGCAATCGGGTGCCGGAACTCCAAGCCAACCATTTCATCGATATCGACCGCACGATCGCCTGCGTCGAGGCGAACCGCGACGTGATCATCGGCATCAAGGTGCGCGCCAGCCACGTCATCCTCGGCGGCTGGGGTATCACGCCGGTGAAGGTCGCCAAGAAGGTCGCCAAGATCCTCAAGCTGCCGCTGATGGTGCACGTCGGCGAGCCGCCGCCGCTTTACGACGAGGTCCTTGAGGTGCTGGGGCCGGGCGATGTGGTCACGCACTGCTTCAACGGCAAGAAAGGCGGCTCGATCATCGAAGATGAGGACCTGTTCCAACTCGCCGCCCGCTGCGCCGCGGAAGGGATCCGGCTGGACATCGGGCACGGCGCGGCAAGCTTCTCCTTCGAGGTCGGCCGCGTGGCCATCGCCCGCGGCCTGCCGCCCTTCTCCATATCGACCGACCTGCATGCCCGGTCGCTCGACGGGCCGGTGTGGGACATGGCGACGACGATGTCGAAGGTGATGGCCCTCGGGCTGAGCCTCGAACAGGTCATCCGCGCCTCAAGCATCGCCCCCATGGAAGTCTGCCGGCTGCCGAGCGAGGGGCTACTCGAGTCCGGCGCTCGGGCGGAACTGACCCTGTTCGACGTGGTCGATGCTGACGTTCAGGTGGTCGATTCGATGCGTCAACCCCTTCGGCTCAGCCGCTTTATCGAGCCCCGCGCCAGCGTGATCGGCGCAGAGGCGATCCCCGCCACGCGCCACAAGGCCCCGCCGCAGCAATTCTGCACCTGCTGCGGACAGCCCTCGAAGCTGGCCGCCAGTTGAAGGCGGGGGAGTGATGCTGACGCTGCGCGCCGGGGCGGCGGAACTCGTTCTCGCGCCGGAGATCGGCGGCGCGGTCGTCGACTGGCGCTGGCACGATCTTCCGATATTCCGCGCGACTGACCTCACGACGCTTGCTCGCAACGACCCCAGAACCCTCGGCAGCTATCCGTTGGTGCCGTTCTCCAACCGGATCGCCGGGCGCCGTTTCACCTGGGCGGGCACCACCTACGACTTGCCGGAGCAGTTCGGCGGCTACGCCATTCACGGCGTCGGTTGGCTGCGGCAATGGACGCTCGCCGCGCACGACGCAACGAGCGCTCTGATGACGCTGGTCCAAGCTCCCTGTGCCGAATGGCCGTTTGCCCTGCGCGCCTGGCAGCGATTCGCGTTGACCGAGGATGCCCTGGTCTCTGTCATCGGGGTGCAGAACGCCGATCGCTGCGCCTGGCCTGCCGGCATCGGCCAGCACCCCTACTTCCCCCGGACACCCGACGTAAGGTTGACGATGAGGACCGGCAGTGTCTGGCAGAACGCGGAATCGGGCCGCATCCCGACGCATCGCACCGCGGTGCCAGCGGAATGGGACCACAGCATGGGAATGTCAGTCGGCGGCGCTGTCATTGATCATTCCTTCGCCGGATGGGATGGCCAAGCGGTGATTGACTATCCCTCGCGGGGCTACAGCATGTCCTTGTCGGCGGATGAGCCTTTCCGCCACGTCGTCTACTTCGTGCCGGAAGGACGGGACTTCTTCGCCGTGGAACCGGTGAGCCACATGAGCGATGCGATTCACCGGATGGACACAGAAGCAGACCACGGGCTGACAATCCTGCAGCCCGGTCAGCAACTCGAAGGCCGGATCGTCTATCGGATCAAGCATCGCTGAGGATACCCTAGCCGAACGACAACGACCGCCAGCAGCGTCAGGATGGGATCAACCGATTGCGTCAGCGGATGCGGCATCCGCAATGCAATTCAGGCACGCGAAGTGCACTGAGCGGAGCATGCATCCTGGAAAAGAGTGGCGGACCCGATACGACTCGAACGTACGACCTCTGCCTTCGGAGGGCAGCGCTCTATCCAACTGAGCTACGAGTCCACTGGCGGCTTCATAACCTGAAACCGCGAGCGATGCTATCCTCTCAACGCATGGTCGAGATCCGCGTAGAGATCCTCGATATCCTCGATCCCGACCGACAGCCGCAGCAGATCGAGCGGGCAGGGCGATCCCGCCCCCTCGATCGATCCACGATGTTCGATCAGGCTTTCCACGCCCCCCAGCGACGTCGCCCGCTTCCACAACTGCACCCGCCCGGCCGCGGCGATCGCCGCCGCGTCGCCGGCGCGCACGCGGATCGACAGCATGCCGCCGAACCCGCCCTGCATCTGCCGTTTCGCCACCGCGTGGCCGGGATGCTCGGGCAGGCCTGGATACAGCACCTCGGCCACCGCGGCATGGTTCGACAGCCGCTGCGCCAGTTCCATCGCCCCGGCACAGGCCGCCGGCACCCGCAGGCTCAGCGTGCGCATGCCGCGGATCAGCAGATACGCCTCCAGCGGCCCCAGGATCTGCCCCAGCGTCGAGCGCACCCGGCGGATCCGGGTCCAGAATTCATCCTCGACAGCAGTCGCCAGCGCACCGGCGATCACATCGGAATGCCCGTTCAGGTATTTCGTCGCCGAATGCATCACGATATCTGCGCCCAATGCCAGCGGCCTTGTCAGCAGCGGCGTGGCGCAGGTCGAATCAACCGCAACCCGCGCGCCGGCGGCATGCGCGATCTTGCTCACCGCGGCGATATCGGTGATCGACCACATCGGGTTGGACGGCGTCTCCAGCCAGATCAACTTGGTCTGCCCCGGCCGGATCGCCGCCTGCACGGCCGCGGTGTCCGAAGTATCGACCAGGGTGACCTCGATCCCCCACGCCACCGCCTCATTCAGCAGCCAGTTGCGCAGGCCCCAATACATCACCTCCGGCGCGATCAGATGATCGCCCGGACGCAGCGCCAGGAACACCGCGGTCGCCGCCGACATGCCCGAGCCCAGCACCATCGCGCCCGCAGCCCCCTCCAGCATCGCGATGATGGCTTCCGCCTCGCGCACCGTCTCATTGTCCGGCCGGCCATAGATGTTGCCGGTGCGGTACTGGTTATCCGGGTCGCGAATGAAGGTCGTCGTCACATGGATCGGCGGCACCACGCCGCGCGAGGCCGGATCGATATGGCCCAGCGCCTGGGCAGCCAGGGTGCGGGGGGACCAGTTCGGTGATTGCGACATGCACGCGCTTCCCAGCTGTGGCCGCCGCCGACCGGCTGCCCATCCCTCCCGTAGCCCCGGCACGGACTCAGCGCAACGCGGCTTTGACATCGCGCCTGCGGCAGGCTGCATTGTCGCTAATGTCAGGGAGATGCGCCATGTGGCCAACGCAGGATGATTTCGCCGCCCGATGGCGCGCCGCCGCTGCGGAGGACGCTGTTCTGGCCACGTTCGCCGGCCCTTGGAACCTGGACTTCGCCATCGCGGGCGACAGATGGAGCATCGGGTTTCGATTTGTGGATGGCAGGATGGCCACCGTGCCGAGCACTTCGCAGTTCAGCTTCCGGGCGCCCGATGCCGCTTGGGCGAAGTTTCTGGAGCCGACCCCGCCGCGGCATCATCATGTGATCCTTGCCATGCTTGCCCGGGTGCCTGGCTGCACCGTCGAGGGCGAAATGCTGGCTTTCGTGCAGCACTGCCATCTCGTTCGCCGGGTGCTGGAAATTGGCAAGTGGTTGGCACTTGGCCGGGCCCTGCCGGTGCCGGCGATGCTACGGCCGGTGGCGGCGGAGCCGGAACCCGCGTTGGCGCCGCAGGGGGGGTATGTGACGGTGGGCGCCAATCAGGTGTTCTTCGAATGGGCCGGTAGCGGGCAGGACGTGCTGTGCCTGCATACGGCCGGGGCGGATGCTCGGCAGTTCCATGGGTTGATGCGCAATGCCGCGATCACCGCTGGCCATCGGCTGGTGGCGTTCGATCTGCCCTGGCATGGCCGCAGCACGCCGCCGGCCGGCAGCCTGCCGGGTGGCTGGCGGATGACGACCGAGCGGTATGTTGAGACGATCATGGGGTTCATCGCCGCTGCCGGGCTGAGGCGGCCAATCGTGCTGGGTGCTTCCATGTCCGGCGAGATCTGTCTGGAGTTGGCTTACCGGCATCCCGAGGCGTTCCGCGCCATCATCGCCTGCGAGGCGACGGACAATATCCAGGGCCGTCAGACCCCCTGGTCATGGCATCCGCAGGTCAATCAGACGTTGTTCGTGCCGGAATGGGTGCATGGTCTGATGGCGCCACAGAGCCCCGATACGCCCTGTGCCGAGGTGCTGTGGCATTATGCCCAGGGCGGGCCCGGGGTGTTCTGGGGCGATATCCACTTCTATTCAGGCGAATGGGACGCGCGCGATCGCGTCGGCGGCATCGATACCGCGCGCTGCCCGCTGTTCATGCTGACCGGGGAATACGATTATTCCTGCACCGCCGAGATGTCGGAAGCCACCGCGGCGAAGATTCCTGGCGCCCGGTTCCAGCGCATGAATGGGCTTGGCCATTTCCCGTTCGCGGAGAATCCGGCGCTGTTTGCCGAATATCTCATGCCGGTCCTGCTTGGATTGAACTAGTTGGAATATTTGTTGCTATATCGTAACATAATGGACGTGCGTTTGCGCCGCCGTTTTACCCGTTGAATCGCGCCTTCGTCGGCGCCGTTTGGCGATCCGGGAGGGCACGCCCAACGGCGTGGGGAGGTGCATGGGTTCGGTGGCGGGCAGCGCGCGGACGCGGTTGGCCACAGGGGGGACGGAGTCCGAGGGTTCGGGTGTGGGTTGCGGCAGAGCCGGAACGCACGGGCTTCGGCGGGGCATGGCAGGGTGCCGGCGCGCCAGGCAGTGAACAGCGAGTCCAGGCTGGCGGCGAGCCGGCGGACGGTGAGCCAGAACAGGATCGCTTCGGACACACTTCTCCCGCTGTGCCGCGCATGGGCGACGATGGAGTGGAGGAGGCCAGTTACGATAAGGGCCAGGCGGTTCTCTATCATAAATGTTTTTCTATCAAACATTTTCTCCGCCGTCAACAGGTTTTTTTGCTGCCGATGTTTTTTTTCCGAACTGCCTGGAATCACACCACGGCGAACACCGCGCGGCCCTCCGCTTCGCCGGACATGATGAAATGTGCCAGCGGGTTGAAGTGTCCGATATCGGGGTGGGCAGTCAAATAGCGCCGTGTGTCGAACGCCGCCGACGGGTTGCGGCCCTCGCGCCAGCCGGTGCCCATGTAGTGATCGAGCGGATCGACGCCGGCGGCGGCCACGTCTGGATTGGCGGCCAGATAATAAGCGGCGGCGAACAGCGCGGCGAGCCGGGTGTCCATTTCCGCCCGGCCAGGGGCAGCCGGCAGCGGCGCCGGATCGAACAGCCGGGCGAGGACATCAAGGTCAAGTTGCACATCGCGATCCCAGGCAGCCAGACCGCGCACCGGGCCGGTCTGTTCGCAGCGGATCTCCTCGGCGGCCAGTCCCGTCAGCCCGGCGAGGAACCAGAAGAACGTGTCGGACATCGCGGCCGGTGCGAGGGCGAACAGGTCTGCACCGGGCCGGCAAAACGCCATATTGGCCAGCGCCGCGCCCATCACGCCGACGATACGGCGCGCGGCCTTGAACACCGCGATCTGCGCGGCAAAGGGTAAGGTGGAGGGGTCCAGCACGGTGAACCCGGCACGGCGCGCCGATGCCAGGATCGCATCCTCGTCCTGCAGCCGGCGGGTCGGCACGGCCCCGCGGCTGATCCACAGCATGTCCGGTCCATCCGGCGCGATCGGGCCAGCGAGCCGATCAAGGCACTCCAGCGCCAGGGGCGAGAGGTAGCCGCCATGCTCGGTCAGACCGTCGACGAAGATCAGCCGTTCCACCCGGACCGGCGCCACACCGGCCGGCACCACCGCGGACGGGCTGAGGCCAAGGCGCGCGAGAGAGTGCAGTTGCACCGCGCGCATGGGGTCCGGCAATTCCTGCACCATCACCCGCAGCGGGTGCGGCCAGTGCTGCGCCGCCAGCCAGGCCATTGGCAGCATCTCGACGATCCAGTGGCCGTAATTCACCGCGCCGCGCTTGCGGCACAGCACCACGTCGCCGCGCACGACCGGCGCATGGTGCCCATGCGCCGCGACCATGGCGCGCGCCTGCGCCACCTCATTGCCGGTATGCTGGCGCACGCTTTCGGCGAGCAGGCTGCCATCCGCGGTGAACACCAGGCCCTCCTGCGCGACGATCACATTCTCCAGCACGCAGATGCGGATATCGCGCGGCCCGAACCAGCCGCGCTGCCAGGTTGGCTGCATCACGGCGCGCGCCTCCGGCGGTATCCGTTCGCCATGGCGCTGCACCGGCGGGCGCATGATGAAGCCCGGCGACGGCACCGCGCAGAATAGGTCTGACGGCCGCAATGCCCGCATTGGTTCGCTCACCCTTGCCCTCCCCTGCCCTGTCGCGCCAGCATCATCGCATGATCCTGCCGCTTCGCCGCGCCGGCCCAGCCGACGCCCCTGCCGTCCGCACGCTGTCCCGCGCCGCCTACGCACCCTGGGTGCCTTTGATCGGCCGCGAACCCATGCCGATGACCGCCGATTACGATCACGCCGTGCGGGCGCATTGGGTGGACCTTTACGAAGAAGACGGCGAACTGATCGCGCTGATCGAGACCATCCCACAAGACGATCACCTGTTGATCGAAAACGTTGCAGTACGGCCGGACCGGCATAATGCCGGCCTGGGCGACGCGCTGATGCGCCATGCCGGGGCGCTGGCGCGCGAGGCCGGCCTGACGGAACTGCGGCTGTACACCAACGGCGCCTTCGCCCGGAACCTTGCCTTCTACGCCAAGCGCGGCTTTACCGAGATCTCGCGCGAGCCCAGCAAACTGGGCGGCACCCTCGTGCGGTTTCACCGCCTTCTCGCCTGAACCCCCGCCCGTCCAGAGATCGACACGCCATGAACCACGCCGTCCGCCAGCCCTTCGCCGCCGCCCCGTTCGCCTCCGGTTCCGGAGTGGTGCTGCCCGAGTGGATCGACAGCAATGACCACATGAACCTCGCCTATTATATCGTGCTGTTCGATACCGGCACCGACGTGATCTACAACGCCTTCGGCATGGACCGCGGCTACAAGGCGCGCACCGGCTTCGGCACCTTCGCCGCCGAGACGCATACGCTGTACGAGAACGAATTGCTGGTGGGCGATCAGATCACGGTCAACTCCGTGGTGATCCATGCCGATGCCAAGCGGCTGCACATCGCCCACGAGATGCACCGCGTGCGCGACGGCGCGCGGGCGGCGATGCAGGAATTGCTGATGCTGAGCGTCGATCTGTCCAACCGCCGAGTCACGCCCTGGCCCACCGATGTGATGGCACGGCTACAGGAGGCGCAGACCGCCCATGCCGGCATCCATCCGGACTGGATAGGCCGTCACGTCGGACAAAAACGGGGCAAATAGACATCGATTCGTCGCGGAACTGTCACATGACATGCCGGCCCAGCTGACACATCACAGCAACAATAGCGCTGTGAACACGGAAGGGCTTCGCACCATGGAGATTCATCACGAGACGATCGATGGCGGCATACTGCAGGTCCGCCTGACCGGCACCCTGGATGTCGCCGGGTCTGACCAGATCGGGCTGACGTTCAACGCGCTGGCCGGCACCGAAACACGGATGCTGGTGGATCTGTCCGGTGTGGATTTCCTCGCCTCGATGGGCATCCGCCTGCTGCTGACCGTCGGCAAGGCCGTGGTGCGCCGGCGCGGCCGGATCGTGCTGTGCGCCGCCCAACCCGTGGTGCGCGAAGTGCTGGTGACCACCGGCATCGACAAGATGTTCCCGATGGCGGAACGCCGCGAAGCCGCGCTGGCCGTGCTCAGCGCAGCCTGACATGGCGGCGGCGGCGACCCTGAAGCTCGCTGCCACGCGTGACGAGCTGACGCGATGCGACGCCTGGTTCCAGGCCTTCGCGGCCGCCCATGCACTGCCGGAGCGGGCGGCCGCGGAGGTTCGGCTGTGCCTGCATGAATTGGCGGCGAACATCGCGCTGCACGGCAGCGCGACGCGGATTTGCCTGCGCGTGGTTCTTGAACGCGGCCAGGTGGTAATCACCATCATCGACGATTCAACGCCGTTCGATCCGGTGGTGGCCAGCACCGCGCCACTCAGCGGGCCACTGGAAGACGCCGCGATCGGCGGCCTCGGGCTGCATCTCGTGCACCGCACCGCCGATGTGCTGGCCTATCGCCGGCGGGGCGACTGGAATGAGGTCAGGTTGATCCGGCGTTTGGGCCAACGAACTGCTGAAGCGTCGGTTCGTGAGGGACGTTCGGCAGGAAATTGAAGGCCAGGGCTCTGCCCTGGACCCGCCAAAGGCCGCGGGCCTTTGGAAACCTGTTCACTTGTGGGGTGGCCGACCGTTTGGCTCGGCGTTGGTCGTTGAGCGGCGAAGCCAGAAAGAACCTTTGGGCTTCGCCGCTGCACATGTGTGCGTGCTTTGGCAAATGGATGTGGGGTCAACGGGGGGGAGCCGGTCAGCCCAGTAGTAATTACCCACCCCCATTTTGATGCGTGATTTTCCGCGCTGGGGCGCGCCGGGCGATTGTCAGGCCAGCGTGGCGACGATGACGTCGAAGGGGTTCGCGCCCTTGAGCCTGGCGGTGTCGATTGTGGTTCGCACGTCGGCCT
>CAIRTN010000421.1 GCA_903881515.1 uncultured Rhodospirillales bacterium | reverse complement strand
TTCTCCCAGCTTGGGCTGGCGGCGGTTGGCGGCGGCAATACGGTGCTGCCGGAGATGCACCGGCAGGTGGTGCAGGTGCATCACTGGCTGACCGATTCCGAGTTTACCTCGCTGTTCGCGCTGGCACAGGCCTCGCCGGGGCCGAATATGCTGGTCTCGACGCTGATCGGCTGGCGGGTGGCGGGGTTTGCGGGGGCGATGACGGCGACCGTGTCGATGGTTGGACCGCCGGCGATGCTGGCATTCACCGTGGCGAGTGCCTGGCAGCGGTTTCGCGACCGGCCGTGGCGCGGCCATGTGCAGCGGGGGATCACACCGCTGGTCGCGGGGTTGGTGATGTCGGCGGCGGTGCTGCTGTCGATCTCGACGTCGACCAGTCCTGAAGCAGCGATCCTGACCCTGGTTTGCGGCGGGGTTCTGGTCTCGACACGGCTGAACCCGCTCTGGCTGCTCGCCAGCGGTGCGCTACTCGGGATCGCCGGTCTGATTTAGCGGCGGATCTTGCGAGCCGGGGCGGCTTCCGCGACTTCCTCGAAGCGGGTGGTGCGGGTGCCGTTGTTGGCCAGCATCGTGCCGTTATCCGGGCGGTCGTAGATGAAACCGTAAGTCGGGTAGACGCTGCCGAACGCCTCGCCGCCGCCGAGCGACACGCGCACGGCCGACCAGTCATTGTTCTCGGAGACGTCGATCACGGGAACGCCCTTGGACACCATGCCCTTATGCAGGCCGGGGCCGCCCCAGTTGGCGTGGTCGATGATCACTTCGCGGGCGTTGATCACCTGCTGCACCACGGCGACGTGGCCCAGCCGCATGCGGCCGGTGGAGCGCAAATTCAGGATGCTGCCGGGTTCGGGGCGGAAGCCGCGTTCGTAGATGCCGGCCGCGTTGGCCCACCAGTTGGTGGCGTTGCCCTTCAGGTTCATGCCGGAAGCGGCGCGGGCGTAGGGCACACAGGAGATGCCGGCGGCGATAGTGGTGTAGCGCGCCTTGCCGCTCTTTGCGAGCTTGCCGGCGGCGGCGGTCTGGTACGTGCCGGAAGTCATTAAAAGACTGTGCTTCGGCGCCTCGGGCTGCGCCATGCGGTGCTTCTGCGCCGACTTGGCCGGAACGGCCTGGTCCTTGTCGCTGCTTTGCTTGGCAGCGAAGGCGGGGCTGAAAGCAATTGTTGCAGCCAGCAGGCTGGCCAGAAATAAAACGTGACGGCCCATGATGCGTGTCTGCTTTCGCATTGTCGTGACGGCAGCGCTTTTTGGTTTACCGAGCATGGAGTGTCGGTAACAAATGGGTTACCGGGCTGGCAAGCCAGGAAAGCGACAACGGCGTTTCAGCTATGCGATTTTGTTGAGATGGGCGACCTGAGGCACAGAGAATTAAGAAAACTGTCCGAAAAACTGCCTCTGGTATCACGGTGTTGCGAAATTATCCCCTCAATGTGGCATTTGCGCCACAGTATGGCGAGTCGATTGCGATCACGATTTCTGAGGGAATGTTTCTGAGCTGACAGCCCTGTAACACAACTGCGTGTAAAATTCGTTCAAGCATAAAGCATGCCGGGGCGATGGCACCCCATCACCCCGGCAAAACAATCACTTGCAGACCGTGACCATGATCTCAACCAGCAAGCGGGCGTCGGCCATGTTGGCTTCCACACAGGCGCGTGCGGGGGCCATGTCCTTCGGCAGCCATTCCGTCCAAACCGCATTCATCGCGTCGCGGTCGCGGATGTCCTTCAGCCAGATCTGTGCCTGCAGCAGGCGGGTCTTGTCGGTGCCGTGCGTTTCCAGGATCTCGTCGATCAGGGACAGGACCTGCTGGGTCTGCCCGGTGATGTCCTGGCTGGTGTCTTTCGCGGTGCAGCCCTGTACGAACACGAAGCCGTGGTACTCGACGGCCTTCGACAGAATCTTGTTCGGTTCGGTGCGGATGATCTTGCTCATGCGGCCTTTGTCTCCCTGATCGCGTGTGGCCTGCCCGCTTACACCAGACCGCGCCGATTTCAGAGAGGCGAAATCGTCCGCCAGGGCTGTTACCCCGCGATATTCGCTTCCCGCTCGAGCGCGCGCGCGATCCTGGGCAGCCTTCGCGCCGCCATCAGGCAGGCGCCCACACCCAGCGTCGCGCCCACCAGCACCGGTATTCGTAGCCCGATCACCTCGCTCAGCAGACCGTAAATCACAGCCCCCAGCGCCGGCGCGGCGCGCCCGATCATGCCCCACAGGCTGATCACCCGGCCGATCATGTGGCTGGAGGTCGCAGTTTGCAGCAGCGTCTGGGCCGAGATGCCGTGAACTGTCGAAAAGCCGCCGATCAGCGCCGCGCAGACCACCGCCACCGGGAAATACCCGGTTGCCACGAAGCCACCGGTCGCCAACACGATCGCGAGACCCGAGAACACCGCGATCCCCGCCAGCCCGGTCAGCCGCCCGCGGACCGCCACCACGATGCCGCCGACCATCGCAGCGACCCCCATGACACTCGACACGGTGGCCAGGCCCCTGGCGTCCTGATGAAACAATGTGTCGATGAAGGGCGGCAGCATCTCCGGCACCGGGCGCACCAGCACGCCGATGAGGGTCGCGAACAGGAACAGTGGCCCCATGCCTGGATGGCGGGTGACGTAGGTGATGCCCTCGACCACCTCGCGCAACACGCTGCCGGTCGGTGCATGGCCGCGCCGGTGCGCCGGATCGATGTCCAGCCGCGGCAGGGTCGTGCTCGCATAGAGATAGGCGGCCGCGTTCACCAGCATCGGCGGCACTACCCCGAATAGCGCGACGATGACGCCGCCGATACCTGGGCCAATGGATCGTGCCAGATTATAGGTCAGTGAATTCAGGGCCACCGCCCCAGGCAGTTCACTGCGTGTTACCATCCCTGGCACCAGGCTCTGCCGCGCCGGCTGCGCAAAGGCCTGCGCCGAGCCCAGCAGCACCTCCAGGCAGGCGATGTATTCCACCCGCACCAGACCGGTATAGGTCAGCGCGGCCAGGGTGAGCGCATGCGCAACAGTTATATACTGTGTGACCATGGTCAGCCGCACACGGTCCATCCGGTCGGCCACCGCGCCGGCAAAGGGAGAGACGATCACCGAGGGCGCCAGGTTGCAGAACGCCAGTACGCCGACCCAGAGCGGTGAATGCGTCAGTTGCCAAGCCAGCCAGTCGACTGCGACCTTCTGCACCCACAACCCGGTCCAGGCGGTGAGGCTGCCGCCGTAGAAGATCCGCATGTTGCGGTGGGCAAGGACCTTCGATACGGCGGAAAGGCTGGCCAAGTCGCGGTTACACCCTCAGGGCTTCGGCGGCGGCGGCGCGGTTTTGGGCACGCTCGGCGCGGCGTAGGGCGCCTCGTCCGACGGTGCCGCACTGGCACCGCTGATCCCGGCTAGGCAGTTGTCCAGTAGCTTCTCGCGCGCATAACGGTCCGACAGCGACGGCGCGTTGACGAAGCCGCCGCCGGCATAGGGCGAGTCCCGTCCCGATGTGGCATAGGAATCGGCGCGATACAGTTCGGCGCGGTTCTGTTGCAGGTAGACCTCGTCGGCGCGCTTGGCGCAGGCGGCATCCTGTGCCGCCGAGCCGTGCAGCCTGCCCGGCCCGGCGCAGGCCACCAGTCCAAGCAGGGAAATCAGGGCGAGGGTCATGCGCATCATGGCGCGGCTCCTTGGGACAGCCGTCCGCCGGCGGGGGCCGGCAGCGCAGCGGGAATGGCGGCGCGGAACCGCGCCAGGTCGAAACGGGCCTCGCGGGTCAGCGGTTCGCTGGCCGCGGCGCGCAGCAGCGCGGGAGACAACTCGGCGCCATCGCGTTTCAGCACGAACAGGCTGCCGGCCCAGGGCGCATGCGCCAGCAGATCCACCAACGCCAGCAGGCGCAGGCACAACGACATCCCGGCCACGGCCCGCATGTCGCAGCGCGCATTGATCGCCTCGGCCCAGGCGGTGGCATCGACATCGGCCAGCGCCAGATCGGTGTCCGGCCCGTCGGCACGGCGGAAGCGGAACAGCCGGGGCGGCCCCCATTGCTCGGCCAGCGCCGCGGTCCGCGCCGCATCCCAGGCCGCGGCCAGGTCGCGCGCGCGCACCGGCGGCATCGCCTCCGGCGGCAGGTCGACCAGATAGGTCAGCACCCCATCGGCGCTGGCCATCCGGATTCGGGAATTTTCTTCGGCGTATGCCATCGCTCAAGGATGGACCGCCGGCGCGCGAGGCGCCACCCTTCCGCGCAACATTTTCGGAGTCTGCGCGATGACCGACCTCGCCGATCTCACCGCCACCGAGGCCGCAACCCGGATCCGCGCCGGCCGGCTCGATGCCGTCAGTCTGATGGAAGCCTGCCTGGAACGGATTGCCGCCCGCAATCCCACGATCCAGGCCTTCGCCGCATTCGATCCCGACCAAGCGCGCCGTGCCGCGCGGCATGCCCGGCCGGGCCCACTGCACGGCCTGCCGGTGGGAGTGAAGGATGTGCTCGATACCGCCGACTTCCCCTCGCAATACGGCTCGCCGATCTGGCGCGGGCACCGCCCGCGGGCCGATGCCGCCGCGGTGGCGTGGACACGGGCTGCCGGCGGCGTGGTGATCGGTAAGACCGTCACCACCGAGTTTGCCACCCGCAAACCCGGCCCCACCGCCAATCCGGCCAATCCTGCCCATACCCCGGGCGGCTCATCTTCGGGTTCGGCGGCCGGGGTCGGTGCCGGGTTGTTCCCGCTGGCGTTCGGCACGCAGACCGCCGGCAGCATCATCCGTCCTGCCGCGTTCTGCGGCGCCGTGGGTTACAAACCCAGCTATGGCATGATCCCGCGGCTGGGCATGAAGCTGATGTCGCACACGCTGGATACCATCGGCACCATGGGCCGCAGCGTGGCCGACTGCGCCTTGCTGGCCGGTGTCGCCGGCGGGCGTAACCTCGGCGACCCCG
>CAIRTN010000420.1 GCA_903881515.1 uncultured Rhodospirillales bacterium | reverse complement strand
TCATCGTCGCCACGCTGGCCTGACAATCGCCCGGCGCGCCCCAGCGCGGAAAATCACGCTTCAAAATGGGGGTGGGTAATTACCATGTCGGTCCATCGAGGGTCTGCGATCGCCGCATCACAATCGCAGCGCGGGCACAGCTCGCGCTCTGCCACATCCGTCGTCGCCATCGGCGCCTCGGCCGGCGGGCTCGATGCGTGCCGTACCCTGCTCGAGGCGCTGCCGCCGAAGCCGGGCGTGGCTTTCATCCTGGTGCAGCATCAGGACCCGAACCACGACAGCCTGCTGGTCGAACTGCTCTCGGGCCACACCAGGATGACGGTCGGGCTGGCCGAGGATGGCGCGGCGATCGAGGCGAACCATCTGTACATCATTCCGCCCGGCACCTATATCGCGGTGAACCAAGGGGCGCTGGCGGTGACGGTGCCGACCGAGCGCCACGGCGCGCGGCTGCCGCTGGACTTCCTGTTGCAGAGCCTGGCCAACGAGTACGGCCCGCATGCCGCCTGCATCATCCTGTCCGGCACCGGCAGCGATGGCAGCATCGGGCTCGCGGCGCTGAAGGCGCAGGGCGGGCTGGTCATCGTGCAGGACCCCGAGGAAGCCGAGTATGACGGCATGCCGCGCAATGCCGTGCTCACCCAAGTGGTGGACGCGGTGCTGCCGATCCATGCCATGCCGGCGGCGCTGGCGCATTTCGCGCAGCGGATGGCTCTGGTGCCATCGCAGCCGCCGATCCGGCCGCGCGACTGGCTGGCGGAGGTCGTCGCGCTGCTGCGCGAACGCACCAACCATAATTTCAGCCTGTACAAGCAGGGCACGCTGCGCCGGCGGGTGGCGCGGCGGATGGCCATGGCGAAGTTCGCGGATGAGGACTTTGCCGGCTATCTCGACCGGCTGCAGGCCGACCAGGAAGAGCTCGACCTGCTGGCCAAGGACCTGTTGATCAATGTGACCGCGTTCTTCCGCGATACGAAGGTGTTCGATGCTCTCGCCGAGCAGATCATCCCGGCGATCGTCGACGGCCATACCGCGGAGCAGGCGATCCGGATCTGGGTCGCGGGATGCAGCACGGGGGAGGAGACCTATTCGCTGGTGATGCTGTTCCGCGAACGCATCGCGGCGACCAACCGGCATATAAAGTTGCAGGTGTTTGCCTCCGACATCGATGCCGATGCCGTGGCCACGGCGCGCGAGGGGCTGTATCCGCACAGCATCGAGGCGGATGTGTCGCCCGAACGGCTGGCGCGGTTCTTTTCGCGCGAGGCCGATGGCTACCGATTCCTGCCCGATCTGCGGGCCGCCGTGGTGTTCGCGGTGCAGGATGTGCTCGCCGACCCGCCGTTCTCGCGGCTGGACATGGTGTCGTGCCGCAACCTGCTGATCTATCTGCGGGCCGAGGCA
The DNA here is from genome assembly GCA_903881515.1 of uncultured Rhodospirillales bacterium. Classification (GTDB taxonomy): domain Bacteria; phylum Pseudomonadota; class Alphaproteobacteria; order Acetobacterales; family Acetobacteraceae; genus CAIRTN01. Next base: position 1,302 of record CAIRTN010000420.1, on the reverse strand, counting down.
CAGGCGAAGGTGATCTCGCTGTTCCACTTCGCGCTGCGGCCGGGCGGGGTGCTGCTGCTGGGCGGCGCGGAGGCGATTGGCAACCCGGAAGGGCAGTTCGAAGTAATTTCGAAGCCGTTCCGGATGTACCGGCAGATCGGACGGAAGCAGCACACCGATGTCGCCTATCCCGTCGCACTGCCGGACGCCTCGGGCATGATGATGCGGGCGGCGAAGGCGGCGCGCACGCCGGCGCGCGCGGCCGGGCTTGCCGAGCTCTGCCGCCGGCTGATCGACGAACGCTTCGCGCCGGCCGCGGTGCTGATCAACCAGCAGCAGGAATGCCTGTTCTCGCTGGGGCCAACGGACCGTTATCTGCGCATCGCACCGGGGCACCCGACGGTCGACCTGCCGTCGATGGCGCAGCAGGAAACCCGCATCAAGCTGCGCGCGGCGATCCAGCAGGCCCGGCAGCGCAATGCACGGGTGATCGTGGCAGGCGGGCGGATCACCCATCTGGGCGAGCAGATCAGCTTCAACATCGACGTGCAGCCGGTTCTGCATGGCGGCGAGCCGCTGTTGCTGATCTGCTTTGTCGAAGCGCCGAAGCAGTCGTATGCGCGCGGCGCGCCGGCGACCGAGGAGGACCTGCCGCGCATTGCCGAGCTTGAGCACGAGCTCGACGCGACGCGGGTCGAACTGCGCGACGCGATCCGCAACCTGGAGATTTCCGGCGAGGAACAGAAAGCGGTCAACGAGGAGGCGCTGTCGGTCAACGAGGAGTTCCAGTCGACCAATGAGGAATTGCTGACCTCCAAGGAGGAGCTGCAATCGCTCAACGAGGAGCTCAATGCGCTGAACAGCCAGCTGCACGAGACGCTCGACCGCCAGCGCATCACCGCGAACGACCTGCAGAACGTGCTGTACAGCACCGATGTGGCGACGCTGTTTCTCGACGCCGGGCTCAACATCCGGTTCTTCACGCCCGCGACGCGCGCGCTGTTCAACATCATTCCCGGCGATGTCGGCCGGCCGCTCGCCGACCTCAACGCGCTGGCGCCCGATGCGCATCTGCTGAGCGACGCGCGGCGCGTGTTGAAGACGCAGGAGCCTGTAGAGGCCGAGGTGGAGGCCGATGCCGGGCGCTGGTTTGTCCGCCGGATTCTGCCGTATCGTACGCAGGATTTTGGCGTCGAAGGTGTCGTTGTTGATTTCCACCGAGACTTGACCCGGGGTTTTCACTGAGAAGTGACCCGCCTTGAGGGGCATTTTCCCCTTGGACAGGATGGGGTCAAGTCACTGCTTTGTCCTTTCGCGTTTGGT
>CAIRTN010000419.1 GCA_903881515.1 uncultured Rhodospirillales bacterium | reverse complement strand
GCATGCTCTGCCTGTCGAAATCCTGGCCCGGCATGATGCGCACCGTGTTCGGCGATCACCGTTGCCCGATCGTCGATACTTGGTGGCAGACCGAAACCGGCGGCATCCTGATCTCGCCGCTGATCGGCGCCATCGCGCAGAAGCCCGGCTCCGCCACCCTGCCGCTGCCCGGCGTGTTCCCGCTGCTGGTCGATGCCGAGGGCAACGAGCTTTCCGGCGCCACCGACGGCATGCTCTGCCTGTCGAAATCCTGGCCCGGCATGATGCGCACCGTGTTCGGCGATCACGACCGCTTCGTGCAGACCTATTTCTCCCCCTTCAAGGGTCTGTACTTCACCGGCGACGGCGCCCGCCGCGACGAGGACGGCTATTACTGGATCACCGGCCGCGTCGATGACGTCATCAACGTCTCCGGACACCGCATGGGCACCGCCGAGGTCGAAAGCGCCCTGGTCTCGCACCAGAAGGTCGCCGAGGCTGCGGTCGTCGGCTTCCCGCACGACATCAAGGGCCAGGGCATCTACGCCTATGTCACCCTGAAAACCGGCGAGGAGCCCACCGAAGCACTCCGCAAGGAACTGATCGCCTGGGTCCGCAAGGAGATCGGCCCGATCGCCGCGCCCGACGCGATTCAATGGGCGCCCGGCCTGCCGAAAACCCGCTCCGGCAAGATCATGCGCCGCATCCTGCGCAAGATCGCCGCCAACGAGACCGAGGGCCTGGGCGACACCTCGACCCTCGCCGACCCCGGCGTGGTGACGGATCTGGTGGCGAACCGGGTCGGCTGACCCGGTGCGCCTCGCCGTCATCTCCGATATCCACGGCAATCTGCCCGCACTGGAAACAGTGCTGGCAGATATCGCTGAGCGTTCGGTGGACGGCACCGTCAACCTCGGCGACTGCATCGCCGGCCCCGCCTGGCCGCTCGAAACCTACGAACTCCTGGCCAGCCTCAACCTGCCCACCGTCCGCGGCAATCACGACCGCTGGGCGATCGACCGGCCGGACGATCAGATGCCGCCCGCCGGCCGCTTCGCCCGCGACGCGCTGAGTCTCGAACAGCGCACCGCCCTGCACGCCCTGCCGCCCACCATTGACCTCTCCGACGCCGTCCTCGCCGTGCACGGCACGCCCGACAACGACAGCCTCTATCTGCTCGAAGAACAGCTCCAAGGCCGGCTCTGTCCCGCCGCGCGTGAAACCGTCGCCGAACGCCTCGGTCCCGCCGCCGCCCGCGAAGTCGTGCTCTGCGGTCACAGCCACCGTCAGGCCATGGTCCAGGCCGAAGGCGGTTGCATGATCCTCAACCCCGGCAGCGTCGGCTGCCCGGTCTTCGCAGACATGCCAACCGCCGCGGCCGCCGAAAACCGCTCGCCGCACGCCCGCTACGCGATCATCACCCGCCGCAACGGCCGCTGGGGCGCGGAAATGTTCGCCCTCGAATACGACTGGAACGCCACCGCCGCCCGCGCCGCCTCGCTCGGCTTCCCGCTCTGGGCCCAGGCCTATGCCACTGGAGCCGTCTCCTGATGCGCCCGAACCGGATGAAAGCCGCCATCGCCGAGGGCCGCCCGCAACTCGGCTGCTCCATGATGTTCCCCTCCGCCCCGCTGGTCGAAATGCTCGGCCATGCCGGGTTCGACTGGGTGCTGCTCGACTGCGAACACGGCTCGCTCTCACTCGCCGATGTCGAAATCATGAGCATGGCCGCCGACGCCGTCGGCATCACCGCCATCGCCCGCCCGCGCAGCAACGACGCCGCCGACATCCAAAGCGTGCTCGACCGCGGCGTCGCCGGCGTGCAGATCCCCCACATCAATACCGCCGACGACGCCCGTCGCGCCGTCGCCGCGGTCAAATTCGGCCCCGGCGCCGGCCGCGGCCTCGCCGCCGGCACCCGCCCAGACCGCTGGGGCATCGGCGGCAAAATGACCGACTTCGCCGCCCAGGCCAACGACCAGTCCCTGGTCTGCGTGCAACTCGAACACCACGAAGCCATCGCCAACGCCGACGCCATCCTGCGCGTCCCCGGCATCGATGTGTTCTTCATCGGCCCGTCGGACCTCTCACAGTCGATGGGCTACCCCGGCGACCCCAAAGCCAAACCCGTCGCCGACGCCATCGCCACCACGCTTGCCAAAATCAACGCCGCCGGCCTCGCCCCCGGCATGCCCGCGACCACCGAAACCCTGCCCGACGTGCTCGCCTCCGGCTGCCACTACATCTACACCCACCTCCCCCGCGTCCTCGGTGCCGGCGCGGCCGGGTTTCTGGCGAAGCGGTAAGCAAGCAGTCCCTTTTTTGTAAAAAAGGGACCCAAAAAACTGCATTAAATCAATAAGAAACTGTCATTGCGAGCTCGGCGCAGCGCCTTCGCTGTCGCCCTTGCGTGGCAATCCACGCTTTTCCGTGCCGACGCACCGCGCCCAAAAAAAATCACACCATTAAAGCATTTTTTCCTTGCCACATATAATCACATATCGTATAACGCCGGCATGGACATATTCAGACGCACCCCCACCTCAGCGAAAGGACTGAACGCCCCCCGCGCGCCGCACTGGCACGCGGTGTGGCAGACCTGCGTCTGCTTCCCCACCCTCATCCTGCTCTGGCTGGAACTCCGGCGGCTGACCGAGGCGCTCAACACCCTGTTCACCGCCTGGCGCGATGGCACCCTGCCCGTACCGCAGCCCGCGCCGACAGCCGCACCCGCTTCACCCGCCCTTGCCGCGCCGCCCGCGCAGAAAGCGCCGCGCGCCAGCATCGAGCCGATTCCGCGCCAGCCCCGCGCACGCACCAAATCCGCGAAACTCCCGCCTGCCACCGCGCCGGCATCCGCCCGGCGCCCCACGCAGGCCTACCCCGAACCCCAGGCGCACCCTGCGCGCCCGCAACCCCTGATCGAGACGCAATCCAAAAATTGCGACACCTGGACCACCACGCCCAGGCACGCCCTCAATGTTCCGTTTAAGCAATTAAATGTCCATAACCTCTTCGCCCGCCACGCGATTCTCCCCAATCGACATCGCGCAGATCCGCGACAGATGCACCCGGCTCAACCCGGTTTCCTCAGCCCAGCCATTGAACACCGCCTGAATCGCCGCCCGGTCGCGCTTCGACGTCGGATTGGCCGCGATCTCCACCCCCGCATCGCGCAGACAGGCAATCACATCCTGGCTCAGCACATAGCCATCCCGCCCGACAAACCGCAGGAAATACTGCCCCGTCATCGCCCCCAGCCG
>CAIRTN010000418.1 GCA_903881515.1 uncultured Rhodospirillales bacterium | reverse complement strand
GGCGCTTGAGCGGCTCGATCGGGGCTTCAGGGCCCAGCGGGATTTGACGGCGGATGTCGCCCATGAGTTGCGCACGCCGCTGACCCTGCTGCGCATGCGCGTCGACGCCTTGCCGGACAGGGCGACCCGCAATTCGCTCAAGGGCGATATCGACGTCATGGGGCGCATCGTCACCCAGTTGCTGGCCGTCGCCGAGCTGGAGCATCTGGTCAGCGACCCGGACGAAAGCGCCGATCTGCGCGGTGTCTGCTTGGACGTCGCCGAACATTTGGCGCCTCTCGCCCTGGGGGAAAACAAGGGCATCGAACTTGTCGGCGAGCGTGGTCCCGTATGGGTCCGGGGACAGCATGCCATTCTTTTCCAGGCCGTGCGCAATCTCGCGGAGAATGCCGTGGCTCACACGCGGGCCGGAACGACGGTGACAATCGAGATCCGCCCCGACGGCGCCGTGCGGGTCATGGACCGGGGGCCGGGCGTGCCGACCCACGATCGCAGCCAGCTGTTTCGACGGTTTTGGAGCCGGCGGGGGGAACGCTCCGCGGCGGGGGCCGGGGCCGGGCTTGGGCTCTCGATCGTCGCGCGCATAGCGGAGGAATACGCGGGCGCGATCTCGGTGCACGATCGATCCGGAGGCGGCGCCGTCTTCGAATTGCGATTGCCGCAAATCGCCGTCGCCAATCAGCGCGTGCCGGCGCCTTGAGCCGCATCGGCGCTTCCTGCCTCGAACATGACAGCTTTGCCTTTGGCATAGGTCCGTCGCCAGCATTCGCTACGTGGGCTTTGTCGTACGTTTTTGTACTCCAAGTCGATCACGCCGCTCGCACCAATTGCAGAGGCGCGGAGCTTTAGACGATCTAGCGCTTCCGCCTCATTGGGCTCCCCACTATGAGGCAGGGGACAGGCGAACGCGCGGATGGGGCCGATGGTTTTGGCGACATTGGGATGCGGCGCGTTCGGCGCGAAGACCAGGATGTCGCTGGCGGAAATTTGGGCGGCATGAGCCGTTGTCGCAACGACGCAACCCGCCAAAAATAAAGAAACATGGCGCCAGTCTGGACCGACCATTGGATGTGTGCCTCCCACGACCGCAACGCCGCCAAACCCGGGATAGGGCTCTGTAATTACGCCCGCCTTACGAGGGCCGACGGTGCGGGCGGTTGGCCGGCAGCGTTCACGCCGTAAGGGCAGCGTAAGGCCGCAGTTCTATTGGCCCTCTGCCGACGCCCTTCGCGGATTTGCGGCCGTAACGTCCGAGGTGGATTTTGAACGAGACTGGACAGCCGCATGGGCTGAGCAGGAAAAACCAGCTTGTCATCGTCGTGCTCGCCGGGGGTATCGGCCTGGCGATCGTTGGCCTCGTAAATCTGGCAAGCATGTTCGGCTCCAGGCCCGCTGCCGCGCAGCCGGCCGGCCCGAGCGGAATCTTCAGACCCAGCGACGCGCAATGGAAAAGTCTGACTCTGGTCCCGGTCCAGACCCGGGATTTCGAACGGACGGAAACCGCCGAAGGCAAGATCGCTGTCGACGAAGACCACACGACGCAGGTGTTTTCTCCCTTCACGGGACAGGTGACGCGGGTGTTCGCCGAGGCTGGCCAGCACGTCAGCGCCCACGCGCCGCTTTTCGCCGTGAGGGCGAACGAGATCGTCCAGGGGCATAGCGACCTGTCGAGCGCGCTCGGCGCCTTGGCGACGGCCGAGGCGCAGTTGAAGCTCGCTCGCGAGACGGAGGCGCGTCAGGCCGACCTGTACCGGAGCGCCGGCGGCGCGCTGAAGGATTGGCGGCAGGCGCAGAGCGATGTTGTGGCCGCCGAGGGGACGGTACGGTCCGCCGAGGCTGCGCTCGGCGCCGCACGCAGTCGTTTGGCGATACTGGGGCAGACCCTGCCGCAGATCGAGACTCTCGAGCGAACCCCGATCACCGCGCCGGTAGGGGGCGCCGCGGTGGTCTATGCGCCGGTCGGCGGCGTCATCACGCGCCGGGCTCTCGGGGCCGGACAGAATATCACCCCTGGCGGCGACGCCCTGTTCTCGATCAGTAATCTGTCGAGCGTCTGGCTGGTGGCCCAGGTCCGTGAATCCGATGCGGGCGAGATGAGGCTGGGCGCATCGGTGTCGGTCACGACGCCGGCCTATCCCGGTCGCCGCTTTACCGCACGGATCACCTATGTCGCGCCGGAGCTCGATCCCGACACCCATCGCCTGCCGGTGCGGGCGACCCTCGCCAATTCCGATGGCGCTCTCAAACCGGAAATGTTCGCCCGCTTCGAGATCACGTCCGGCTCGGCCGGCCGGGGCGCGGCGGCGCCTGAAGCGGCCATCATCCGTGACGGGGACAGCGCCCGTGTCTGGGTGGCGGGCAGCGATGGCGCGCTGCGGATACGAGCGGTTTCGCTTGGGGTGGCGGCGGGCGGCCTGGTCCAGGTGACCGCGGGGCTTCAACCGGGCGAACGGGTCGTCACAAAGGGCGCATTGTTCGTCGACCACGCGGGGCAACCGGATTGATCGGCTCGGCGCGCAGCGATGAATTGAAGCCCGTCCACGAAAGCGGCCAATGAGCCGGCTGGTCGCCTTCGCCCTGCATCACCGCGGCTTGATGGTGATCCTTCTGCTCGCGCTGCTCGGGGCGGGCGGATTCGCTTTCTCGCGCCTCAACATCGAGGCCTACCCCGACCCCGTGCCGCCGATGGTCGAGGTGGTGACTCAACTGCCGGGCTTCTCGGCCGAAGAGATGGAGCGCAACGTTACTGTGCCGGTCGAGGTGCAGATGTCTGGCGTGCCGCACGTTGCCAGCGTGCGCAGCGTGTCCCTGTTCGGCCTGTCGGACGTGAAGATACAATTCACCTACGATTTCACGCATGAAGAAGCTCAGCAGCAGATTATCAACCGGCTGAGCCAGCTGGGCGGCCTGCCCAACGGCGCCCAGCCCCAGGTGTCGCCCACCAGTCCGATCGGAGAGATCTATCGGTACCGGCTGATCGGTCCGCCGGGCTATTCGCTGACCGAGCTGAAAACCCTGCAGGACTGGGTGCTGCAGCGCCGCTTCAAGGCCGTTCCCGGCGTGATCGACGTCACCGGCTGGGGCGGCAAGACCAAGACCTACGATGTCGTGGTCGACAATGACCGGCTGCTCGCCCAGGGCCTGAACCTCCAGCAGGTGCTCGACGCCTTGGCCAAGAGCAACGTCAATGTCGGTGGTCAGACGGTCGACTTCGGGCCGCAGACCGCCATCGTGCGCGGTGTCGGCCTGATCCAGACTCCCGAGCAGATCCGCAAGGTGATGATC
>CAIRTN010000417.1 GCA_903881515.1 uncultured Rhodospirillales bacterium | reverse complement strand
GAGCGCGATGGGGTGGTGCCGGATATCCTGACGCTGTCCAAGACGCTCGGGGCGGGGCTGCCGCTGTCGGCGATGATGACGACGCAGGCGATCGCCGATGCGGCGGATGCCAAGGACTACCTGTTCTACACCACGCATGTGAACGATCCGCTGCCGGCGGCGGTGGGGGTGAAGGTGGTGGAGATCGTGCGGCGCGACCGGCTGGATCTGCGGGCGGCGGCGATGGGGGCACGGCTTGAGGCGGGGCTGCGCGGGTTGCAGGCGCGGTACGGGTGCATCGGCGATGTGCGCGGGCGCGGGCTGTTGCTGGGGTTGGAGTTCGCGGAGGCGGGCGGGCGCACGGCGGGGGATATTTCCGATCTGGTGACGGACCGGGCGATGGAGCTGGGCTTATCTGCGAATATCGTGCGGGCGGGGTCTTCGGGCGGGACGATGCGGATTGCGCCGTCGCTTACGGTGACGGAGGCGGAGATCGATCTGGGGCTGGAGCTGCTGGAAACCGCCATTGTGCAGAGTAAAGTTGCGTAAACGGAACAATTAGGGCGTGAGCCGGCGCCTTGGGGTAAAACGTCGCAAATTTTAGACGAAGCCTCTGGCGCCTGAGGAGGCGCGGGGCGGGGCCGGGGGACCGAGCCAGCCTGGGCGGGATGCGTGGGGCGCGCGGGGGCGATGCGGGGCAGCGCCGGGCGTGCCCGGGGCAGGGGACGGGTGCTGCGGATGACGGGCGCGCGGGATGTCGGCGCGGTGCGGGCGCGTGGCGGGGCAGGAGCGGGAAGTGCCACGGTGGGCGCCGGTTGCGGTTCCGGCTGGGGCGGCAGGCTGCCGCTGCGCCAGGCGTTGAACAGGGTGTCCAGGCTTCCAAGCAGACGGCGGATAGCGAACCAAAGCAGGATCGCTTCGGACACACTGCGCCCGGTGTGCCGCACACAGGCGACGAGGGTTTTGAGGTGGCCAGACGCGATGAGGGCCGGGGGCATTATAGCCATAAATGTGGTTTTAAATGACAACAACGGTGTTGGCAAGGATATTTTGTGTTATATTTTACTAACGTTTTTTGGGGTGGAGAGGTGGTGGGGTGCGGAATAGCACCCCACCCTACAGTTCTGATTTAGTGAGGTTTTTTGGGTCCCTTTTTTGCAAAAAAGGGACTGCTGACTCGCCTAATCTCCCGCCGCGGGCATAGGCGGGCGGACGTGGCGGCGCATGAGCATGAGCAGCAGCAGCGGCGGCAGGACGACCCATTTCATCATGCGGAAATCGTCGTTGAAGGCGATGATCTGGGCCTGATGATTGATCATCTGGTCGAGCAGGGCGGCGCCGTGCGACGTGGTGGGGTCGAGGGCGCGGGAGATGGCGTCGTGGTGCTGCAGGGTGCGGTCGAACGGGGTGATGGAGGCTGCGAGGTCGGCGTGGCTGACCTGGGTGTTGCGGACCAGCATCAGCGAGGTGATGGAGACGCCGACGGCCTGGCCGATGCTGCGGCAGAGCGATTGCAGTGAGGTGGAGTAGGGGCGCAGGTGCGCGGGCAAGGTGGTGAAGGCCATCACCGTCATCGGGTTGAAGACGAAGCCGATGGCGAAGCCTTGCAGGCCGAGGGTGAGCATCATCTGCGACTGTGAGATGTCGGGGGTCCAGGAGCCCATCGAATTGAATGCGGCGCCGAGGGTGAGCAGGCCGATGGCCATCAGTTTGCGGTGGTCGAAATAGGTGGTGAGGCGGCTGACGATCTGCATGCCGAAGATGGTGCCTATGCCGCGCGGGGCCATGGAGATGCCGGCATCCTGCACCGGGTAGCCGGCGAGGTTTTCCAGGTACGGCGCCATCAGCGAGGAACTGGCGAGCATCAGCGTGCCGGTGAAGAACACCATGGTGACGCCGCAGACGAAATTGCGGTCCTTGAACAGGCCGGGGGGTAGGAAGGGGCGTTCGGCGGTAAACATGTGGACGATGAAGAGGTAGAGGCCGAGGCCGGCAAGCACGGCCTCGATGACGATTTCGGGCGAGGAGAACCAGTCATGGTTTTCGCCGCGGTCGAGCATCAGTTGCAGGGCGGCGACGCCCATGGCGAGCACGGTGAAGCCGGTCCAGTCGAATTTCATCTCGGCGCGGGCTTCGGCCTTGGGCAGGAAGACCATCAGCCCGGCGACGGCGAGGATGCCGAAGGGCAGGTTGACGTAGAACACGAAGCGCCAGTTGAAGGTTTCGGTGAGGTAGCCGCCGAGGGTGGGCCCGGCGATGGGGCCGAGCATGACGCCCATGCCGAAGATCGCCATCGCCTGTTGCCGGCGCGAGAAGGGGTAGATGTCGAGCATGGTGGCCTGGGCGAGCGGCACGAGGGCGGCGCCGAACATGCCTTGCAGGAAGCGGAACACCACCATCTGTTCCAGGGTTTCGGCCATGCCGCAGAGCATGGAGGCCAGCACGAAGCCGGCCATGCAGGTGACGTGCAGGTTCTTGCGGCCGAAGCGGGCGGCGAGCCAGCCTACGGGGGCGGTCATGATGGCGACCGCGGTGACGTAGGCGGTGAGCACCCAGGTGATCTCGTCGGCGCTGGTGGACAGCGAGCCCTGCATGTAGGGCAGCGAGACATTGGCAATCGAGGTGTCGAGCGCCTGCATCAGGTTGCCCATCATGACGCAGAGCGTGATCAGCCCGCGATTGGGAACCGTGGATGCCGAGCCGGACATCAGGGGCGGATTTTGATTGCCATGACAGAAGTGTGACGTGCTTGCGCTAAGTGCGCCAGATGGGGGCTGGGGGCGCTCGCGGGACGCAATCCCGAGGCGGGGAGGCCGCGTTGACAGCGCGGAAATGACAGCGCTACCATTTCAGCATCAAGTGTGTGGATGTGCTGCGCGCCACCTGCCCCGTGCCTGGGGGCCGCCGCTGACCCGCGTTTGAACCTGGCTACGGAGAAACCGAAACGGATCTGACCGGGCAAGCCGCAAATGGCGTGACCGGGTGTCTGCAAAAACAAGAAATGTCCAAGGGAGTTCACCGATGGCTGCTGGAAACGATACCAGGATCACCGAACCGACTGCCGCCGCTGGGCGCCGCGGCGTGTTGCTGGGGGCGGCGTCGCTGCTCGCCGGCGCGGCACTGCCGTTCCGCCGTGCGCGGGCGCAGGACGCCAAGGTCAACATGCGGATCAGCTGGTGGGGGTCGGACGATCGGCACCAGCGCACGCTGAAGATGATCAAGCTGTGGGAAAGCCGGAACCCGGGTGCGACGATGGCCGCGCAATATGGCGGGCTGATCGGGTATCAGGACAAGCTGTCCACCGAGTTTGCCGGGCGGAACGCGCCCGATGTGATGCAGATCGCCGATAATCGCGAGTCGCTGATCGCCTCCGGCCGGTTGATGCTGCTGGACCCCTATATCGCCTCGGGCCAGCTCAATCTGGCCGATGCGAACAAGAGCGTGCTGGAGACCGTCAAGGTCGGGGGCAAGCTGTACAGCATTCCCTGGGGGCTTGCCGGGGGCTGCTTCTTCTTCGACACCAAGGTGTTCGCCGATACCGGGGTGGAGCTGCCGGGGCTGGGTTGGAACTGGGACGATTTCGCCGCCGCGGCGCGCAAGATCTCCAAGGCGGCGCCGAAGGGGATGTATGGCTCGGCCGATATCTGGGCGCCGGCCGGCACGCGGGCGTTCTACCCGTTCGAGTTCTTTCTGCGCGGGCGCGGCAAGACCGCGTTCACCGAGGCCGGCAAGCTGAATTTTGGCGCCAACGAACTGACGGAGTGGCTCAGCTTCTGGGACGGGCTGCGCCGGGAGGGGGCGGTGCCGCCGGCCGAGGTGACCGCGCTGGAGAATGGCTATGAGACCTCGCCGATAATCGCCGGGCGGTCTGCGATGTATCCGATCAACAGCTCGATTGCCTCCTCGCTGCAGGGGCTGTCGAAGAACAAGCTGGTGGTGGGCACGATCCCAAGCGGGCTGGGCAGCAAGGCGCTGCCAGCGACGCAGTACGGCGCGTTCATCAATACCAGCATGCAGGTCTATGTGAACGCGGCGACGAAGTTCCCCAAGCAATCGATCGAATTCGTAAACATGATCACCAACGATCCGGAATTCGCCAAGATCCAGCTGATGTCGCGCGGGGTGTCGCTGTCGTCGAAGATGGCGGCGCTGGTGACGCCGGATATCGCGCCGATCGAGCAGAGCATGGTGCAGATGGTGCAGTATGTGCAGGAGCACGCGACGCCGCTGTACGTGCCCTGGCCGAAGGCCGGATCGCAGATCCAGGATCTGATGCAGCGCACGCACCAGCAGGTCGCGTTTGGCCAGGCGAGCGTTGCCCAGGCGGTGACGCGGTTCATCGACGAGGCCGGGCAGATCATGGAATAGGGGCGGCGGGCGAGCGACATGGCGCGCTTCCGGCGGCCGCTCGGCGAAAATACCGCAGGGTATCTGTTCCTGCTGCCGTGGTTCATCGGGCTGACGGTGTTCCTGGCCGGCCCGACGCTGGTTTCGCTCGGCTTGTCGTTTACCGATTATAATCTGCTCGACGTGCCGAACTGGGTGGGCGTGCGCAACTATGAGCGCCTGTTCACCCAGGACCGCCGCTATCACAACGCACTGATGGTCACGTTGACCTATGTGATGTTTGCGGCGCCGCTGAACCTGGCGTTCGCGCTGGCGCTGGCGATGGCGCTGAATGCCCGGATCAAGGGGCTCGGCGCCTATCGTGCTGTTTACTACATCCCGTCGCTGTTGGGCGGCAGCGTCGCGGTGTCGATCCTGTGGCGGCAGATCTTTGGCCTTGGCGGAATCGTGAGCCAGATCCTGGGTTTTTTCGGTTTCGAGGGTAGCAGCTGGGTCTCCTCGCCGTCGCAGGCGTTGTGGACGCTGATCATCCTGCATGTCTGGCAGTTCGGCTCGCCGATGGTGATCTTCCTGGCCGGGTTGAAGCAGGTGCCGGCGGAGCTGTACGAGGCGGCGTCGATCGATGGCGCGGGGCCGTGGCGGCAATTCCGGGTGATCACCGTGCCGATGCTGACGCCGGTGATTTTCTTCAATCTGGTGCTGCAGATCATCAATTCGTTTCAGGCCTTCACCCCGGCCTTCATCGTCAGCGGCGGCACCGGCGGGCCGCTGGATTCAACGCTGTTCTACACGCTGTATCTGTATCTGCAGGGCTTCGGGAATTTCCGCATGGGATATGCCGCGGCGATGGGCTGGATCCTGCTGGTGATCATCGGCGCAGTCACCGCGCTGGCCTTCTTCAGCAGCCGTTACTGGGTGCATTACGAAGACGCGGGGAGGTAGCGGGGGATGGTGTGGGGCCGGCGATCGGGATGGCGGAGCTGGCTGCTGCATGGCGGGCTGATCGCGGGCGCGTTCGCGATGATCTATCCGCTGCTGTGGATGGTCGGCAGTTCGTTCAAGCCGGACAGCCAGATCTTCACCGAGTTGAGCCCGCTGCCGCGCGGCCTGGATTTCGCCAACTATGCGCGCGGCTGGACGCTGGGCACCGGCATGCGGTTCAGCGTGTTCTATGTGAATTCCTTCATCGTTTGCGCCGGCGCGATCGCGGGCAATCTGTTTTCCTGCTCGCTGGCGGCCTATGCGTTTGCCCGCATCCGGTTTCGCGGGCGGCGCGTGCTGTTCGCGGTGATGCTCGGCACGCTGATGCTGCCGTTCCACGTTACCATCGTGCCGCAGTATATCATCTTCCACACGCTGGAATGGACGAACACGTTTCTGCCGCTGATCGTGCCGAAATTCTTCGCGGTGGATGCGTTCTTCATCTTTTTGATGGTGCAGTTCATCCGCTCGATTCCGCTGGAGCTGGAGGAGGCGGCGATGATCGACGGGTGCGGCCGGTTCGGCATGTTCATTCGCATCATCCTGCCGCTGATCAAGCCGGCGCTGGTGACGACGACGATTTTCACGTTCATCTGGACGTGGAACGACTTCTTCAGCCAGCTGCTCTACCTCAACACGCAGGACAATTACACGATCTCGCTGGGGCTGCGGCAGTTCCTTGACTCCTCGGGGGCGTCGGCCTGGGGGCCGATGTTCGCGATGACCTCGCTGTCGTTGCTGCCGGTGATCCTGGTGTTCCTGTTTTTCCAGAAACGGCTCGTGGAGGGCATCGCCACCACGGGATTGAAGGGATGAGACGATGACGCGACGCCTGGTGGGCATTCAGGTTGGTGCCGTATCCTTCGTGGACGAGGGAATTTCCGCTGTGCTGGACAACGTCGCGGCGGCGGCGGTGAACACGCTGTTCCTGGCTACGCCGACCTGGAACCGGGCCACGGGCGGGCGGGCGGAGCCGGGCGGGGCCGCGCCGGGGCATGGGGTGGCGGAATACGACGCCGACTGGGTGGGAGGGCATGCGGCAACCATGCACCCGGAATACTACGGCGGCACGATGCTCGGCGCGGTCGGCCGCGCGCCGGAGCATCCGGACTTCGACATGCTGGGCGAGGTGATTCCCGCGGCACAGGCGCGGGGGATGCAGAGCTATGTGTTGATGGACGAAAGCAGCCATGCGCGGGCGCTGCGGTCCTATCCGAACTTCCTGAAATGCCTGGAGGTGGATATCTGGAACAAGCCGGCGCGGCGGCCGTGTTTCAGCAATCCGGATTACCGCAACTGGCATCTGTCGATCATCGAGGACATGATCAAGAGCTATGAGCTTGACGGGCTGATGTGGTCCTCCGAGCGGATCTCGCCGTTCGATCGGTTGATCCAGGGGCCGACGCGGCAGGGGCTGGGGCTGATCACCTGCTACTGCGCGCATTGCAAGGCGCGCGGCGCCGAGCGCGGGCTGGACTGGCGGCGCGCGCAGGAGGGGTATCGCAAACTGGTGACGTGGAATGCCGAGATTGCGCGCGGCGAGATCCCGAACGATGGCGCGTTCGTCAGCTTCTGGCGGCTGTTGATGACATATCCTGAACTGCTCGGCTGGCAGGCGCTGTGGATCGACGGGCAGCACCAGATGTATCGCGATATTTTCGGCACGGTGCGGGCATTCCGGCCGGAGATGCAGGTGGGCTGGAACATCACGCAGAATATCGTGTGCAGCCCGTTCTACCGCGCCGGGCAAACCTTCGCGGACCTCAGCCATATTGCCGACTTCCTGAAGATTTCGACCTATTCCGGTGCGGCCGGTCCGCGGTTCCATACCTGGGTCGCGGGGATCGCGCGCACGCTGTTCGGCGACGCCGAGCCGGCGCTGGTTTATCCGCTGATGCTGAAGATGCTTGGCATTGAGGAAGGCAGTTACGACCTGTTGCCGCAGACGGGATTCTCATCGGACTCGGTGCGGCGCGAGGTGCGGCGCTCGCTGCTGGGCAGCGAAGGGCGCTGCGTGATCTATGCCGGCATCGATGTGGATATTCCGGTCGGCGCGGCGGAGGCGGCGGGGCGGCTGGAGCCGCCGCCGGGCGACAACGCGCTGATCAATGCCGATGCCACCGCAGGCGCCGATCTGGTGCGCACAACGCCGGAGCGGGTGAAGGCCGATATTCTTGCCGCCTTCGAGGGCGGCGCGGCCGGCGTCGTGCTTGGCGAGAAATACGCGCAGATGCGGCTGGAGAACCTTGCCGGCGCCGGCGCGGCGATGGCTGCGCTGGGCTCTAACTGACCACTCCCCTTTCACCGACAGGTTTGGATTACGGCAATGCAAAAGATCGCTTTGGGACGCACGGGGTTGATGGTGTCGCGCATGGCGCTGGGCGGTTATCCGTTCGGCGGCGTGAACCGCGCCAATGATTGGGATCCGTGGTCCCTCGAGGGGCGGCGCACCGCTATCGCCACGATCAACCGGGCGCTGGATTTGGGCATCAACTACATCGATACCGCGCCGGCCTATGGCAAGGGCAACAGCGAGGAGCTGATCGGCGAGGTGATGAAGACGCGGCGGGCGGACTGCGTGCTGGCGACCAAGGTGAAATGGGAAGGGCTGGGCAAGCAGGACATCATCGACAGCGTGCATGCCAGCCTTAAGCGTCTGCACACGGGGCAGCTCGACATCGTGCAGCTGCATGGCGGGATGTTCACCGCCGAGGAATACGATCACATCATCAATGGCGGGCCGCTGGACGGATTGCTGGCGTTGCAGCAGGCGGGCGATATCCGGTTTATTGGGCTGACCACGGAGGAGCCTTGGACGGCGCGCCCGTTCCTGAAGCATCCGGAGTTCACGGTGCTGCAACTGGCTTACAACTTCATCTACCAGTCCGCCGCGCGCAACGTGTTGGATGAAGCCCGCGCCGGTGATATCGGCGTGGTGACGATGCGGACGATGACGTCGGGCATCCTGCAGCGCGCCGCGCGGTATCTGGCGCCGGAGTGGCTGACCGGCAGCAACCTCTACGAGATATGCCTGAAGTTCGTGCTTTCGGATTCGCGGGTGCATGCGGCGATCGTCGGCATGCGCTGGCCGGAAGAGGTGGAGCGGAACGTCGCGCTGGTGGAAGGCTTCCATCCGGAATTCGATTTCGCCGAATTGCCGCGGATGACCGCGCATGTCTACGAGGCCGAGGACAAGGAGTGAGCATGATGCTCGTCGACGCCTATGCCCATGTCGGGTTGCCGCGGTTCATGCGCGTGGTGGACTACCAGGGCCAGATGGAGCAGTACGGGATTGGCCGCGCGGTGCTTAGCTCGTTCGATTCCTCGCCGGATCTGGCGGCGATCCATGCGGCGATGACGGCGTGGCCGGAGCGGTTTCGTGGGCTTGGTGTGCCGCTGGGCGAGGGGCGCGCGGAGGTTGAGGCGGGGGCGCATGCGCAGTTGCGGGCGGGGTTCAGCGGGTTGCGGCTGACGGATGGCGATGTTGTTGAGCGCGGCTGGTTGCTTGATGTACTGGGCGCGCATGGGGGGGGGGCCATTGTCTGCGGGGCGACGTTTTCTGATGCCTGTGCCAGGGCATTGCTGGGCCATCTGGAGCGTCAACCGGCCTGCATTGTGATCGGCGGGCATTTTGCTGGGGTTCGCGAGCCGTCGGCGCTGGCCGGTGGCGCGCTTGCGGCGCTGTTTGAGCATCCGCGGTTCCATGTGGTGTTTTCGCGCCATGGGGCGTTTGCGCCGGCGGCGCTGCAGTCCTGGGCGGACGCGGTGCTGGCGAAGACGGGGTGGGCGCGCGTGATGTGGGGGTCGGAAGCGCCGGTGCTGTTTTGGCGTAACGAGACCATCGGCACCGCGCTGGCCTGGGTCGAACGGCTAGCGCCGTCGCCGGACGAGCGTGCGGCGTTCCTGGGCGGCAATGCAGCACGGGTGTATTTCTCGAAGCCGGTTCGGTTGGCGCCGCTTGAGCTGCCTTTTGCGCCGCAGGAGCGGATGCGGCCGATCCCGGCGGGGTTGTTCGCCAATGGGCTGGCGGTGGATCAGGCATTGGCTGGACGGCTGGTGCAGGCCTGGTGCGAAGCGGGTGGTGACGCGCCGTTTGGCGCTTATGTCGCGAGGTTGCTCGATGCGGCGCTGGGGCAGCAACCTCGGCCTTAATCGAAGGGATCGATGGGATAGCCCACGCCGGTCAGGCTGAGGCCGTGTGGTGGGGCGGTTGGGCCGGCGGCGGCGCGGTCGCGGGTGGCCAGCGCCTGGGCGGGGCGGGGGATGGGCCAGGAGCCGTCGCCGACGAGTTTGAGGGTGCCAGCGAGGTTGCGGACCTGGTGGTGCAGGAAGGAGCGGGCTTCGGCGACGATTTCGACGGTGTCGCCGATGCGGCTGACATCGAGGCGGTCGAGGGTGCGGATCGGGGATTTGGCCTGACACGAGGCGGCGCGGAACGAGGTGAAGTCGTGCCGGCCGATCAGGGTTTGCGCGGCCTGGTGCATGGCGGCGGCGTCGAGGCGGCGTTCGACGTGCCAGATGCGGTTGAGATCGAGGGCAGGGCGGGCTTTGCGGTCGAGGATGCGGTAGCGGTAGCGGCGCTGAATGGCGCTGAAGCGGGCGCTCCAGCCGGGAGTGGCGAGGGCGGCGCGCAGGACGACGATGGGGTGCGGCTTGAGGTGATAGTTCAGGGCGTCGCGCAGTTTGTGCGGCGGGATGTCGCGGTCGAGCATGAGCTGGACGACCATGGCTTCGGCGTGGACGCCGGAATCGGTGCGGCCGGCGACGATGCTGACGGCGGGGGCGGCGAGGGCGAGGCGGGTGGCGGCGTCTTCGAAGACCTGCTGGATCGATTGTCCGGTGGCCTGACGCTGCCAGCCGACATAGGGGGTGCCGTCGTATTCGAGTTCCAGCGCGTAGGCGTGCAGCGTCACAGGAAGACGGTGCCTTTCGGCGTGGGGTGACCGTTGAGCCAGGCGGGGGCGGGCATGGCGGGTTTGGAGGGGGATTGCAGGCGGGTGATGCGCAAGGCGCCTGATCCGGTGGCGATGAGGAGCGCGGCATCGAGCGTGCTGCCGGGGGCGCCAGATCCAGGCTCTTGGGTGGCGGCGTGGATTTTCAGGGTTTCGCTGTTGAGCGTGGTGAAGGTTCCGGGCCAGGGGTTGAGGGCGCGGACCTGACGGTCGAGGTCGATCGCCGGGCGGGTCCAGTCGATGCGGCCGTGGTCGCGGGTGAGTTTTTCGGCGTAGGTGATGCCGGTTTCGGGCTGTGGGGTGGGGGCGGGGTTTTCGGCCAAAGCGCGCAGGATGAGGCGGGCGCCGATTGCGGCGAGGGTGTCGTGCAGGGTGCTGGCGGTGGTGGCCGCCGTGATTGGGGTGGCTTCGACCAGCAGCATGGCGCCGGTGTCGAGGCCTGCGTCCATCTGCATGATGGTGATGCCGGACTGGGTATCGCCGGCGAGGATGGCGGCCTGGATCGGGGCGGCGCCGCGCCAGCGCGGCAGCAGGGAGGCGTGGATGTTGAGGCAGCCGCGGCGGGGGGCGTCGAGCATGGCCTGTGGCAGGATCAGGCCGTAGGCGGCGACCACGGCGGCATCGAGGTTGAGGGCGGCGAAGGCCTCATGTTCGGCGGTGTCGCGCTTCAGCCTGGCGGGGGTGCGGACGGGCAGGCCGAGGGCGTCGGCGGCGACGTGCACCGGGCATTTGCGCACGGCCTGGCCGCGGCCGGCGGGGCGGGGGGGCTGACAGTAGACCGCGGCGATATCGTGGCCGGCTTCGTGCAGGGCGCGCAGCGTGGGGACGGAGAAATCCGGACTGCCCATGAACGCGAGGCGCATCAGCCGGCCCCCTGCTTCTCCCGCTGGGCTTTCGCCAGCTTGCGCCAGATCATGTTGCGCTTGAGTGCGGAGATGTGATCGACGAACAGCACGCCGTTGAGATGGTCGTGCTCGTGCTGCAGGCAGGCCGACAGCAGGTCCTCGGCCTCGATTTCCTTTTTCGCGCCCTGGGCGTCGAGATAGCGCAGTTTGACACGGGCGGGGCGGGTGACGTCGGCATACTGGCCGGGGAGCGACAGGCAGCCTTCCTCGCGGGTGGCGAGTTCGGTGCTTTGCAGGACGATTTCGGGGTTGATGAACACCATCGGATCGGGCTTGTCGTCGGGCATGAGGTCGACGACGAACATGCGCAGGCCGACGCCGACCTGCGGCGCGGCCAGGCCGATGCCGGGGGCGTGATACATGGCGGCGAACATGCGCGGGATGAGGTCACGCAGCTGGTCGGCGTGCTTGTCGGTGACCGGCAGGGCGCGGGCCTTCAGGATGGCCTGCGGGGCGACGAGAATGGGGATCAACGGGGTGTCCATTGGCGCGATGTAGCCAAACAGGACGCGGTGCGCAATTCGCCACCTTGCAACCCGGCCGCGGTCTGCCAACATTAAGACTGCATGGGGTTGCCGATCCGGGACCCCATACCGCTTCGCTCATATGAGGAGGCCTATGAAGTGACCACGCGTGTGTTTACGTCGCCGATGTTTCTTGGCTTCGACCATCTGGAACAGATGCTGGAGCGTGCCGCGAAAACCTCGTCCGACGGGTATCCACCCTATAATATCGAACAGATCAGCCCGACCGGGTTGCGCATCACCCTGGCGGTGGCCGGGTTCACCATGGACGATCTGCAGATCACCCAGGAGGACAACCAACTGGTGATCCGCGGGCGGCAGACCGAGGACACCAACGGGCGCATCTTCCTGCATCGCGGAATCGCGGCGCGGCAGTTCCAGCGGGCATTCGTGATGGCCGAGGGAATTGAGGTGCGCGGGGCGTGGCTCGACAACGGGCTGCTGCATATCGATCTGGCGCGGCCGCAGCCGGAGGCGAAGGTGCGGACAATCCGGATTACCCGGCCCGGGCACGGCCCGGTCGTTGACGGCGAACAGTAGGACAGGAGGATTTGATGAGCGACGATCAAATGAAACAGCGGTTTTTTGACATTCGCAAGCTGAGTTCGACCGATCTGGGTAAGCTCGGGGTGTCGCAACTGGCGTATGTGAAGCCGGTGCTGGTGGATGGAACGCAGGCATTTGCGATCCATGCGGCCGATGGCACGCAGATGGCGGTTGCCGAGGATCAGATGACGGCGATGGCGGCGATCGTGCAGCACGAGATGGTGGCCGCGCTGGTGCACTAAAACGAAACGCGGCGCATCGGTGATGCGCCGCGTTGTTCAGGGGGTGGGAGTTGCCGGGTTCAGCCGCGGCGGCGGCGCATCCGTGCGAGGCCGAGCAGGCCGACGCCTAGGATTGCCATCGAGGCCGGCTCAGGCGCGCTGGTCGGCGTAGTGAACGTGGAACCGGCGGGCAGGGTGAGGCGGACGATCGAGTTGGACTGGCTGATCAGCAGCGAGCCGTTGCTCGGGTCGATCGTCACCAAGTCGCCGCGCGAGCCTCCATCGGCGATCAGGGTGGCGATATTGTAGTGCACCGTGTCGGTAGAGGGCGTGTTGGTATTGTAGACGTAAAGCTTGCCGCTGTTGGTGTTGATGAACACGTCTCCGGCCAGGGTGCCGGAGGCGGCGGCGGCGCCATCGGCGGTGCCATCGGTGGAGATGTGCAGGCCAGGCACGAAGTCCCCGGCATGAGGGCCACTGGTGTAAAGCGCGTCGATCGAGCCGTAGGCCTCGACGTAGAGAATCGAGCCGTCGGGCGAAAGGGTAATACCGTCATAGGCCAGGGCAATCGGGTGAATAAGCGCGTGACAAACAGCTGAATTGCTGAATCTGTGTCTGTCCTCTGACGCGCTTTGTGGAGGCCGACGATGGAAAATCTGGAGACAGACGACGGTTCGTTTTTGGAAG
>CAIRTN010000416.1 GCA_903881515.1 uncultured Rhodospirillales bacterium | reverse complement strand
AACCGCACCAAGCCGGGAAATAATCCACGACCAACTAATCGCAGGGAGGGGAAGATTCGACATTCAGACGGAGAATCATACCAAACCGCGTCGATGCAAAACCTTCGATTCGCGCCTATGGGGCGGAGCCCTGGCCTTCTGATGGCTTGGATACGGAGATAGGCAGATGCGCAAAGCGATTTTGGTTTTCAGTGCCGTGGCGATGGCCGGTGCGCTGATGGTTCCGCATGCGGCGCAGGCGTGGTGGCGGCATGGGCCGTTCTGGGGTGGTGGCATCTATATCGGGCCCCCGGTTTATGTGGCGCCGCCACCGCCGGTGTACTACGCGCCGCCGCCGGTTTATTATGGGCCGGCGGCGCAGGGCGGGTGTTATGCCGGGCCCTATGTGTGCCCGCTGCCGGGGCCGATGGCGGCGGGTGCGCCGTGTTCGTGCCCGACCAATGAGGGCGGGCGGGTCGGCGGGCGGGCCCGCTGAGCCAGCGTGCGGGCCCGCTGAGTCAGCGGGCGGGCACGCTGAGCCAGGCCGCGATCGGCGATCATGCGCTGATCGGCAACGGCGCCACCGCGGCGCTGGTGACACGGGACGGCACGATCGACTGGCTGTGCTGGCCGGCGTTCGACAGCCCGGCGTGTTTTGCCGCGCTGCTGGGCAGTGCCGCGAACGGGTATTGGCGCGTTGCGCCGGTAGAGGCGTTCACGACGCGGCGGTTGTATCGCGGCGGGTCGCTGGTGCTGGAGAGCGTGTTCGGCACGTCGTCGGGCGAGGTAGCGCTGATCGATTTCATGGCGGCGGGGGTGATTCTGCGCATCGTCGAGGGACGGCGCGGGCGGGTGGCGGTGCGGATGCAGGCGGCGCCGCGGTTTGGCTATGGGCGGGCGGAGGCGCCGGCGGATTCTGCGGCGCTTGTGTTTGGCAGTGTGAAGTTGACGGGTGCGGGCGGGGATGTGTCGGCGGAAGTGATGCTTTCGGCGGGGGAGCGGGCGTGGTTCGCCTGGGGCGATGCGGCACCGGTTGATCCGATGGGGCTGCTGGCGGGGGCTTTGGCCGAGGCGGAACAGGACCGCTCGGTTGCGGTGTTGCGGGCGCTGTGCGTTCGGGGGACTGGGGCGATGGTGGCGGCGCCGACGACCTCGCTGCCGGAATGGCCGGGGGGCGGCCGGAACTGGGATTACCGGTTCTGCTGGCTGCGCGACTCCGCGCTGGCGGCGCAGGCGCTGTTGCGGGCGGGAAGGCGTGAGGAAGTTGTGGCCTGGCGGGAGTGGCTGCGGCGGTGCGTCGATCCGGGCGATCCGCGGGCGTTGTATGGGATTTCGGCGGAGTCGGATCTGACCGAGCGGGTGCTGGAGTGGTTGCCTGGGCATGCGGGGGCGCGGCCGGTGCGGGTGGGCAATGCCGCGGCGGGGCAGTTGCAGATCGATGCGGTGGGTGTGCTGCTGATGGCGCTGGCGGCGGCCCGGGAGGCGGGGCTTGAGGATGCGCCGGGGCAGTGGGGGTTTGAATGCGCGCTGGTGGAATACCTGGAGGGGATCTGGGCGCTGCCGGACGAGGGGATCTGGGAGGTGCGCGGCGGGCGGCGGCATTTCACCCATTCGAAGGCGATGGCCTGGGCCGGGTTCGACCGGGCGATCGGTTGTGCGGAGCGGTTCGGGTTGGAGGCGCCGTCGGAGCGCTGGCGGGCGGCGCGGGCGCAGGTGCATGCGTTGGTATGCGCTGAAGGCTTTGACGCCGCGCAGGGCAGTTTTACGCAGAGCTTCGGGCGGCCGGAACTGGATGCCAGCCTGTTGCTGCTGTCCGATATCGGGTTCCTGCCGCCGGACGATGCGCGGATGCGCGGCACAGTCGACGCGGTGGCGCGGGGGCTGATGCAGGACGGGTTCGTGCTGCGCTATCGCACCGAGGCGGGCGTGGACGGCGTGGCCGGGCGGGAAGGGGCGTTCCTGCCGTGCAGCTTCTGGCTGGCCGATGCCTGGGCGCGGGAGGGGCGGATGGCGGAGGCACGGGCATTGTTCGAGCGGCTGTGTAGGCTGCGTAACGATGTCGGGCTGCTGTCCGAAGAGGTTGACCCGTCGTCTGGCGCGCTGCTGGGGAACTTTCCGCAGGCGTTTTCGCATATCGCGCTGCTGCATACGGCTGGGTTGTTGGCCGGCGGAGGCCGGTAGCCGGGCGGTGTGCTACGCGCCGGATGGAACGGCGGTCACCAGGGAAAGGTTTTGCCCTGGTGGTCGATGTAGTGGCAGCCAGGCTTGCCGCGTGTGGCGGCGATGGTGTCGGCGATGCCGCGGACCGAGGTGGCGACGTCGTAGGTGGCGTTGGCGCCGCCCATTTCGGTGCGCACCCAGCCGGGGATCATCGCGATGACGGTGCGCCCGGCGCCGGCGCGGTGGGCGAAGCTGCGCAGCAGGGTGTTCAGCGCGGCCTTGCTGGCGCGGTAGAGCTCCCAGCCGCCGGAGGTGTTGTTGGCGACGCTGCCGAGGCCGGACGACATGGCGGCGATGACGCCGGTTGGCGGCACCAGGGGGGCGAACACCTCGATCAGCCGCAGCGGGCTCCAGGCATTGGTGCGCATGGTGTCGAGGAATGCCTGTTCGCTGCTGGCGGGCAGGGTTTCGCCAGGGCCGTGGGCGATGCCGGCGTTGACGAACAGCAGGTCGATCCGTGTGCCGTCCAGGCGCTGGCGCAGGGCGGCGACCTGGTCGGGGCGGTTGATGTCCACGGTTTCGATGCGCAGCGCCGGAGCGGTGGCGGCGAGGCTGGTTAGGCCTGAGCCGGCCGTGCCGCGCTCGGTGGCGATGACGTGCCAGCCGCGGGCGGTGTATTCCCGGGCCAAGCCGAGGCCGAGGCCGCGGGAGGCGCCGACGATGAGGGCGGTTTCGGGCATGGGGCGTCCTTGACGGGGCGGGATGTGCCATGATGCGGCCGCACGGTCGGGGGATGCAACGGGCCGGGTGGGGAAATGCTGCGCGCCTTGTTCAGCGGGCTGCGGCGAACCCGCCTGCTGCGCATCAGACGAGGCTGGGGGAAGCGGGTTTGAGGCAGTTGTTCGCGATCGCCGATTTTCGGCGGCTTTGGCTGGCCGGGGCGATCGGCTCGGCGGTGCGCTGGCTGGATACGCTGGCGTTCAGCGTGGTGGCCTATCAGCAATCCGGCTCGGCCTTCGTGGTGGCGATGCTGTCGATGCTGCGGCTGCTGCCGATGGGGCTGCTGGGGGCGCTGATCGGCGCTTATGCCGAGCGGGTGCAGCGGCGCGGCATTCTGCTGGCGATGCTGCTGGCGATGCTGGCGACCACCATGGCGCTGGCGGGCCTGGCGCTGGGCGGGCGGCTGGCGGTGTGGCACCTGGCGGTGGCGTCGTTCCTGAACGGGATCAGCTGGGCGTGCGACAGCACGGTGCGCCGGCTGCTGCTGAGCGAGGTGGTGGGCGGCGGACTGGTGGGGGCGGCGGTGGCGTTCGATTCGGCGAGCGGCAATGCCAGCCGGATGCTGGGGCCGACGTTGGGCGGGGTGCTGCTGACGACGATCGGGGTGGAGGGCGCGTTCGGGCTGGATATCGCGCTGTATCTGGTGGCGCTGTGGGCGACCTGGGGCATCGCGTTCCGCAACCCGGTGCTGCCGCGCGGCGGCGGCGGTATGCTGGCGCGCATGCTGGCCGGGTTCGCGCTGGTGCGGCGCGAGCGGGTGCTGTCGGCGATCCTGTGCGTGACGATGGTGTTCAACCTGTGGGGCTGGCCGAGCACCAGCATGGTGCCGGTGCTGGCGCAGGGGCGGCTGGGGTTGGGTAGCGAGGCGACCGGGCTGCTGGCAAGCATGGACGGGCTGGGGGCGTTGCTGGCCTCGCTGGTGATCGGCGCGCTCGTGCGCCCCGGCTGGCACGGGCGGCTGCATGTGGGCGGCACGCTGCTGTATTTCGTGATGCAGATCGGCCTGGCCGCCGCCGGTGAGGCGGTGCTGGCTGGGGGCGCGGTGCTGATGACCGGGGTGGCGGCGGCGGCGTTTGGCATCACCCAGACCACGCTGATCTACCAGGCGACGCCGCCTGATATGCGAAGCCGGATGTTCGGGGTGCTGAGCGCCTGCATCGGTCTGGGGCCGCTGGGGTTCGTGCATCTGGGGCTGCTGGCCGACTGGATCGGCGCGCCCTGGGCGACGGCTGTGGTGGGGGTGGAGGGGCTGGTGGCGATGGGGGTGACGTGGCGGGTGTGGCGGGTGCTGCTGTTGTGATGAAAGCGCTTGCTTACTCCGCCGGTACCGCGGCGCGGCGTTTGCGGGGTTGCAGGGCGAGGTAGATGACCGGCGTGGTGTAGAGGGTCAGCAGTTGCGAGACGACCAGGCCGCCGACGATGGCGACGCCGAGGGGGCGGCGGAGTTCGGCGCCGGTGCCCCAGGCCAGGGCGAGGGGCAGGGAGCCGAGCAGTGCGGCGAGCGTGGTCATGATGATGGGGCGGAAGCGTTCGAGGCAGGCGGCGTGGATGGCTTCGAGCGGAGTTTTGCCGTGTTGGCGTTCTTCTTCGAGGGCGAAGTCCACCATCATGATGGCGTTTTTCTTGACGATGCCCATCAGCAGCAGGATGCCGATGATGGCCATGATCGAGAGGTCATTGCCGGTGACCAGCATGGCGAGCAGGGCGCCGAGGCCGGCGGAGGGGAGGGTGGAGATGATGGTGATGGGCTGGGTGAGGCTTTCGTAGAGGATGCCGAGCACGCCGTAGATCGTCAGCAGGGCGGCGATGATCAGCAGGGGCTGGGAGGAGAGGCTTTCCTTGAGCCAGCGGGCATTGCCGGCGAACTGGGTGCGGATGGTTTCGGGCATCACCATTTGGGTGGCGGCGTCGCGCACGATGTCGAGCGCGGTGGCTTGTGGCACGCCGGGGGCTGAATTGAAGCTGATGGTGGCGGCGGGAAACTGGCCCTGGTGATTGACGGAGAGCGGGGCGGTGCCGCGTTCGAAGCGGGCGACGCTGCCGAGTGGGATCTGCCGGCCGTTGCTGGCGCCGACGAAGACGCGGTTGAGCATGGCCGGGTCGGTTTGCAGGGCGGGGTCGGTTTCCAGCACGACGCGGTATTGGTTGCGGGTGGTGTAGATGATCGAGACTTGGCGCTGGGCGAAGGCGTTGTTCAGGGCGTTGTCGATGGCGCTGACGGAGACGCCGAGGCGGGAGGCGGCGGTGCGGTCGATGACGACGTTTTCCTGCGGCGCGGAGCGGTCCTGATCGGAGGTGACGTCGGTGATTTCGGGGATTTCGCGCAGGCGGTCGGTGAGTTTGATGGTCCAGTCGCGGAGTTCGCCGAGGTCTTCGCCGAGCAGGACGAATTTGTTGGAACTGCCGGAGCGGCCGCCGCCGTTGAGATCTTGCGCGGCCCAGAGGAAGGTTTGGATGCCGCCGAGGCGGAGCAGTTGCGGGCGGATGCGGGCCATCACCAGTTCGGCGGAGAGTTTGCGCTCGGAGAGTGGTTTGAGGCCGATGGTGAGCTGGCCGCGGTTGAGCGAGGACCAGCCGGAGGTGACGCCGATGGTGGAACCGACGGAGGCGACGGCGGGGTCTGCGAGCAGGATGTCGACCACGGCGCGCTGGCGTTCGGCCATGGCGGCGAAGGAGATTTCCGGGCCTGCCTGGGTGGAGCCTTGCAGCAGGCCGATATCCTGCGTCGGGAAAAAGCCCTTGGGCACGATGGTGTAGAGCCAGACGGTGAGGCCAACGATGCCGACGGTGCCGAGCAGCATCAGCCAGCGAAAGCGCAAGGCGGCGACCAGGCTTGTGGCGTAGGCGCGCTGCACGGCGGTGAAGCCGCGATCGACGGTGGCGTCAATGCGGCGCCACCAGGTCTGCGGCGGGTTGGCGGGAGCGGGGCGCATGAAGCGGCCGACCACCATGGGGGTCAGCGACAGGGAGACCAGGGCGGAGATGACGATGGCCATGGTCAGCGTGGCGGCGAATTCGCGGAACAGGCGGCCGAGGATGCCGCCCATGAACAGGATCGGGATGAAGACGGCGACGAGCGAGACGCTGATCGACAGCACAGTGAAGCCGATCTGTTTGGCGCCGTCGAAGGCCGCGGCGAGGGGCCGTTTGCCCATCTCCATGTGGCGGACGATGTTTTCGATCATCACGATGGCGTCGTCGACGACGAAGCCGACGGAGATGGTGAGCGCCATCAGGGAGAAATTGTCGAGCGTGTAGCCGAACAGCCACATGCCGCCGAGGGTGCCGGCGAGGGAGAGCGGCACGGTGACGCCGGCGGCGATGGTGGGGATGGTGCGGCGCATGAACAGCAGCACGACCATCAGCACGAGGGCGATGCTGATCAGCAGCGAGATCTGCACGTCGTTGACGCTGGCGCGGATGGTCTGCGTGCGGTCGACCAGGATGGTGAGTTTGACGTCGGGCGGCATCCACGACATCACCAGCGGTAGGGTGGATTTTACGTTGTCCACCGTTTCGATGACGTTGGCGTCGATGGTTTTGGTGATGGTGAGCAGGATGGCGGGCTGCTTGCCGAACCAGGCGGCGAGGCGGGAATTGGCGACGCCGTCGATGACGGTGGCGACGTCGCTGAGGCGGGTGACAGCGCCGCCGTTGGCGCGCAGGACGAGGGAGCGGTAGTCCGCGGCGCGGGGCATCTGGCCGTTCAGCTCGATGGATTCGGCGCGGTCCGGGCCGTCGAAGCTGCCGATGGCGCCGGTGACGTTGGCGCGGCGGATGGTGGTGTAGACGTCCTGCGCGGAGAGGCCGGCGGCGGCGAGGGCGGCGGGGTTGAGCTGCACGCGTACGGCGGGCTTTTCGGCGCCGTTGACCTGAACCTGGGCGACGCCTTCGACCTGTGAGAGGCGCTGGGCGAGGATGCTGTCGGCGGAGTCGTAGACGTCGGCCATCGACATGGTGTCCGACGTCAGCGCGAGCGTCATGATCGGTGCCTGGGCCGGGTTGAATTTGCGGAAATAGGGGCGGATCGGCAGATCGGAGGGGAGGTCGACGGTGGCAGCGTTGATGGCGGCCTGCACGTCCTTGGCGGCGCCGTTGATGTCGCGTTTGAGGTCGAACTGCACCACGATCGAGGTGGCGCCCACGGAGTTGGTGGACGTGATCTCGGTGACCGACGCGATTTCGCCGAGGCGGCGTTCGAGCGGCGCGGCAATGGAGTTGGCCATCGTTTCCGGGTCGGCGCCGGGGCGGGAGGCGAAGACGACGACGGTGGGGATGTCGACGCTAGGCAACGGGGCGACGGGCAGGAAGTGATAGGCGACGAAGCCGGACAGCAGCAGCCCGAGCGAAAGCAGAATGGTGCCGACCGGGCGGCGGATGAAGGCGGCCGAGAAGTTCACTCTGCGGCCTCCGGCTGCGGCGGGGCGAAGCGGAGGCGCAGGCGCTCGAAGGCCAGGTAGATCGCGGGCGTAGTGTAGAGCGTCAGGAACTGGCTGAGCAGCAGGCCGCCGACGATGGTGACGCCGAGCGGGAAGCGCAGTTCGGAGCCGGTGCCGCTTTCGATGACCAGGGGCAACGCGCCGAGCAGGGCTGCCATCGTCGTCATCATGATCGGGCGGAAGCGCAGCAGGCAGGCTTCCTCGATCGAGGCTTCCGGCGAGATGCCGCGGGTGCGCTCGGCTTCGAGGGCGAAGTCGATCATCATGATCGCGTTTTTCTTCACGATGCCCATCAGCAGGACAATGCCGACGAGGGCGACGAGCGAGAGATCGACGCGCACGAACATCAGCGCCAGCACGGCGCCGATCCCGGCCGAGGGCAGGGTGGAGAGGATGGTCAGCGGGTGGATGAAGCTCTCATAGAGCACGCCAAGCACGATGTAGATCACCACGAGGGCGGCGAGGATCAGCCAGGGTTCGGCGTCGAGCGATTTCTGGAATTCGGCGGCGTCGCCGGAATAGCTGCCGTTGATGGTGATCGGCATGCCGATCTCCGCCTCGTCGGCGGCGACCGCGTTGACGGCCTGTTCGAGCGCGGCGCCGGCGGCGACGTTGAAGCTGATGGTGACCGAAGGGAACTGCACCTCGCGGGTAATCGCCAGCGGGGCGGTGATGCGCTCGATGCGGGCGATGGCGGCCAGCGGCACCTGGGCGCCTGAGGTGCCGGGGACACGCAGCTTTTGCAGGCTGCCGGGGTCCGCCACCCAGTCGGGCGCGGCTTCCAGCACCACGCGGTACTGGTTGGCCTGGGCGAAGATCGTCGAGATCTGGCGTTGGCCGAAGCTGTCGTAGAGCACGTCCTGGATCGTCTGCATCGAGACGCCGAGGCGCATCGCGGCATCGCGGTCGACGTTGATGTAGGTACGCAGACCCTCGGTCTGCTGGTCAGTGGCGACGTCGCGAAGGATCGGGTCGGCCTGCAGGCGGGCGAGCAGGCGGGGGGCCCAGAGCGCGAGTTCGACCGGGTCGGTGTCGATCAGGGTGTACTGGAATTGGGTGCGGCTGATGCGGGCGCCGATCTGGATGTCCTGCACCGGCTGCATGAACACCGACAGGCCGGGAACCTCGTCCAGCCGGGTGGATAGCCGTGCGGCGATTGCCGCTGCGGAGGCGTCGCGTTCCCGCCGCGGTTTCAGCGCGATGGTCAGGCGGCCGGCATTGGCGGTGGCGTTGATGGCGCCGGCGCCGACGAAGGAGACAACGCCGGTGACCGCCGGGTCCTGCTGGATGATCGCGGCGGCGCGGGACTGGATTTCGCTCATGCGCGCGATCGAGACGGTCTGCGCCGCCTCGGTGACCGCGACGATCACGCCGGTGTCCTGCTGCGGCAGGAAGCCCTTCGGCACCAGGATGTAGAGCCAGACGGTGCCGACCAGCGTCCCCGCCGAGACCAGCAGCACCAGCGTCTCATGTCGCAACGACCAGGACAACGAGGTGCGATACAGCTTGAGCAGCCCGAGAAACCCGGCCTCGAACCCGCGGGAGATCCGGCCCGGGTGTTCGTCACCATGGGCGCGCAGCAGGCGGCCGCACATCATCGGCGTCAGGGTCAGCGATACCACCGCCGAGACGATCACCGAGACCGACAGCGTCACCGCGAATTCGCGGAACAGCCGGCCGACCACGCCGGTCATGAACAGCAAGGGGATGAATACCGCGATCAGCGAGACGGTCAGCGAGACAATGGTGAAGCCGATCTGCGCCGCGCCCTTGTAGGCGGCCGCGAGCGGCTTTTCGCCGGCTTCGATGTAGCGCATGACGTTCTCGATCATCACGATCGCATCGTCGACGACGAAGCCGGTCGCCACCGTGAGCGCCATCAGCGACAGATTGTCGAGCCCGTAGCCGCACAACGCCATGATGCCGAAGGTGCCGACCAGCGACAGCGGCAGCGCCACCGCCGGGATGATGGTCGCGCGCGCCGAGCGCAGGAACAGGAAGATCACGCCGACGACCAGCACGATCGACAGCAACAGCGTGTATTGCACATCGGCGACGCTGGCACGGATGGTCTCGGTACGGTCGGTGACCACAACCATCCGCACCGCCGCCGGCATGGCGCGGCGCAGTTGCGGCAGGGCGTCGCGCAGGCGCGCCACGGTTTCGACGATATTCGCGCCCGGCTGACGCTGGATATCCAGCACCACGGCCTGCTGCATGCCCGAGCCCGCGGGAAGATACCAGGCGCTGGTGCGGTTGTTCTCCAGCCCGCCGATCACCGTGCCGATATCGGCGAGCTTCACCGGCCCGCCGCTGCCATAGGCGATGACGATGGTGGTATAGGCCTCGGGCGCGGTGATCTGGTCGTTGGTGCCCAAGGCGATCGCCTGTCGCGGCCCGTCGAAGCCGCCCTTGGCGCCGTTGACGTTGGCCGCCGCGATCGCCAGGCGAACATCCTCCATCGACAGCCCGTAGCTGGCCAGCCGCGCTGGATCGACGCGGATGCGCACCGCGGGGCGCATGTTGCCCTGCACCGTCACCCGCCCGACGCCGTCGATTTCCGACAGCTTCGGTTGCAGCAGCGTATCCGCCGCGTCGCTGATCCGATCCAGCGTGATCGCGTCCGACAGCAGCGCCAGCGTCATGATCGGCGCGTCGGCGGGGTTCACCTTCGCGTAGACTGGCGGGTAGGGCAGGTTGGCGGGCAACGTTCCGGCCGAGGCATTGATCGCGGCCTGAACATCCTGCGCCGCGCTGTCGATGTTACGGTCGAGCGAGAACGACAGCGTAATCTGGCTGGTGCCCTCGGAACTGGTCGAGCTCATCGTCGTCAGGCCCTGAATCTGCCCGAACTGACGCTCCAGCGAGGCGGTGATCAGGTTGGCGACCACATCGGGGCTGCCGCCCGGCAACTGCGTGGTGACCTGGATGGTGGGGAAATCGACCTGCGGCAGCGCCGAGACCGGCAGGGCGCGGTAGCCGAGAAACCCGCCGAGCAGCACGGCGAAGGCCAGCAGCGAGGTGGCGATCGGCCGGGCGATGAAGGGGGCCGAGATGTTCACCGCCTAACCGGCCCGCCGCGGACGGCCTGCTCCCGCACCCGGCGCCCCGGCCGTCGGTGCCGCCGCCGGCGGCGGCGGTGCGCTGCCCTGGCCCGCCGGCTGTACGATGCTGATCTTCGCCCCATCGGTCAGCCGCGACGCGCCATCCACCACCAGCCGCTCGCCGGGTGTCATGCCCTCGGCGATGACCACGGCGCGCAAGTCTTCATGGCCCACCGTGACGGCGCGCCGGGTGACGGTGAGGTCATCGTTGACGATGAAGACGTACGGCCCTTTCGGCCCGCGCTGCACCGCGACCGGCGGCACCACGGTGGCGTTCTCCCAGGTGCGCACCCGCAACCGGACGGTGACGAACGAGCCTGGCCAAAGCTGCAACTTCGCGTTCGGGAAAGTGGCCTTCAGCTTGATGGTGCCGGTGGTGGTATCGACCTGATTATCCACCACGGTCAGCACGCCGGTATCCAGCACCTGCCGCAGTGCCGCCGCGCCGGATTCCTGCGGCAAGGCGAGCACCTCGGGCGGGGAAGACGCCATCGCCGCCGTAACCGAGCCGAGCGATTGCTGCGGCAGGGTGAACACCACGGTGATCGGCTGCAATGTGGTGATCACCAGCAGGCCGTTGGGATCGCCGGCATGCACGATGTTGCCGGCGTCGACCTGACGGATGCCGACGCGCCCGTCGATCGGCGCTTTGATCGTGGTGTAGCTCAGCAGCGCCGCGGCGTTGTCGATCTGTGCCTGATCGGCAGCGACCTGCGCCTCAAGCTGCGACACCTGGGCGCGGGCGGTGTCGGACTGCTGGGCCGAGGAATAGGCGTTGGCGGCGAGCTTGGCGTAGCGCGCGGCATCCATCCGGGCATTGGCGAGATTGGCCTCGTCCTGCCGCTTCTTCGCCATCACCTGATCGTATTGCGCCTGATAGGTGCGCGGATCGATGCGGGCCAGCACGTCGCCGGCGCGCACATCCTGGCCCTCGCGAAACCGCACCTCCAGCAAGGGCCCGTCCACCATCGGCTTCACCGTGACCAGCGCGGAGGCCTGGGCACTGCCGAGCCCGTCGAGGTAGATCGGCACGTCGCGCTTTTCCGCCGTCGCCACCACAACCGGGGTGGGCAGCCCGCCACGGCCGCGTGCGGCGCTCGCATCCGGCGGATTGGCACGCTGCGCGTACCACCACCAGCCGCCCCAGGCGGCTCCGGCGAGCAGGACGAGGATCAGGAGTTTGCGCATGGGGATCCTATAGCACGCCTTGCCAGAGCTTGCTGTCCGGCGGCGGCACATCCTGTTTCGTCCAGCCGCCGCCGAGCGCCTTGTAGAGCGACAGCAGGGATTGGAACCGCGCCAGCCGCGCCTGTGCCAGGGCATCGAGGTCGTTGAACAAGGTGGTCTGCGCCTGCAAGGCGGCGATGATGTCGGTGGTGCCGGCCAGCAGCTGTGCGCGAGCGATATCGGCGGCGCGCTGCGCCACGGCGACCGCAGCGGCTTCCAGTTGTTCCTGTTCGGTGGTCATCCGGTAGGACTGGGTGGCGTTCTCGACATCGGTGAAGGCTTGCAGCACGGATTTTTTGTAGTCCGCCAGCAATTCGTCGGAACGGCCTTGTGCAAGGTCGAACTGCGCATCTTTCTGGCCGTTGTCGAAGATCGTCTGGGTGAGGGCGGCGGTTGCCTGGGCGAACAGCGATCCCGGCCCGAACAGCGTGGCCAGCGCGAGGCTTTGCCAGCCGGCAGCGCCGGTCAGTTCCAGCTGCGGCAGGTAGTTCGCCCGCGCCACCCGGATACTGGCGTTTGCCGCGCGCAGATTGGCCTCGGCGAAGGCGACATCCGGCCGGCGCGCCAGCACCTCGGACGGCAGGCCCGGCGCCACGGGCGGCAACGCCAATGCGCTCAGCGTGCCCGGACGCGCGGTGATCGCCGAGGGCGCCCGCCCGGTTAGAATGCCAAGCCCGATCAATTGCTGCTCAAGCTGGTTGCGCAGGCCCGGCACCTGTGCCCGCAGCCCGGCCACCAGTGCTTCCTGTTGCGAGACGTCGAGCATCGAAGCGGTGCCGACCCCGAGCCGTCCGCGGATCGCCGCCAGAATCTCCTCGGCATCGCGCAGGTTGCGTGCGGTGATATCCAGCCGATCCTGCAACGCCAGCGCCTGGAACCAGGTGGAGGCGACAGCCGTGACCGCGGTCAGCGCCACGGTCTGCTGGTCGTAACGGCTGGCCAGCGCGGCGGCGAGCGCGTTGTCGCGGGTAGCCGCGACGCGGCCCCAGAGATCGACTTCGTAGCTGATCGAGGGTTGCAGCGAATAGGTGCGGCTTTCGGTGTAATTGCCGGTCGCCGTGAAGCTGCCGGTGCTGGTGCGCCGCTGCGTCGCGTTGCGCTGCCAGGTTTCCTTGGCGCCCAGGCTCGCCGCCGGCAGCAGCGCCGCGCCGGAGATCCGCAACTGCGCATCGGCCTGCCGCACCCGTGCCGCGGCGGCGGCGATGTCCAGATTGCCGGCCTGCGCATCGGCGATCAGCCCGTCCAGTTCAGCCGAGCGGAAGCCCTTCCACCAGCTTGCCGCTGGCCAAACGGCCACCTGCGGCCCGGCTCGCCAGGCCGGATCACTGGCCGGCGGCGGTGCGTACGCCGGACCGAGGCTGCACCCCGCCAATGTCAGGGCCAGAAGGCCAATGGAACCTAACCGCAAAACCATGCAACTCGCCTGAAATACGGGTCATCTCA
This sequence comes from uncultured Rhodospirillales bacterium, assembly GCA_903881515.1. Taxonomy (GTDB): domain Bacteria; phylum Pseudomonadota; class Alphaproteobacteria; order Acetobacterales; family Acetobacteraceae; genus CAIRTN01. The sequence goes on along the minus strand of CAIRTN010000416.1, from coordinate 7,695 downwards.
CCCGCTTTGCTTATAGGTGGAACGTCGTGGCAGGAAAATTACGGTCATGTGGCGATTTTGTTATGCGCCTGCCGAGGCCAGGATTCGCTGCGCCAGTTTCAGATGCGGCTGGTCGATCATCTTGCCGTCGAGCGTGAACACACCAGCCTGCGGGTTGGCGGCGAAGCCATCGCGCACGCGGATCGCCCAGGCGACCCGCTCGGCCGACGGGGTGAAGGCGGCGTTGACCGCATCGATCTGCCCGGGGTGAATGCACACCTTGCCGGCGAAGCCGTCGGCCGCCGCGCGCGCCGCTTCGCCGCCCAGGCCGTCGGGGTCGCGCGGGTCGGGCCAAGGGGTGTCCAGCGCGGGAACGCCGGCCGCCGCGGCGGCGATCAGCAGCGTGGCTCGCGCCGCCGCGGTGGCCGCCGTGTAGACAGTGTTGGGGAGGCGCGGGGCGATGCCTAGGTCGGCGGAGAAATCCTCCGCCCCGAAGCAGAACGCGATCACCCGCTTCGGCGCCGCGGCCATTCCGGCCAGCGCGAGCACGGAGGCCGCGGTTTCGGTGACGATCGGCAGCACCTTGATGGTGCCCGGGGCGATCCAAGCGGCGGTTTCCAGCACTTCCAGGTGATGATCCAGCGCCGCCAGATCGTCTGGGCCGGAACATTTCGGCAGCATCAGCGCATCCGGCTGGCCGGGCACCACCGCGACGAGATCGGCGAGGTACCAAGGCGTGCCGCGCGGATTGACCCGCACGATCCGGCCAGGGCGCTTGGTCTGTGCCAGCATCGCCGCGACCGCCGCGCGCGCCGCCGGTTTGGCGGCCGGGGCGACGCTGTCTTCCAGATCGAAAATCACCGCATCGGCATTGCTCGCCAGCGCCTTTTCCATTTTCCGGGCCGAATCGCCGGGGGCGAACAGCGGGCTGCGCAGGCGCATCAGGCAGTTAACTCCACCGGTTGCTGCCGCTTCATCAGCGCCTGCCGCTGACACCGCGCCACTAGCACGCCGTGCTGGTTGAACGCCTCGTGCAGCAAAGTAACGATGCCGGCATCCGGGCGAGACCGGCTGGCCCGAGACGACAGAACGCGGGTGAGGGTGCGAATGGTGTCGCCGGCGAAAACCGGTGCCGGAAACACGGTTTCCGTCATGCCCAGATTGGCGATGGTGGTGCCCATGGTCAGGTTATGCACGCTCATGCCAATCATCAGGCCGAGGGTGAACAGCGAGTTCACCAGCGGCTTGCCGAACTCCGTCGCGGCAGCGAATTCCGCGTCGAGATGCAGCTTCTGCACGTTCATCGTCATCGAACAGAACAACACATTATCGGCCTCAGTGACCGTGCGGGTCCACTCCGCGTCGATCACGCGCCCTTCTGTCAGATCCTCGAACCACAAACCGGCCATCACGGTGCTCCATGCTCATTTCGCATCATTTCCCTTCCCTTTTCCGGGAGGGCTTGAAACAATCTTGCGCCGAAGGGCGTGATATGCAAATCAGCGTCAACATTCATTCAAGGGGAGACGTTTCGGGTGCCAGATCCTGGCGTGGATGCGCATATCATTCTCGAGACGACGGGCATGACCAAGGAATTCCGCGGCTTTGTCGCTGTGGATGGGGTCGATTTGCGCGTGCGGGCGGGCACCATCCATGCCCTGATTGGCCCGAATGGGGCGGGCAAGACGACCTGCTTCAACCTGTTGACCAAGTTTTTGCAGCCCACCCGGGGCGAGATCAAGTTCAAGGGCCGCGACATTACCGGCCTGAAGCCGGCGGAAGTCGCCCGGCTGGGCTTGATCCGCAGTTTTCAGATTTCCGCGGTGTTCGGCCATCTGACCGTGCTGGAAAATGTGCGCATCGCCTTGCAGCGCGCCCGTGGCGGCAGCTTTGATTTCTGGCGTGCCGAGGACGTGCTGAGCGTGTTCGACGATCGCGCCCGGGAACTGATCGAGGATGTCGGGTTGTCCGAGTATGTCGAGACTCAGGCCGTGCTGCTGCCCTATGGCCGCAAGCGGGCGCTGGAGATCGCCACCACCCTGGCACTCGACCCCGAGATGATGCTGCTCGACGAGCCGACCGCGGGCATGACCCATGAGGACGTAGAGCGCATCGTGACGCTGATCAAGCGGGTGCGTGCCGGCCGTACCATCCTGATGGTCGAGCATAATCTGTCGGTCGTCGAAGGCCTGTGCGACACCATCACCGTGCTCACGCGCGGCCGCGTTTTGGCCGAGGGCGACTATGCCACCGTGTCGAAAAACCCTGAAGTGATCTCCGCCTATCTCGGAAGCGACGCATGAGCGCGATTAAGAGGAAACGCGCATGAGCGCGATGTTGGAAGTGCGCGACCTCAACGCCTGGTATGGCGAAAGCCACATCCTGCACGGCGTCGAGTTCGATGTGAACGAGGGCGAGGTCGTCACCCTGCTCGGCCGCAACGGCGCCGGCAAAACAACGACGATGAAAAGCATCATGGGCCTGGTGCCGCGCCGCGAGGGCCAGATCCGCTTCAAGGGGCAGGAGACGGTGCATCTGCGCCCCGACCTGATCGCGCGCGCCGGCATCGCGATCTGCCCGGAGGAGCGTGGCATCTTTGCCTCCCTCGACGTGACCGAGAACCTGATGCTGCCGATCAAGGTGGCCGATGGCGGGCTGTCGCTGGACGAGATCTACACGCTGTTCCCCAACATCAAGGAACGCGCGCGCAGCCAGGGCACCAAGCTGTCCGGCGGCGAACAGCAGATGCTGGCGATCGCCCGCATCCTGCGCACCGGCGCCCGCCTGCTGTTGCTGGACGAGCCGACCGAAGGCCTCGCCCCGGTGATTGTGCAGCAGATCGGCCGCACCATCCGCGAGATCAAGAAGCGCGGTTTCACCGTGCTGCTGGTGGAGCAGAATTTCCGTTTCGCCGCCACCGTCGCCGACCGGCACTACGTGATGGACCACGGCGTCGTGGTGGACATGATTCCGAACGCGCAGCTTGAGGCGAATATGGATAAGCTGCACGACTACCTCGGCGTCTGATCCCCGATCAGGCCCGGCATGAGTTTCAATAAAACGCTGGCAAACGCCGCAATACCCCAGGGAGACTGAGATGAAGACTTCACGTCGCGCCTTGCTTGCCGCCAGTGCCATGGGCGCCCTGTTGCCCTACGCGCGTGCCGGGGCCCAGGCCCCCACCTTGAAGCTCGGCGTGCTGACCGACATGTCCGGCCCGTATCGCGATCTCGCCGGCCCCGGCTCGACCCTCTCGGCCAATCTGGCCATCGAGGAGGTTGCATCGAGCCTCGGCGTGAAGGTCGAGGTCGTCAGCGCCGATCACCAGAACAAGCCCGATGTCGGCGTAGGCGTTGCCAAGCAGTGGCTGGATGCCGACGGCGTCGATGCCATCCTCGATGTCGCCAATTCCGCCGTCAGCTTGGCCATTGCCGGCGTCTGCAAGGACAAGGACAAGGTGTTCCTGGCCTCCGGCGGCGCGACCTCGGATCTCACGGCCGCCGCCTGCACGCCGAACACGGTGCACTGGACCTACGACACCTACATGCTGGCCCGCTCCACCGGCGGCGCCTTGGTGAAGGCCGGCGGCGATAGCTGGTTCTTCATGACCGCCGACTACGCCTTCGGCGCGGCGCTGGAGCGCGATGTCGGCAACTTCGTGAAGTCGGCCGGCGGCAAGGTGGTGGGCGGTGTGCGCACGCCGTTCCCCGGCACCACCGATTTCTCGTCGTTCCTGCTGCAGGGCCAGTCCAGCGGCGCCAAGATTCTCGGCCTCGCCAACGCCGGCACCGACACCATCAACTCGATCAAGCAGGCCAAGGAATTCGGCATCACCATGAAGCTCGCGGGCTTGCTGGTGTTCCTGACCGACGTGCATTCGCTGGGTCTCGCCACGGCGCAGGGCATCGTGCTGTCGGAGAGCTATTACTGGGATCTGAACGACGGCACCCGCGCCTTCGCCGACCGCTTCACCAAGCGGATGCCGAATGTGCGCCCGACCATGGTGCAGGCCGGCGTCTATGCTTCGACGCTGCATTACCTGCGCGCGACGGCCGCGATGGGCACGGCGAAGGCCAAGGCCAGCGGCGCCGCCGCGGTGGCGCAGATGAAGGCGATGCCGACCGACGACGTCTGCTTCGGCAAGGGCTCGATCCGCATCGACGGCCGCAAGATTCACCCCAGCTACCTGTTCGAGGTGAAGAAGCCGTCCGAAAGCAAGGCGCCGTTCGACTACTACAAGCTGCTGGCGACTACGCCGGCCAACGAGGCCTTCCGCCCGCTCAATGAGGGCGGCTGCCCACTGGTCAAGGCGTAAGCTTGCCGAAGACCCACCCCGCGGGCGCTCGCCCGCGGGCACGTGCCTGACCGAACTGTCGCAACACGAGGAGCCCACCATGTCCCTCTCACGCCGCGCCCTGATGGGCACAACCGCCGCAGCCGCCACCGTGCCGCTGATCGGCCGCGCCAACGCGCAAGCACCTACGATCAAGATCGGCGTCCTGAACGACCAGTCCGGTCCGTACCGCGATACCGGCGGCGTGACCTCGGTCGCCTGCGCCAAGCTCGCTGTGCAGGAATTCAACGCCAAGGGCTTCAACGTCGAAGTCATCACCGCCGATCACCAGAACAAGCCCGACGTCGGCGCCGCCATTGCCGGGCAGTGGTACGATCGCGACGGCGTTGACATGATCCTTGACGTGCCAACTTCCTCGGTCGCGCTCGCGGTCGCCGGTGTTGCCAAGGAAAAGAACAAGCTGCACATCAATGTCGGCGCCGCCACGGTCGACCTGACCGGCAAAAGCTGCGCCCCCAGCGTGATCCACTGGTGCTACGACACGTTCATGCTGGCGAAGTCCACCGGCGGCGCCACTGTGAAGGCCGGCGGTGACACCTGGTACTTCATCACCGCCGACTATGCGTTCGGCCAGCAGTTGCAGAAGGACACCACCGCCTTCGTGCTCGGCGCCGGCGGCAAGGTGATGGGCAGCTCGCCCTATCCGTTCCCGGGCACCACCGACTTCTCCTCCTTCCTGCTGCAGGCCCAGGCCTCCGGCGCGAAGGTGCTCGGCCTGTGCAACGCCGGTGGCGACACCGTCAACAGCATCAAGCAGGCCAAGGAGTTCGGCATCAACATGAAGCTGGCCGCCATGCTGATGTTCATCACCGACGTGAACGCGCTCGGGCTGGACGTGGCACAGGGCCTGACGCTGACCGAAAGCTTCTACTGGGATCTGAACGACCGCACCCGCGCCTTCACCGAGCGGGCGAAGAAGGTCACGCCGAACAACTGGCCGAACATGATCCATGCCGGCTGCTACTCGGCCACCCTGCACTATCTGAAGGCGATCACCGACATGGGCGCCGCAGCCGTCAAGGCCGGCACCGGCACCGCGATCGCTGAGCGCATGAAGAAGATGCCGACCGAGGACGATTGCTTCGGCAAGGGGTCCATCCGCGCCGATGGCCGCGGCATGTTCAACTCCTACCTGTTCCAGGTGAAGAAGCCCTCCGAGAGCAAGGGCAAGTGGGACTACTACAACCTGGTGCAGACCACGCCTGCCGCTGAAGCCTGGCGTCCGCTGGCCGATGGCGGCTGCTACTACCTGAAGTCCTGATCGGTCCGGAAGAGTCGCCGCCATGCTGATGATCTTTGGCTACCCCGCCCCGTTGATGTTCGGCCAACTTCTGCTCGGCCTGATCAACGGCGCGTTCTACGCGTTGCTATCACTCGGCCTGGCGGTGATTTTCGGCATGCTGAATATCGTCAACTTCGCCCACGGCGCGCTGTTCATGCTCGGCGCGTTCGTGGCGTGGGGTCTGCTGGAGTTTCTCGGCATCGGCTACTGGCCCGCGCTGATCCTGGCGCCGATCATCGTCGGCGCTTTCGGACTCCTGCTGGAAAAGACGCTGATCAGCCGACTCTACAAGCTCGACCATCTCTACGGATTGCTGCTCACCTTCGGTCTTGCCCTGATCATCGAAGGCATCGCCCGCAATGAGTTCGGCAGCTCGGGGATGCCGTACCGCATCCCCGACGCGCTGCAAGGCGCGATGAACCTGGGCTTCATGTTCCTGCCGGTCTATCGCGGTTGGGTCGTCGTCGCGTCCGCGGTGATGTGCCTCGCCACCTGGCTGGTGATCGAGAAAACCTCGCTCGGCGCCACCCTGCGCGCGGCGACCGAGAACGCACCCCTGGTGCAGGCCTTCGGCATCAACGTGCCGCGCATGATCTCGCTGACTTATGCCGGCGGCGTGGCGCTGGCCGCCTTCGCCGGCGTGCTGGCGGCGCCGATCTACTCGGTGAACCCCAACATGGGCTCCAACCTGATCATTGTCGTGTTCGCCGTCGTGGTCATCGGCGGCATGGGCTCGATCCTCGGCTCGATCGTCACCGGCTTCGGCCTCGGCATCATCGAAGGCCTGACCAAGGTGTTCTACCCGCAGGGCTCGGCCACCGTCATTTTCGTGGTCATGGTGATTGTATTGCTGGCGCGGCCAGCCGGTCTGTTCGGGAAGAACGCATGATGTTTGGCCTGTCGCGCAACCAGTTCACCGCCTTCCTGCTGATGACGGCGCTGATCGCCGTCGCCCCCTTCGTGCTCTACCCCGTCTACCTGATGAAGGTGCTGTGCTTCGCGCTGTTCGCCTGCGCCTTCAACCTGCTGATCGGCTACGTCGGCCTGATGAGCTTCGGCCACGCCGCCTATTTCGGCCTCGGCGCGTACGTCACCGCCTACACCGCCAAGGTCTGGCACCTCACGCCCGAGGTCGCGATCCTGCTCGGCACGCTGACCGGCGCTGCCCTCGGCCTCGCCTTCGGCTGGCTCGCCATCCGCCGCCAGGGCATCTACTTCGCCATGATCACCATGGCGCTGGCGCAGATGAACTACTTCTTCTGCCTTCAGGCCCCGTTCACCGGCGGCGAGGACGGCATCCAGCAGGTCCCCCGCGGCGCGCTGTTCGGCATCATCCCGCTGCATGACGACCTCGCGATGTACGCCGTCGTCGCGGTGATCTTCCTCGCCGTGTTCCTTCTGATCCACCGCATCATCCATTCACCCTTCGGCCAAGTGCTGAAGGCGATCCGCGAGAACGAACCGCGCGCCACCTCGCTCGGCTATCGCACCGACGACTACAAGCTGCTCGCCTTCGTGCTCTCCGCCGGCATCGCCGGCCTCGCCGGCGGCACTAAGTCGCTGGTGTTCGGCATCGCCACCCTCACTGACGTCAACTTCCCAATGTCGGGCGACGTCGTGCTGATGACGCTGCTCGGCGGACTCGGCACCGTGTTCGGCCCTGTCGTCGGCTCGCTGATCACCACCACGATGGAAAACTACCTGGCGCAGTTCGGCTCGCTGGTCACCATCCTGCAAGGCTTCATCTTCGTCTTCTGCGTCCTGCTGTTCCGCCGCGGCGTGGTGGGCGAAATCGCGGCCAAGCTGAAGATCAGCCTGTAATACCGACCTTACGTAAGGCAAGGCCAGGGGCGCTGCCCCTGGACCCCGCAAGGGGACTCAGTCCCCTTGACCCCACATCCATACGCCAGAGCACGAACGCCTGTGCAGCGGCGAAGCCCAAAGACTATTGATGGCTCCGCCGCTCCAAGCCCAACGCCGAGCCAACCAATCAACCACCGCACAAAATGAATAGGTTTCCAAAGGCCCTCGGCCTTTGGCGGGTCCAGGGCTCTGCCCCATAGGCGCGAATCGAAGGTTT